>JBANFR010000173.1:0-6662 GCA_037975925.1 Verrucomicrobiota bacterium
ATTCCCCAACTCGTCGCCGTCATGATCCAAAACGGCGGAGGCGACGCCCAAGGACACGAGCGCGGCCGCGAATACGACACGCTTTCCCCGCTTTTTGCAGAGTTCATCGAAGAGGAAGTGTTTCCCTTGGTGGAAAAGAATTATGGCGTCCGCTTCACCAAGGATCCCGAAGGGCGCGCCACGATGGGGACCAGCTCCGGGGCGGCTGCCGCATTCACGATGGCCTGGTACCGACCAGACCTGTTTCGCAGGGTCATCTCGCTCTCGGGCACCTTCGTGAACCAGCAATGGCCCTTCAACCCGGAAACCCCGGATGGCGCCTGGGGCTACCATTCGACGCTCATTCCCAACAGCGCCCCCAAACCGCTCAAGATTTGGATGTGCGTCGGCGACAGGGACAATTTGAACCCAAACGTCATGCGCGACGACATGCACGACTGGGTGGAGGGCAATCACCGGATGGCCAAAGTCCTCCGTGCCAAGGGCTACCGCTACCAGTATCTCTTCTGCCTCAACTCCGGACACGGAGTCGGCAACGCTCGCCCGCAGCTTCTCCCCCAAGCCCTCGAATGGGCGTGGAAGGATTACGCACCCAAAAAGTGAGCCGGCGGGGGGGCAACCTCCCCCCCGGGCCCTTGGATGCTCAGGCTGATTTGCGCAACCGCAACACCACCGCCTTCGAAACGGGGGTGTTGCTGCGCTCTGCCACGCTGCTGATGGGAACCAGCACGTTTGTCTCGGGGAAATACGTCGCCAGACAGCGTCGCGGAATCGGGTACGGAACAACCAGAAAACGACGCGCAACCCGCTCCACCCCATCGGTTTCATTGATCAAATCCACCACATCCCCCTCCCGAAGACCGTCCTCCCGGGCGTCGTCCGCATTCATAAAGACCACCCGCCGTTCGTGGTACACCCCACGGTAGCGGTCGTCCAATCCGTAGATGGTCGTGTTAAACTGGTCGTGGCTGCGGATGGTCATCATCAGGTACTCCTGCGCCCCCAGACGAGGATACGTCAGCGGCGCCACGCGAAACTCCGCCTTCCCGCTGGCCGTTGAAAACCGCCCCTCGCGATTCGGATTGGGCAGATAAAATCCGCCCGGCTGCCTCGCCCTGACATTGTAGTTTTCAAAACCCGGAATCGTCTTCTCGATCGCCTCGCGAATCCGATCGTAATGGGAACCCAGCGTCTGCCAATCCACCCGGCTTTGCGGCAACGTCGCGCGCGCCATCCGAACCACAATCTCGGGCTCGCTCAGTAAATCTTCCGAAATGGGCCGGAGCGATCCCTTCGACGCCTGCACCACCCCCATCGAGTTCTCGCAGGTCACAAACTGCCGCTCCCCACGCGTCCAGTCCACGTCCGAGCGTCCCAGAGTCGGCAAAATCAGCGCCTCATTCCCGTGCACCAAGTGGCTCCGGTTCAGCTTCGTAGACACATGCACCGTCAGCTTGCAACGCCTTAGCGCCTCCGCCGTAAAAAGCGTGTCGGGCGTTGCCGAGAGGAAATTGCCCCCCATGGCGATGAACACTTTCCCCTTCCCCTCATGCATCGCCTTGATGCAATCCACCACGTCCCAACCGTGCTTTCTCGGCGGCTCAAAGCCAAACACCTGGCGGATCTTGTCCAAAAAGGCCTCCGAAGGTTTTTCATAAATCCCCATCGTCCGATCGCCCTGCACATTGCTGTGACCACGCACCGGACAGGTCCCCGCCCCCGCCTTGCCGATGCTTCCCTTGAGCAGCAGCAGGTTGACCACCTCCTGAATCGTCGCCACCGCGTTGCGCTGCTGAGTCAAACCCATCGCCCAACACGCAATAATCCGCCGTTTCGTCCGCAACAGCCCAGCCAACTCCTGGATTTGCTCCATGCGCAATCCACTCGCCTCCAAAACTTCCGCAAAATTCACCGCATCCAACTCCCGCTCCAAAGCCTCATACCCCCGGGTGTGTTCGCGGATGAACTCACGGTCAAACACCGTCCCCGGCGCGCTCCGCTCCGCATCCAGCAGCAGCTTCATCACGCCCTTCAAAAGCGCCATGTCGCCATTGATCCGGACCGGCAAAAACAAGTCCGTGAGCGGCGTATTGATCCCCAACGCGCCCTTCAACTTCTGCGGATTCTTAAACCCAAGTAAACCCGCCTCCGGCAAAGGGTTCACCGACACAATCAGGCATCCCTTCGCCTTGGCTTTCTCCAGAGCCGAAAGCATCCGGGGATGATTCGTTCCCGGATTCTGGCCGAGGATGAGGATCACCTCCGCGTGCGAGAAGTCCTCCAAAGTCACTGACCCCTTGCCCAATCCGAGGGCGTCGGAAAGTGCGACGCCGCTGGACTCATGGCACATGTTGGAGCAGTCGGGGAGATTGTTGGTCCCAAACTCACGGACAAACAGTTGGTACAAAAAGGCAGCCTCGTTGCTCGTGCGCCCCGAGGTGTAAAAAACCGCCTCATCCGGCGAACTCAGCGCCCGCAGGTGGGACGCAATTTTCTCAAAGGCTCCCTCCCAAGAGACCGCTTCATAGTGGGTCCCCCCCGGAGGCAGATACATCGGCTGCGCAATCCGGCCCTTTTTTCCGATCTCATAATCATCCAGTTCGGCGAGATCAGCGACGGAATGCGCGGCAAAAAATCCAGCATCGAGCCGCTTGGTTGTGGCCTCTTCCGCAATCGCTTTGGCCCCATTCTCGCAGTACTCCGCAATCCCGGAACGCTCATCATCGGGGTCCGGCCATGCGCACCCGGGACAGTCGAATCCGGTCTTTTGGTTGAGCTGCAGAAGGGCCTGCGTGCCCCGTGCAATATCCATCTCCCCAAAGACATGCTTCATGCTGCTCCAAACAGCTGGCATTCCCGCAGCATAGTCCTTCGGTTTCCCCAGCTGGATGCCGGTAAAACGCTCGGGATTCTCGGGATTGGGAACCTTGGGGGCGGAGGGAACGGGGGCGGAATCGGCTTCTCGCATAAGTCTATGGTAACAAAACGGTGAGCAAAAAAAGAGGAGGAGGCGAGCAGCCAATTCAGGCGTTCGCCGGCGGGGAAACGAGTGGGACGCGATCGGGTCGGGAGTAGAGGTTGAAACGGCCCTCCCGCAAAAAACCGGCGAGGGTCATCTGAAATTCACGAGCAGCTTCGACCGCCAAACTGGAGGGCGCCCCCACGGCACAGACCATCAAAATCCCCGCCATGGCAGCCTTCTGGATGAGCTCAAAACTCGCCCTGCCACTCAAAAAAAGCAGGTGCCTTGAGAGCGGGACGCCCCCCTTCGCCAGAGCATCCCCCACGAGCTTGTCGAGGGCGTTGTGGCGCCCCACATCCTCGCGCAAGGACAGCAAATTGCCCGCGGTATCAAACAACGCGGACGCGTGCATCCCGCCCGTTGCGGCAAACGCCGACTGCCGCGCACGCACCTCCGCCCCCAGTCCCAAAAGAAGCGCAGCCTCAACCGTCCAATCGGGCAATTCCGAAGGCCCTCCGCGTAGCAAGCGGACCGCCTCAATGCTCGCTTTTCCGCAAATCCCACAGCTGGAACTCACAAAAGTCTGACGTTTCAAAAGCACCGGCGACGGGCAAACGCTCTCGTGTAGCTCCACACGCACCACGTTCCCCCGCTGCGACTCGCCAACCTGCTCACAGTGACGCAGCGACGATACTTCCCCCGCGCTGGAAATGATTCCCTCCGTAAACAAAAAGCCTAGCACCAGGTCCAGATCGTGCCCCGGCGTCCGCATCGTTACCGCTAACTCCCGTTGAACCCGCTCGTTCGCAGGACCATACCCGATACGAATGGCCAGCGGCTGCTCCACCGCCAGAAGATCGTCCTCGTCGACGGCCGCAGCGCCGCGGACTTTGAGGACGCTTTGAATGGCCACGGGGGCATGCGGCATTGGAGCACCCTTAGCGCGATGGCGTGGCTGGAGTCGGAGGGGCACTTGGAGACCGGACGGCCCCTTGGGCTTCTAAACTTCCCCGAAACAGGGGAAGCGACTTGAGGGTCGAATGATACACTCCCCATGCCAGTGGAACCGCCACCCAAATCCACGCGAATAAAATGACGAAGCGTCTCATTTGGAAGAATCCATGTCCCCCGCTCCATGGTGGAAACGGGGATTGACCGGGCGCACCAGAAGGTTCGCAACAAGGCCCAAAAGCAACAGCCCCGCCACAATGTACATCGTCAGGTTATAGGCCTCCGCTGGGGGAACCCCCGCGCGTTTCTGCGCCGCAGAAAGGTAATTCACCAGCGCAGGTCCGATGAGGGCGGCCATCGACCACGCCGTAATCAAACGGCCATGGATCGCGCCCACCTGCATCGTTCCAAACAAGTCACGGAGATAGGCGGGAATTGCAGCGAAGCCACCGCCGTACATCGAAATCAACAAGGCTGTCACCACCACAAACAAAGCCTGACTTCCCGTCCGCTGCGTCCACGGAATGAGACAGTACAGCAGGGCCCCGAGCAGGAAAAAAACGCAGTACACGCCACGCCGTCCAATGCGGTCCGAAAACGAGGACCACACAAAACGCCCCCCCATGTTGAAGATGGAGAGCAGACCGGCAAAGCCTCCCCCAATGGCCGCACTCACCCCAAACATGTCCTGACACATCAAAGACGCCTGGGCGAGGATCCCGATTCCGGCACTCACATTCATGCAAAGAACAGCCCACAGCAGCCAAAACTGCGGGGTTTTCCACGCCACATCCACGCTCACCTGAACTTGGCTAGCCCCCCGAGCAGCCCCCTGAACCGCCCCGCTCCATCCCTCCGGTTTCCACCCCTCTGCCGGCACGCGGACGATCCACGCCCCAAACAACATCGACACCGCATACAAGCCGGCCATGCACGCAAACGCCGGAGCCACTCCAGTCGAGGTCGGCGATTGAAACGCCTCCATCAACTGCACCCCCAAGGGAGCCCCGACGAGAGCCCCGCCGCCAAAGCCCATGATCGCCATCCCCGTCGCCATCCCTGGGCGGTCAGGAAACCATTTCATCAGGGTCGATACCGGCGCAATATACCCCAGCCCCAGCCCTATTCCGCCGAGGACACCGTAGCCCAAGTACAGCAACTCAATCCGGTGCCAGTGTGCCCCCAAGGCGGAAAGCAGAAGCCCCCCGCAAAAACAGGCCATGCTGGACACCATACTCTTCCGGGGACCATTCCGCTCCACCCACTTGCCGAAGGTCGCCGCGGAAATCCCCAGCATGAAAAGCGCAATCGAATAAATCCACCCCACCTGCGGAATCGTCCAATCCTGCCCCGGAATCGAACTGCTGATTCCCAACAGCTTCGTGAGCGGCGCATTAAACACGCTGAACCCGTACACCTGCCCGATGCACATGTGCACGGCAATGGCCGCCGGAGGGGTCATCCAGCGTGAAAAACCCGGACCGGCGACGGTCGCTGATCGCTCCAAAAATTGCATGCCTATCGGAGAGCTGCCGCAATGCTCGACATCCGCTACTTCGCTGCGGCCGCCGAGACGGGCTCGGCATCGCCCAGCTTCAGAGTCGGAGCCTTTGCAGAAGCACTCACCTCAAACGCGATCCAGTGTCCCGCCAGCGCATGCGAGGGAAATCCGCAGGCAATCGCGTAATCCCCAGCCTCCTCGGCCGTGAAACGGAAAGAGGCCTTGTTCGAGCTGATCCCCGTTAGCCAGTTCGCCACTGCGGCCCCCTTGAACGCGGGCTCACCCACTTGCAGTTTTTTAGTCTGGTCTCGCTCCACCACCACCGCACTGTGCGGCACGGGACTCGGATTGATAAAATCCACCTCCACACTCCACCCGACAGGAATGACGTAGGTGGCCTTTCCATAAGAGAAACCATTGAAATTCATCCCGTGATTGTCGCCCGAATAGGCCGCAACCACCGTCAACTTCACCGACTTGGGCTCCTTCGAGAGCCTCAAAAAATCCGCAGGAACAATGCCCTCGGTCAGCTCTTTTTTGAGTCCAGCACCCTCGTGAGCGTGGGCCGCAGGAGCGCTTCCAGAAGCTCCATCCGCAGCACGCAGAACAGGCTCAGTCCCCGCCACCAGGAGTAACATGGCGCAAGACAAGGGATAAACGGTCGGGGATTTGCAGGTTTTGAGCATAAAATTCAGCAGGTTTGGAAACTGGCAGGGATCAAAAACGAAGGGGCGAGCCTTTCTTCGGAAAAATCACGCCCAACACTCGAAAAAAAAGGGGAGACTGCCGCGGCGATCTTTGCGCGGCAGTCTCGGAACATCCAAAAAACAAAGCGAACCGCCTTACTTCTGGAGAGGCGCCGTCTCGGCTCCCGCAGGAACCTTGTCCGCTGGGACAATTTTCCAAACCGCTCCCTTTTCGCTCAAGGCAGGGTCCACCGGGCCGCCATAGTTCGCCGTCGCGTGGGTGACATACAGATTCCCCGCCTCGTCTTCTCCACCCGAAGTCGGGCGCAACGGGGTGTCCAAATCCAGGAGCTCCTGCATGTGCCACTTCCCGCCTTTGTCCCGCTGCATACCCCACACCTTGCCCGAACCCCAGTCAGACACAAAGTAGGTGCCTTCCAGCGCCGGATACTCCTTGCCGCGATACACCCCAATCCCAGTCACACAAATCCCCTGATCCACGTGGCTGTACTCCGCAATCGGCAGGATCCCGACGCGCGGGGCCCCCTGTTTTTCCAACTCA
>JBANFR010000174.1:0-6652 GCA_037975925.1 Verrucomicrobiota bacterium
GGACACGGGCAAGGTGCTGTGGAAAAAGAAGCTGGCTCCGGAGCAGCGGCAGAGTTCGCCGGTGTATGCGGGCGGAAACTTGTACGTGGCGGTTTATATCGCTGATTCGGGGGCAGCGGCGGCTGCGGCAACGGGGGACACGGGAGGTAATGGCGAGCTGTTTGTTCTGAAGCCCGGCGGGGAGGATGTGCAAATCCTGTCCCGGACGGTTTTGGAGGGACGCTGCTACGGAACCCCCGTGCCGTATGATGGAAAGTTGTACGTCCAGACAGACCGCATGCTCTACTGCTTTGGTAAAAAGGGGGCGAATCCGTCGGCTGCGTCGGTGGTCTTTTCGACGGGCTGGCCGAAGGTGGAAACGGGCGCCGCTGCGCGCTTGCAGGTCATTCCCAGCGAGATGCTTCTGAAGCCGGGGGAGGCGAAGACCGTGCGGGTGCGTTCTTTGGACTCCAACGGATTCACGGTCGAGGAGTCAGTCGACTTGGGCAAGGTGAAGTTCGAGAGCTATATCCCGCCCACGGCTTTGGTGAAGGCGACCATGAAGGGTGGCTTCGACGCGCAGGGAAGATTAGTCGCCGACGCGGCTCCGCTCTCGAGTGCGGGCGCTTTCCAGGCGAGCCTTGGTGAGATCAAAGGAATCATGCGGGCTCGTGTGCTCGCGGACTTGCCGCTCAAGCTGGACTTCGAGCAAGCGGACCTTTCGCTTACCACGGACAACCCGCCGCCGCCTGCGGTTCCCAACTCTCTCGAGCCTTCGACTCCGTTCGCGTATCCGCCTCTGGCTTGGAACGCCGCTCGTTTTCGCTTTGAGATTCGCAAGGCACCTGGTGAGGGTGAAAACAAGGCTCTCTGCAAAACGATCGACAACAAGCTGTTCCAGAGGGGGCAGATCTTCATCGGCCACCCTGGCTCCCGGGCCTACACCATCGAGGCGGACGTTCTTTCGGAGGGCAACAAGCGCAAGATGAGCGAAGTGGGGCTCATCAACCAGCGATACCTCATCGTCCTGAAGGGGAACTCTCAGAGCCTGGAGGTCAGCTCCAATCAGGAGAGAATTCGCGAGTCGGTGCCATTCTCCTGGACTCCGAACCAGTGGTACCGGCTCAAGACACGCGTGGATGTCGCCAAGGATGGATCTGGAGTGGTGCGAGCTAAGGCATGGAAAAAGACCGACCCGGAGCCCGAGGCGTGGACCATTGAGGTGACGCACCGAGTCGCCCACACGGAGGGCGCACCCGGGATTTTCTCCTTCACGCCCCAAGAGCAGCGTGCGTGGCTCGACAACATCTCAGTCACCTCAAACCTTCCGTAATTCCCTGAAATCTGACATCATGCAATCGCTCCTCCGCTCTCCCCTCACGCTGAGTCTGGCACTCGGTGTCTCCTCTGTCTGCGCCTCGGACTGGCCCCAATGGGGCGGCAACGACCCGGGTAGGAACATGTACTCGCCCGCCAAGGGACTTCCCGCTGCTTTTGAGTCGGTCAAATTCAAGCCGAATTCCGAGGAGGTCGATCTTACTGCCGCCAAAAACGTGAAGTGGGTGGCCAAGCTTGGTTCACAATCGTACGGCAACCCCGTGGTGTCGCAGGGGGTCGTCTTGGTGGGCACCAACAACGCGACGCCGCGTGATCCGCGATTCAAGGACGACAAGTCGATCCTTTACGCGTTGAAGGAGTCGGACGGTTCGCTTCTGTGGCAGTTGACCGTTCCCAAGTTGGCCTCGGGCAAAGTGAACGACTGGGAGTACTTGGGGCTGCTGGCATCCCCTTGTGTCGAAGGGGACAAAGTATATGTGGTGACCAGCCGCTGCGAGGTGCTGTGCCTCGATCTTCATGGCCAGGCCAACGGCAACCAGGGACCCTTTATGGATGAGGGGCAGTACGTGGTGGGACCGGGTAAGCCCAAGTTAGAGGTTCTGCCCACGGATGCGGACATTCTTTGGAAGTACGACATGATGGACGAGCTGGGCGTGTTCCCACACAACGCCTCCAACTGCTCAGTGGTGATTCACGGCGACACCATTTTTGTTTGCACCTCGAATGGGCAAGACTGGACGCATGTGAACATTCCCTCGCCGCAGTCGCCCTCCTTCATCGCGCTTCACAAGAAGACGGGTGAACTTCTCGGTGAGGACAACGCGGCGATTGGGCCCAAGATTTACCATGGTCAGTGGACTTCGCCTTCGCTGGGAACGGTGAAAGGAAAAACCCAGGTGTTTTTTGGGGGAGGTGACGGGTTGCTTTACGCGCTGGACACGACTCCGGTGAAGGAGGGAGACACCAACTTCATCAAGAAGGTTTGGTCATTCGATTGTGTCCCCGAGGAGTACAAGAAGGACAAGAATGGCAAACTGATCAAGTACCCGGCCGCAGAAGGCCCGAGCGAGGTGAATTCCACTCCGGTCTTTTACAAGGACCGCGTTTATGTGGCGATCGGGCAGGATCCTGAACACGGAGAGGGGGTTGGGAGGCTTGTGTGTGTGGACCCTTCCAAGGAGGGGGATGTGACCAAGTCGGCACTCGTTTGGGATTACAAGGGGATCAAGAGGTCGATCTCTACCGTCTCAATTGATCCGAGCAACGGGTTGCTCTTTATCGCGGACTTCTCCGGTTTTGTGCACTGCCTTGATGCAGAGACCGGTAAATTGCACTGGGTGCACGACACCCAGGCGCACATGTGGGGTTCGACCTTCGTGGCGGATGGACGTGTGTACTTCGGAAATGAGGACGGCGAGTTTTTTGTGCTCGCGTCGAGTCGTGAAAAGAAAGTGCTGAACCAATCGAACTTGGGAGCGCCCATTTATTCCACGCCGATCGTGGCAAACGGGTTGATGTATGTCGGAACCCAGACGCACCTATTTGCTTTCGGTGAAGGCGCCACCCCTGTTTTGGCAGCTCCAAAACCCTAAGGCCAAAATTTCATGAACGGTTTGCCCCCCCTCACGCGTACCCAGTGGCTCATTTGTTCGATCGCGGCGATTGGGTTCGCTTTCGATATCTACGAGCTGTTGATGCTGCCGCTGGTGATCAAACCGGCGCTAGCTGTATTGGGAGGTGCGGGGGCGGACGGGGCTCCCTTGCTCACGCCGGGGTCTGAGGCCTACGTGAAGTGGGCAAGGACGCTCTTTTTTGTACCTGCCTTGGCAGGCGGAGTTTTTGGATTACTTGGTGGATTTCTCACCGACCTTCTCGGCAGGAGGCGCGTTTTGACTTACAGCATCCTGCTGTATGCGGGCGCTGCGGTGGGAGCCGGTCTTTCCACCTCGCTCGGCCAATTGCTGTTCTTCCGCTGCCTCGTTTTCATCGGTGTCTGCGTCGAGTTTGTGGCTGCCGTTGCCTGGCTCGCCGAAATCTTTACCCAGCCAGAGCGGCGGGAAAAGGTACTCGGATACACCCAGGCGGCTTCTTCGATCGGCGGATTGCTCGTAGCGGGGGCGAACATTTTGGCTGCCCAGTGGGCTTCAGCTCTGCCTGCGATTCATGGAAATCACGAGGCATGGCGGTACACTCTGATCTCCGGAGTGATTCCGGCACTGCCCCTGATTTTGATCCGTCCTTTCCTTCCTGAGTCTCCGGAATGGGAACAGAATCGTAAACTGGGGCAGTTGAGACGCCCCAGCGTCCGGGAGTTGTTTAGTCCTGAGTTGGCCCGAACGACTTTGGTGACGACGCTGGTGTTTGCCGCCAGTTACGGAATTGCATTCGGCGCGATCCAGCAGTTGCCGCAGATTCTGGGCGCACCGGTGACCGGTCACCAGCAAATCCATGCGGCCGGTGCAGCTGCGAAGGAGGCTGCAATCGCGAGGGCGAAGTCGGAGGGAAGGCCCGCTCCTTCGCCGGCAATGCTGAAACAGGCCGTCGGGAATGCAACGGACAAGGCCGTTGCGGCCGTGACACTTTGGCAGGAGATCGGGGGGTTGGTCGGGCGCGTACTCCTCGCCTTTTTGGCAGTGTTGGTCGTGAGTCGGCGGAAGTTGCTGCGAATCTTTCAGATTCCGGCACTCATTTTGGTGCCTCTGCTCTTCTGGTGGATTTCAGGCAACCTGAAGGCGGATTCGCTCTCGTGGGTCAAGGTGGGGGTTTTTGTTGCCGGAATGCTGACGGTCTCGCAGTTCAGCTTTTGGGGGAATTACATCCCTCTGGTGTTTCCGGTTCACCTGCGGGGAACCGGTGAGAGTTTTGCGGCAAATATCGGAGGGCGGGTGCTGGGCACTGCTGCCGCCTGGCTCACGCTCACTTTCTCTGAGGCAAAGCCCCCGGACGCTTCGAAAATAGCCCTCACTGGCGCGGTGGTTGCGGGTCTGTATGCGCTCGTGGGAGTTCTTCTCACACAATTTTTGCCGGAGCCATCCCGCGAATCGGATTCCCGTGAGTCTTAATTTAATGGCCGAATTTTGATACGATATGAACACACCCACCGCAGACGAAGCTCAGGCGCAACTCGAGTCCCACCTCCGCGAGACCATCCAATGGCATTTTAGCCCGGAAACCGGGTGTCCATTCTGGTTGGAGTGGGCCCAGAAAGCGGGCTGGGATCCCAGAGCGGAGGTCAAAACGGTTGCCGACCTTCAGAAGTTTCCTCACTTCCAAGATGAGTGGCTTCGCGATTTGCAGCCTGAAGTATGGGTCCCTAAAGCCTTTCACGGGAGACCATTTAACATTTTCGAAACTGGTGGTACCACGGGGATGCCCAAACAGCGCATTGGCTGGGACGACTACAAGACGGATTACAGTGAATTCAGCGAGAAGATCAGTGACGCTCATTTTCCGAGGAATCATTACTGGCTGATGATGGGCCCGACAGGTCCCCGGCGTCTGCGCCTCGCGATCGAACACCTGGCCAATGTCCGCGGCTCCGCCTGCTACTTCATTGATCTCGATCCGCGATGGGTCAAGCGGCTGATCTCTAACAAACAATTTGATCAGGCCAAGGCTTACATGGACCACGTGGTGGATCAGGCTGCCACCATTCTGAAGCATCGTCGGGTCAGTGGATTGTTCACAACACCCAAGCTGTTGGAGGCTTTGGCGGAGCGGGTGGACCTTTGGGAAGCGGGAATTCGCGGAGTCTTCTGCGGGGGAACAACGATGCTCCCGCAATATGTACGCTTTATCGTAGAGGAGGTTCTGGAAAACCGGATCGGATTTTACCCCACCTATGGCAATACGTTGATGGGGCTGGCCGCCTCGGTTCCGCTGACTCCGGAGGACCAGTTTTCCATCACGTACTACGCGCCGCAGCCGAGGGCGATCCTGCGGGTTGTGGACCCCAACGACACGAATCGGACGGTGGAGTATGATGCTTGGGGGCGGGTTGAGTTAACGACGCTGACTCGGGAATTTTTTATGCCCCGGTTCCTGGAGCGGGACGAGGCGCTACGGCGGCGTCCTCGCGCTCCTTATGCCTGGGATGGGGTCGCTGAGGTGCGTCCGTTTGGTGCGATGCAAAAGAACATCGTGGAGGGCGTGTACTAATGAGCTCGCTACCGCATCTGCCCGCTTTGCGATTGGGGAAACCCTACGAGAGCTTGGATCAGGCGAATGTGCTCAACCATCTCTCGGGGGAGGTGGTTGCTCAGGTGAGCCAGGTCAACGCGGGGGTGATTCGCAAGGACATCCGTTCGATAGGCGTGGCCCGGGCGGCTTTGAAGCGATTCAGCGTCAACGAATTGATCGAGATCTCTGCTCGGGCAGGGGATTTTTTCCTGAACGGAACCCTTCCCCTCGGCGTTCGCGGCCACCAGCAGTCCGTTCAGGACTACATCGAGACGCTCGCCTCCACAAGCGGCCTGCCTCACGTGATGGTGAAACGCAACATGCAGAAAATCCATTATGCGCTCACCCACATGTCCACCGTTCTCAATGGGTTAACGCGTGGACTCCCAATGGAGGTGATTGATCGCGGGTTTGGGGAGCAAAGCGGTGCTGCGGTGAGCTATTATCCGACGACGGAAGCCCTCGGGTTGGTGATGCCGAGCAACTCGCCGGCAGTAAACTCTTTATGGCTGCCGGCCATCGCGCTCAAAACGCCCGTTGTGATCAAGCCGGGGAAGGAGGAGCCGTGGACTCCCTATCGCCTCATTCAAGCGTTTATTGCTGCGGGCGCTCCCGCTGAGGCTTTTGGCTTTTATCCGACGGACCACGAAGGGGCCGGTGAAGTCATGAAGCTCTGCGGAAGGGCTCTGATTTTCGGAGATGCCAACACGGTGGCGCAGTATCGCGATAATCCCAAGTTTTCGGTTCACGGTCCTGGTTTCTCGAAAATCCTGATTGGCGAGGACTGCATCGAAAATTGGAGGGATTATGTAGATCTTCTCGTGGGTTCGATCTCCGACAACGGCGGTCGTTCCTGCGTGAATGCCTCGGCGGTGGTTGTTCCCCGGTATGGAGCTGAAATTGCCGATGCGCTGTCGCGGGTGTTGGGGAAATTTGAACCTCAGCCTCCGGACTCCGAGAGTGCGCGCCTTTCGGGATTCGCGAATCCGAAGATGGCGGACTTTATTGATGCAGCCATTGAGGATGGATTGAAGACGGCTGGTGCGGAGGATGTTACTGCGCGCTATCGGGATGGTGCTCGCAAGGTGACTTTTGCCGGGGGGGTGTATTTGCGTCCCACCATTGTGCGCTGTGAGTCGTTTGATCACCCGCTCTC
>JBANFR010000175.1:0-6640 GCA_037975925.1 Verrucomicrobiota bacterium
TATCCGATGTGATCGTGTGTGATCCGGCGTGATCCGGCGTGATCCGGCGTGATCCGGCGTGATCCGGCGTGATCCGGCGTGATCCGGCGTGATCCGGTGTGATCCGGTGTGTTTCCGGCGTAATTCCGGCGTAATTCCGGCGTAATTCCGGCGTAATTCCGGCGTAATTCCGGCGTAATTCCGGGTGCGTGGATTGGCGAACCCGAAGGGTTCGTGGCCATTAGCCGGGTGGTCGCGCCATGCGCGACCCCCGGGCCCCCCGGCCCCCCAGACGATGCATCCCGAAGGGATGCTGGCAAACGTGCGTCTGGTGGGAATCCCTCCGGGTTCCAATGCATGCGGCTTGGCGTCGCGCACAGGGCGGGCGTGCACACCGCGCTGCATTCGAACCCTTGGGATTGGATTCATCCGACGTGTCACCCCACGCAATCAGGCGAATCCTGTGTGTGGGGATTGGTGAACCCGTAGGGTTCATGCTCATCCGTTGGGCGGGATTGCAAACTCGGAGCAGAAACACGCGCCCCATCACAGGGCGGGCGCGGAGCCCGTGAGAGCGTCGCCCTGATTCCAAAACATGACGCTGGGTTTCTATAAGCAAAGGCCCTTCTGAACTACGCTTTGCCCCGTCAGTGCTGGTGAAACAAAACCGGCAACAAACTCCACTCAAACGGCTTATGAATTCCACTCCCGCTTCCTCGCTCCCGAAGCATTCTCCGTCCACCGGTGCCTCGTTCGAGACTCGGCTCAAGGTGGGCATCGACAGTTACTGCTACCACCGCTTCTTCGGCGAGGTCTATCCCACCCAAACGCCTCCTCCCTCCCAGCTTTCCTTTGAGACCTTCCTGGAGCGCATTGAGGACTTCGGGATTGATGGCCTCTCCATCGAATCCTGCTTTCTGCCGCGATTCGACAAAGGCTACCTCGAGCACCTCAAGGCGCGCCTCGATTATGCGCACCTGGATCGCGTCTACGCATGGGGCCACCCCGACGGGCTCGAGGGCGGCTCGAACCAGGAGGCCTTTACGCAAATGCTCGAGCACATCCCCTATGCAGCGCAAATCGGCGCGAACGTGATGCGCATCGTGGGCAGCAGCCTCCGCTTTCGCTTTGAGCCTCATGCGCCGCAGCTCGAAAAACTCACGGTGATGCTCCGGGAGGCCGTCCGCGTCGCCGCCGATCATAACGTGCATTTGGCCATCGAAAATCACATCGACTACAACTCCCAAGAAATCCTCGAACTCCTTCATCGCGTCGATTCCCCCTTCCTCGGTGTGAACTTTGACAGCGGCAACTTCGTGCGCGTCCTGGATGATCCGGTGGAGGCCATGGAAAGGCTTGCGCCCTATGTGCTCGCCACCCACATCAAGGACCTTCGCCCCGTCAAAAACGTACCGGCAAACGCATGGCATTTCTTCTCGTGTGTTCCGACCGGTCAGGGAGTGGTTCGAAACGAGGAGCTCGCGGGAATTCTTCAAGCGCATCACTACCAGGGATTTCTAGCGGTCGAGGTCGATCATCTCCACCCCGATTTCGAAGGGGAAGAGGAGCGCGTCGTGCGCGAAAGCATCCGGACTCTCCGCGCCATCACCCTGGCTCTCTGACCGATGAAACCCCAAATCCGCATCGGGATGGTGGGCTACAAGTTCATGGGACGTGCCCACAGCAATGCTTGGAAAAAGGCCGCTCTTTTTTTCGATTCCCCTGCCACCCCCGTGCTCCACACGGTCTGCGGCCGACACCACGACTCGGTGCGCGCCTTCGCGGACCAGTGGGGCTGGAGCCACACGGAAACGGACTGGAAACGCCTGCTCGAAAATCCAGAGATCGACGTCATCGACATCGCCTCGCCGCAGCATCTTCATCACGAGATCGCGCTGGCGGCGGCGCGTGCTGGTAAGCACATTTTCTGTGAAAAGCCCCTTGCGATGAACCGCATGCAAGCGGAGGAAATGCTGCGGGTCTGCGAGGAAAATGGCGTGACCCATTACCTCAATCACAACTACCGCAGGGTCCCGGCCATCGCGCTCGCGCATCGCCTCATTCAGGCGGGAAAGCTCGGCCGAATCTTCCACTGGCGTTGTGCCTATCAGCAGGACTGGATTGTGGACCCCGATTTCCCGCTAACTTGGCAACTTCGCAAAGAGACTGCGCAGGCAGGTCCCCAATGGGACTTGAACTCACACGCCGTCGACCTCGCGCACTACCTCGTCGGGCCCATCCGTTCCGTCTCAGGGCTGACCACGCAGTTCATTTCCGAAAGGCCGCTCGCGGAAGAGGCCAGCTCAGGAAACTTGCAGGCCACGGCCGTTGGGACCGCAAAGGGTCCTGTCACCGTGGAGGATGCGGCGCTCATGATGGTGCATTTCGAAAATGGCGCTGTGGGTTCTTTTGAGGCCACCCGTTTCGCTACGGGCAGAAAAAATGCCCTCACTTTCGAGATCTACGGAAGCAAGGGGAGCCTTCTGTTCGACCTCGAGCGAATGAACGAAATCCGCTTCTTCTCCCAGACCGACTCCGAAGATACCCAGGGTTTCCGCACCATCCTCGCCACGGAGGCTAGTCATCCCTACGTCAACCATTGGTGGCCGCCCGGTCACATCCTGGGTTACGAGCACACCTTCGTGCACGCCGCCGCGGACTTCCTCTCCGCCCTCACCCAACACACCTCCATCCACCCCAATTTCGCGGACGGTGTCCGGGTCCTCGCCGTTCTCGAGGCCGGCCTTCTTTCTGCGCAAAAAGGACAAACCATTCCCGTTTAACCAACTCATTATGAACACACCACTCAAAGCACAGTTCCTCGAACAAGGCTACGTCATCATCGACGTTCTCACCCCCGCAGAAGTCCAGGAGTTCCGCACGCTCATGGATGCTCTCATCAGCCCCGAGGTTCGTACTCAGGACACGCAGACGCGCAGTTCTTCATTCCAGCATCTGGGCGACAACCTCGCGGATTTTGGCAAGGAGGCGCGGCAGTACTACTTTCATCTCCTCACCAAACCGGGAACCCAGCCCATCCTGCACGCCTTCCATCACCCCGTGATTCTCAAGGCGGTCGAATCTCTCATTGGTCCCGACCTCATCGTCAACAATGCCTCCATTCTTGCGGCAAATGTGGGCACTGCGTACTCGCTCGGTTGGCACCGGGATATCATCCAAATCCCTCAGCCGGAAATCGCTGACTGGCTGTTCTCTTCGGAGCGCTTTCATAACAGCGTCCAGATCAACCTGCCTCTCGTGGAGGAAAACTCCCTTTGGGTCGTTCCGGGAAGCCATCGGCGGCCGAACACACCGGAAGAAGACGCCGCTTTTGGAGGCTCCAAACATTACGCTCCGATTGGAGCGGAGATGCCTGGTGGAATCCCCGTCACCCTGAAGGCAGGGCAGGCGGTGCTCTACAACAACAACCTCATCCATCGGGGCTATACAGAAACCATGAAGGTTCCGCGCCGGACCCTCCACATGGGCTACCACAGCGCGGCTCATCCGCCGACTTGGCATTTTTACCTGCTCAACGCCGATTTACTCACGCCCGAGTACCTTGCCACTCTGAGCCCCACCATGCGCACCATGATGGAGGAGTACCTTGAGTGCCGCCGGCAGTACCCGGACATGGCTCGGACTTGGCAGTGGGATTATAACTTCCCCGCGGAGCCTGCTTTGGTTTCCTAGCGCGCCAGTCAGTGACAGCGAGTCCGCGGACGGTGGCGGAAGTTTCGAGGGCGGGGTCGCCGGAATCGCTCCGCCGCGGACTCCCTTTCTGGTGTGTCAAAGGCGGTGGAGCTGCCCGAAAAAGTCAGGCGCTGCCCTGGACCTTGGGTGTTTCGCGAGGCCGCAACCCCTCCGGGGTTGTCTGCAGGTGGGGCGGGTTCCGGTGGTCGCGCAGGGCGCGACGCACCGGCTAATAGCCTCTAAACCTGCGGTTTAGAAGACGGGATACCCATTCGATGTTTGCTCGCAGCTCTCCCGATGCGAGTCCATGTGTGTCCATGTGTGTCCATGTGTGTCCATGTGTGTCCATGTGTGTCCATGTGTGTCCATGTGTGTCCATGTGTGTCCATGTGTGTCCATGTGTGTCCATGTGGAGGGGCGTTGGGGCACGCTGGACGGCGGTGGTTCGCTGCGGGTTTGAGGGAGGGTGAGGGGGCGCAGATCGTGACACGGTATGCCTCACCAACCCGGAGGGTTGGCGGCCATTAGCCGGGCGGTCGCGCATTGCGCGACCCCCGGGCCCTCCCCGAAAAAGGCGGCCATCCTGAAGGGATGGTGGCGTTGTTGAAATCGTGTTTCGCGAGGCCGCAACCCCTCCGGGATTGTCTGCAGACGGGGCGGGTTCCCGTGGTAGGCCGCCGACATCTCCCACCCTCGCGGAGTTGGCCCACGCTCGGTCCTGTCACTCGGTGAGCCATTCGATTTGTTTTTCGAGGATATTCCCCGTGAACCGGTCGATCGCCACGTGGATCCATGCGCGCGTTTCACCCGCCACCAAAAAGTCCCCTCCATGCGTCGTATTCTGAGGGTACTTTCCCGTCTGTACTAAGACGTCCAACATGAGATTCCACACGCGGGTTTGCCCGGAGTCGGCCAAAGCCCGGATCACACTTTCTCGAATTCTCTGAGATTTGCCTTCCTCCGGTTCGCCCACGAAGGCAGCACCCAAGCCGGCAGCGAACCCGGTGAAACTCCATGCTCCGCCACAGGGACGATCCGAGGGGATGCGGTAGGTATAATAGGGGCTGTTGGCGCTCGGATCGGGATCAGGTGAGGGTGGAACGCGATCTTTTCCCAGTGCTCTGCTCACCAATTCACTGACATTCCCGAGAGGGCCCTGCCACTTTTCCTCGCCCGTCGTGTATTCCACGAGCGCTTTTGCTGCGAGTGTTGCTTCCCCTTGAAAACCCGTGGAGAGCAGCTTTTCCGGTTGTCTTTCATCCGTGAGAACCCCGGACAGGAGCGCCTCCAAAACCGGAGTCTGTTTCGTATTGAGATTGATTTTTCCGGCAACGAGAGAATTCGACCCCGCGTTTTCTCCAACGCAAAACGTGTCCAGAAGCGCAGCGTCACCACTCTCCGGAGTGAAAAAGTCGAGATGTTTCCAAGGGACGCCGCGAAATGCGTATCCCATTTCGCCAACGGAGCGGAAGGGTCGGTTGAGAATAATCGGGCGGCTCGCCCGTGCTGCGCCCACGGAGGGCTGCGCAGTGGGAAGTCCACCGGACCCGTTGGGCGTATTCGCTCGGGCACGGGTACCCGAGTCGGCGTAAGCTCCGGCGGCACGTCGAACAATGTCGTCGGCATCGGCATAATATTGTCTGAGGAGGCTTGCCCGGTTTTCAACCAGCCACCCTGTTCTGAGGATGTGTGGGTTTCCCGATTGCCCGCCCGGGAGCCACAGGGCTCCACCGAAACGGGGTGGCTGCGGAGGCGATATCCAGCGGTTTGATGCTGCGTCCGCAAGCACCCTTGTTTGAGGCGGGTCCCAGACTTGGTTCGTGAACCATCCGATCCGGGACGGTGACGAATGCTGACCCGCGTCTCCGCCTGGAACCATGAGCGTCGCAGTTTGACGAGGCGATGCACGGCTTGGTCTTTGGCTGACACCCGAATGTTGCAGGGGCCCAGAGTCCGGCGAGGATGGTCCGCTGGTTTTCCCTTGGGGACAGGGGGCAGGATCCACCCAGCGATCCGTCGAAGCACTGCCCGGGAAATCCGGCATGGTGCCATAGAAGGAAAAGCCACTGAAGGCGGGTGTGACGGGATGTCCGAAGCGCGAGGAGCGTGGGTCGTAGGTGCCGAGGACGGCGCGGCCATAGCCGAGTTCAGTGCTCCCGTACGTTTTGGCACCGATTCCAGTGGGATTGTGTTTCCACGGGAGAGGAGCGGAGCGCTGGTGGTCGTCTACCGGATACCAGGCCTGTCCGGAGCCGTTGGGATCGTTGTCGAAGCGACGGAAGTCGAACCGGGAGTCGAAATCACCCTCGCATTGAAGGTAGCGCTCATCATAGGTGATCCAGCGACCTGCAAACGCGCTCCAGTACTGGAGTCGAAGGGTAAACAGGGCGGGTTGAAGTCGGGCGACATTGCCCGTGACCTGAAAGAATCGCCAGAGCCGAATTTTTGGCTCGGGATACAAGTCGGGCCGGAACCAACCGCGTCCAGTTCCGGAGGCTGGGCCATCCTTTTTTTCCAGACTTCCGTAGGCGGTTGTTTCCCTCGTTCCGAGCGAGGGATCCCATCCGTACTGGTCGGTTGGAATGTCTTCTCCGGACGGGCCCACGACTTTTGCCGCCATAATCCATGAGGTCGGCCTTTCGCCGAGGGAGAAGCCGAGCCAGCGGCTTCCTGCGGTGCCCGCTTCGCTCACGAAGCCCCTCCGTTGCTCTGGTTGGTTCGATCCGGAAAGCCAGTGAGAGGGGCCCGCCCGCAGCGCACAACCCTCCGGGTATCCGGGATGACACAGGGTGGTTGGCTCCCTGAAAAGTTGGGATTGGGTCACTTCAAAAAGAAGCTCGCTTCCACGGATTTCCACCTCCGTTGGGGTTGCTCCGTAGAGGATGGTTTGGACCGGGGCATTCCTTTCACCCAGAGCGAAGAGGCGCGTGGCGGAGGGGGAAGCGGGTCCTCCCTGGTGGTAGCGGGC
>JBANFR010000176.1:0-6611 GCA_037975925.1 Verrucomicrobiota bacterium
CCCGGCGTTGATTTCTGGTCAAGGTGTCACGTTTTGGTCATTGCAGCTCGGTTTGGAACCCGTTTCCTTTGTCGCTGATCCCTGATTGGGAGCAATTTAAGTTTGGTGGCACCCGCTGTGCTAGATGGAGCGCTGTCTTTGCTCGGGGCCGTTCATTGGTCCGAGAGAAGCACACGGAGCGGCTAGGGCTTGTCCAAAGTTTCCTCCGTCCCAACCACAGAAACCTACTCTAACCTTATGATCAAAGTTCCGCGCATTTTCGCTGCTGCTGCCATGGCCACGGCCATGGTTTGGGGCGAAGCGAGTCACGCCCTGTACGCCCAAGAAACTGCACCCGCCTCTCCGCCTGCTGCTGCGGCCGAGGCATCCAAGGGCGAAGCCGCGAAAGCCCCGGAGGCAACCCTTGAGCAGCGGGTCAAGGCGATCGAGTCCTACTTCCAAAACACCGATCCGAATGCTGCGTTCAAGGACTTGAAGGTCAAAAAGAAGAATGACGCAGGGGAGGAAGAGGAAGTGTATCCGGAGGGCTTCAAGGCAGACACTCTGAACGTTCCCGGGGCTGGTCACAACGGGTGGTTGATGACCTCGGCGGCCTTGGTGCTATTCATGACACTGCCCGGTCTTGCTTTGTTCTACGGCGGTCTCGTGCGGAAAAAAAACGTGCTGAGCGTACTGGCTCAGTGCCTTGGATGTGCCGGTCTCGTCACCATCTTGTGGTGGGCGTTTGGTTACAGCCTGGTGTTCGGGAAGAACTTCAACAGCCCGTACCTTGGCGGAACTGAGTTCTTCTTCATGAAGGGCGTCGATTCGGCGCCGAACACGGACTACACCTTCTGGGTCTCCCAGAACGTGTTTTCCATGTACCAGCTCATGTTTGCGATCATCACCCCGGGACTGATTGTGGGGGCGATCGCGGAGCGCATGAAGTTTTCAGCGATCATGACCTTTATCGGTGCCTGGATGTTTATCGTTTACTTCCCGATGGCCCACATGGTCTGGGGTGTTACCGGATTGATGAACGGAGTTTGGAACAAGGACGCGGCGATCCCAGCGATCGACTTTGCAGGGGGAACGGTCGTCCACATGACCTCCGGTTGGAGCGCCCTGATTTTGTGCATGATCCTGGGTAAACGGCTTGGTTTTGGGAAAGAGAAGATGGCTCCGCACTCGATGGTGCTGTGTATGGTGGGTACTGGAATGCTCTGGGTCGGCTGGTACGGCTTCAACGCCGGGTCGGCATTGGCTGCGGATGGCATTGCAGCGAATGCCTTCACGACGACGACTTTGGCGGCTGCGACTGCTTCCTTTACGTGGGCGGTGATGGAGCGCGTGCTCCGCGGTCATGCGTCGATTCTCGGATTTTGCTCCGGAGCGGTGGCTGGTCTGGTGGTGATCACGCCGGCTTGCGGATTCGTGGGCACTTCGGGTGCGATGCTCATCGGGGTGCTTGCGGCGGTGGTGCCCTACATCTTCGTGATGCACCTCAAAGCGAAGTTTGGTTACGACGACGCACTCGACACGTTCGGCGTGCATGCGGTGGGCGGGACCTTAGGCGCACTGCTGACGGGTGTCTTGGCTGACAAGAGCGTGAACGCAAATCTGGACACAGCAGTCACCGCCGCGAAGAGCGCGAAGGAACCCGGGAACGGTCTCGCGGAATTGGTGACCAACGGCGGTTTGGTTGGAACTCAATTTAAGGCGGTGCTGCTGACTTTGGTGATTTCGATTGTGGCCACGGTGGTGATCGCGTTGGTTCTGAAGGCCGTCATGGGATTACGGCCGACGTCTGAAGTGGAGGACGCCGGTTTGGACATCAGCGAACACGGCGAAGAAGGTTACATCATCTAATCAATTCCAAGCCCAACCGTTCCGGCTGCGCCCCTCTGACTGGGGGGGCGGCCGGGATTAGAAAGCAAAATTCGTCTTATGAAAAAAATCGAAGCAATCATTAAGCCCTTCAAGCTCGAGGAAGTGAAAGATGCCCTCGCCGAGATTGGTGTGGATGGCATGACGGTGACGGAGGTGAAGGGTTTTGGACGGCAGAAGGGCCACACGGAGATCTATCGTGGGAGTGAGTACACGGTGGATTTTCTTCCGAAGATCAAGATTGAGGTGGTGATAGGGGATGGGTTGGTGGATTCGGCGGTGGCTGCAGTGGTGAAGGCGGCGAAGACGGGAAAAATTGGGGATGGGAAGGTGTTTATATCTCCTGTGAATGAGGCGGTGCGGATACGGACGGAGGAGACTGGGGAGAAGGCGGTGTAGGTCGGTGTGGCGGCTTGAAGTCTGACCGCTGGACGCGCCTGGAGCGTTTGGTGTGTTGGTGAAAATGACAACCGGTGGTGAGGCCAGCCTCGCCACCGGTTTTTTTGGGGGGATGTTGGCAAATTTTTTTGAAATCTTTCCCTGCGCGGTTGCTGTGAGGGGAATTACGGCGCATCTTTGTATGAGGAGCACACGCATGACGAGACCCGAACCATCCGATGATCGTGGGCACTGGTTTGAGTTGTCCGGCCACTCTGTTCACGCGCCGGGGCTTCTCGTGGGGGTGGGTGTTTTCTCGATGCTGCTGACGACTTTAGCGATAGCCCTCAATCAGGGGTGGTTTAAGGGGGCGCTGTCTTTTTCGAGCGACGCGATTTTGCAGCATGGGGAGTACTGGCGTGCGGTCAGTTACGCGTTGTGGAATCCCCCTTCGCTCTGGTTTGCGGTGGACATGTTGATGCTGTGGTGGTTCGGGCGTGAGCTGGAGGGGTATTTTGGGCGGCGCGTCTTCCTGAAATTGTTTGCAGGGTTTGTCTTAGTGCCGTCGGTTTGCGGAACAATGCTGGGGTGGGGGCTTCCGCTTGAGTGGGTGGGGATGCCGGGGAACTTTTCCTGGTTTGTGGCGTATGCGACCATGGCTCCCGGGGTTTCCTTGCTCGGGGGAATTTCCGCCATGTGGATGGCGATCGTGGTTCTTGCGTTGCAGGTGTTATCGTCTGTGGCCGGGCACGCTTGGGGGGAATTGGTGCAGACTTTGAGCCAGGCGGGATTTGCCTTCGGGTACGTGCGTTGGCTGCAGGGGAGGTGGGTGGTGCCGAGGGTTCTAGAAAACTTCACCCGCAGCCAGAACCCTCCGTTGAGGGTCCTTGAACCGGTGGCTCACTCTGGCTCCGAGCAGTCGGGGATCATTTCTTCGGAAAACTTGGAGAGTTTTGAGGAGTTGGATTCGGTAGAGGCGATTGACCCGTTGCTGGAAAAGATTGCGCGTTCGGGAATGGGGAGTCTGACTGCAAAGGAGCGTCGTCAATTGCAGCATGTGCGGGAGGTTTTGTTGCGGCGCGAGAACCCCCGTCGTTGACCTCCCGTTGGCGGAGTCGTCCCAGCTGGGATCTTCCCTTTTCAGTCGGGCCAGTCGGGCTGAATGCGGGGAGCGTTGGGGTGCTCGTATCTGGGGTGTGGGTGTGGTAGACTCTACTTGGAATGGCAGTTGGCCTCAGGACAACCTCGAGTGAATCAATCCCATGTTAAACGGCGAGAAGAACCTGCAGTGTGAGGGGGGGGAGCGTGCGGGTTCGGCCGGAGGGGAGGGTGTGGGGAAGCTGGACCCTGGGTATGTGAATGCGATGTCTCATTTTTACCGCGGGGAGTTGGGCCGAATCATGGCTTGGCGGGCACGGCTGGATGCGACGACGAACTGGGCAATCACGGTCACCTCGACGGTGTTGACGGTGGCGTTTTCGATTCGGGAAGTGCCCCACGTGATCTTTTTTTTCAATCTGGCGGTGGTGTGGATGCTGTTGTGGATCGAGGCGCGGCGTTACCGGTTTTATGATGCGTTTCGGGCGCGGGTGCGGATGCTGGAGGCGCATTTTATCGTCCCGATGGTACTGCAGAACCATCGATTGCTGCAGGGGGACTGGCAGCGGTTGATGTGTGAGGATTTGTTTTTGCCGCGATTCAAGATCAGCAAGTTTGAGGCGTTGGGGAGGCGCTTGAAGCGGAACTACATTTATCTCTTTACGTTGATATTGAGCGCATGGGTGACGAAGGTGTTTTTGCATGCGCCGCTGGAGGTGCGGAGTTGGTCTGACTTTTATGCCGCGCTGGGGGCGGGGCATGGGTTGCCGCCGTGGCTGGTGGTGGCAGTGGTTTGTTTGACCTTTGTGGTGGTACTGGGGACGACGATTTACATCAGCCGAAATTCGCCTGGGGAGTTTAACGAGTTCGGGCCAGAGCACGGGGCGTTATGGAAAATCTAGGTGGTTCGTGCTGGGCCGACTTTTCTCGACGGAACCTTTGACCAAACATTTCATCTCCTATGGCGCGCCCGACTCCTCCTTCTTCCTCACTGCCTCCGCTCGAACAGCTCCGAATGGTGGTGGCGCAATTGCGCTCTCCGGAGGGATGTCCGTGGGACCGGGAGCAGACGCATGCCAGTTTGCGAGGGGGCCTTTTGGAGGAGGCCTATGAGGTGGTAGCCGCCATTGATGCGCGGGATGACGAGAATTTGAGCGAGGAGCTGGGGGATTTGCTCTTGCAGGTAGTTTTTCACAGTCAGATTGCGCAGGAGGAGGGGCGTTTCCAGTGGGAGGACGTGGCCCTTGGGATCACGCAGAAGTTGGTGCGCAGGCACCCGCACGTGTTTGGCGGGGAAAATGCGGCGGATTCGGAGGCGGTGTTGGTGCGTTGGGAAGAGATTAAGCGGTCGGAGAAGGGGGGGCGGGCGGAGGCTTCCCGGTTGGATGGGATTTCGGAGGGGCTTTCGTCGCTGCAACATGCCGCGAAGGTGCAGAAGCGGGCGGCGGAGTGTGGGTTTGATTGGGAGACGGTGGAGCCCGTGTTGGAGAAGGTGCGGGAAGAGTTGGGGGAGGTGGAGGAGAGTTTGGCGGCGGGGGGTGCGGGTTTGGAGGAGGAGGTGGGGGATTTGCTTTTTTCGGTGGTGAACCTGAGCCGGAAGTTGCGGCTGGATCCGGAGGTGGCTTTGAGGCGGGCGACGCGGAAGTTCTCGGAGCGTTTCCGGGCGGTGGAGGCTTTGGCGTCCGAGAAAGGTTTGTTGATGCAGGAGCAATCGCTGGAGGTCCTGGATGTGCTTTGGGAGGAGGTGAAGCGGCGTCCGCAGGGGGCGGGGTAGAGCGGTGCTGGGATGCTTATTGGAGTTCTGCCATGAAGCTTCTTTTTCTGACCCCCGGAACCGGTAGCTACTATTGTGGCGTGTGCATGCGCGATAATGCGTTGGTGCGCCAATTGCGACTGATGGGGCATGATGCGGTGCTTTTGCCGCTGTATCTTCCCCTGACGCTGGAGGAAGAGGCGGCCTCGCCCGGGGCGCCGGTGTTTTTCGGCGGGCTCAGCGTTTATCTGCAGCAGAAGTTTGCATGGTTCCGGAAGGCCCCGCGGTGGGTGGACCGGATCCTTGACCATCCGTGGGTTTTGTCGCGGCTGGGGCGTTTTTCGGGGATGACGCAGGGGCCGGAGATTGGAGCGCTCACGCTTTCGATGTTGCAGGGAGAGGAGGGAGCCCAGTCCCGCGAGGTGGAGAAGTTGGTGGGGTGGATGGAGTCGGGGGAGAAGCCGGATGTGGTTTGGTTATCGACGGGGCTTTTGGTGGGGGTGGCGCGGCGGATTCGGGAGGTGTTGGGCGTGCCGGTGCTGTGTTCGTTTCAAGGAGAAGACAGTTTTCTGGATGCGCTGCCTGAGCCGTGGCGGACGCGGTGTTGGGAGGAGGCCGGGCGCCGTTGTGCGGAGTTGCAGGCGATGGTGGCACCGAGCCGTTATTTTGCGGAGAAGATGAGGGCTCGCTTGGGCTTGGCGGAGGGGAGTGTGCGTGTGGTTCCCAATGGGATGTCGCTGGAAGGGTACGGTGACGGGGCGGCGGCGGGAATCCGAGGGGGAGCTCCGACGGTGGGGTATTTGGCGCGTCTGATTCCGGGCAAGGGGCTCGGGGTGGTGGTGGACGCTTTCTTGGTGCTGAAAAAGCGTGGGCGCGTCCCCGGGGTCCGTTTGGCCTGTGCTGGGACGATGATTTCGGGAGACGCTGCCTTTTTGGAGCAGCAGAAAGAGCGGATACGGGCTGCCGGATGGGAGGGGGATGCCGACTTTTTGCCGAACGTGACCAAGGAGGAGAAGGTGGCGTTTTTGAGGGGGTTAACTCTGCTGTCGGTTCCGGCGTCGTACGGGGAGGCGTTTGGTTTGTATTTGATTGAGGCGATGGCCTGCGGGGTGCCGGTGGTGCAGCCGCGGACGGCTGCTTTTCCCGAAATTGTGGAGGCGACCGGTGGTGGAGTGCTGGTGGACGAGGGAACGCCAGAGGCTTTGGCGTTGGCTTGGGAGAAATTGCTTTTGGATCCGGAAAGGGCGAGGCGCCTGGGGCATGCGGGGCGTGAGGCGGTGCACCGGTCCTACACCATGGAGGTGATGGCGGAGCGCTTTGTGGCGATGGCGGAGGAGGTGTCCGACTCCGGGGCCGTGGGGTGAGAGGGGGCGGACCGCTCGGAGGACTGCTCCGGGCAGTGGCCGCATTGCGCGGGGCAAAGAAGGCGATGGGTTTCCCGAGCGGTGGAGGCGACGGGCGGGGAGGCGGAAGCCGCCTATTTTCACTGGGGGCCGGCGCTCAGGGCGAGGTCGCC
>JBANFR010000177.1:0-6601 GCA_037975925.1 Verrucomicrobiota bacterium
GCCTTGCTCGCGTCTAACTTCCGTTTTGTCCGTCTAACATCAACAACCCTAAAACCAAAAACATGAGTTCATTCCGTCACGTCAATTACCTGTGGGACGATGCCAAGGCAGCCTCTCTCGACCCCGTGGGCCGTCTCATTTATCGCTCCAACCTCCTGGGCAGCGACCAGCGCATCACCAACACGGGTGGCGGAAATACCTCCTCCAAGATTCAGGAAAAAGACCCGCTCACCGGTCAGTCCGTGGAGGTGCTCTGGGTCAAAGGCTCCGGAGGCGACCTGCGCACCAGCACCCGCGAAAATTTTTCGTCCCTCTACCAGCACAAGCTCATCGAACTCCAGGGTGCCTACGCCGCCCGCGCCGACAAGGGGCTGAAGTCCCAGGCCGAAGACGACATGGTGGGCATGTACACTCACACGACCTTCAACTTGAATCCGCGGGCGTCCTCCATCGACACCCCGCTCCACAGTTTCCTTCCGGGAAAACACGTGGATCACATGCACCCCAACGCGATTATTTCAATCGCCGCTTCCCGGCGCTGTGAGGAACTCACCCGCGAAATTTTCGGGAACACGATGGCCTACGTTCCTTGGATGCGCCCCGGCTTCGAGCTCGGTCTGGCCATGCAGGAGATCTCCAAGAAAAACCCCGAATTGAAGGCCATCATGATGGGCCAGCACGGGTTCATTTCCTGGCATGACGACGAAAAGGAGTGCTACGCCCGCACCCTCGGCTTCATCGAAAAGGCCGCCGAATACATCGAATCCAAATACCAGGCCAAGGGCGGCCACGCCGCCGCATTCGGGGGAGCCAAATACCAAACCCTGCCCGAGGCCCAGCGCCACGCGACCTTCGCCGCCATTCTCCCATGGTTGCGCGGCCAGGTCAGCCAGCACCGGCGCTTCATCGGCACTATCCAGGACGACGAGGCCATCCTCCGCTTCGTCAACAGCCAGGACGCCCCACGCCTCGCAGAGCTCGGCACCAGCTGCCCGGATCATTTCCTGCGCACCAAAATCAAGCCCCTCTACGTCGACTGGAACCCCGCCTCGGGTGATATCGCGTCCCTCAAAGCCCTTCTGCAAGAGGGCCTTGTCCAGTACCGCAAAGACTATGCGGCCTACTACGAGCGCTGCAAACACGCCAACTCCCCCGCCATCCGCGACGCCAACCCAACCGTGGTGCTCATCCCCGGCCTCGGCATGATCGCCTGGGGCAAGGACAAGAGCGAATCCCGGGTCACCGCCGAATTTTACAACTGCGCGGTCGAAGTCATGCGCGGAGCCGAGGCCATCGACGAATACATCGCCCTGCCCCAGCAGGAAGCCTTCGACATCGAATACTGGCTCCTCGAAGAGGCCAAACTGCGCCGGATGCCCGCCGAAAAAGAACTCGCCCGGCAGGTGGTCGTCGTGATCGGAGCCGGCAGCGGCATCGGGAAAGAAACCGCCCACCGAATCGTGAAGGACGGTGCGCACATCGTGTGCGTGGATTTGAAGGAGGAAACCGCCGCCGCCACGGCCAAGGAGATCACGGACAAGTACGGTCTCGGGATCGGAGTGGCGGGCAGCGGGATCAGTGGCTGCGGACTGGCGATTGGGCTCGGCGCCGACATCACCAACCGCGCCAGCATTCGCGCCATGCTCGACAAGGTGGCCCTCGCATTCGGCGGCTTCGATTCCATCTGCGTCACCGCCGGCATCTTTGTCCCAAGCGACACGACCGGGCACATCCCCGATGACCGCTGGGACCTCACCTTCCGCATCAATGTGACGGGCAGCTACCTCGTCGGAGACGAAGCCTTCAAGACCTGGAAGGAACAGGGCCTTCGCGGGAACCTCGTCCTGACCACGAGCGCCAACGCCGCCGTCGCCAAGAAGGGCAGCGTCGCTTACGACACCTCCAAGGCTGCGGCCAACCACCTCGTACGCGAGCTGGCGATCGAACTCGCACCCCTCGTGCGCGTCAATGGCGTGGCTCCAGCCACCGTGGTCCAGGGCAGCGCCATGTTCCCGAGAGATCGCGTGATCGGTTCCCTTGCCAAGTACGCGATCCCTTACACCGACGACGAAGCCACAGAATCCCTCGTCTCCAAACTGGCGCAGTTCTACGCCGATCGGACGCTCACCAAGGCACCGATCACGCCAGCGGACCAGGCGGAAGCCTACTTCCTGCTCGTCTCCCAGCGCCTGAGCAAAACGACCGGCCAGGTCATCACGGTCGACGGCGGTCTGCACGAGGCATTCCTGCGCTAAGGCGCCGACAATCGCCTTCGCGATCGGACCGGGCGGCAAGCGGGTACCCATTCCCCGCTTGCTGCCGACAGGTTCAGGTGCACAAAAAAACGCGGAACACGCTCGGTGTTCCGCGTTTTGATTTTTAGCCGGGCGCTCCGACGCGGGAGCCTCGGCCAGGAGGCCTACGCGTAGGAAGCCTGCGTTCCCTTCAGATTGCGCTTGGGCACCCAAGGCATCAACGAGCGCAGCTTCGCGCCGGTCTTCTCGATCGGATGCTTTTCACCCGCAGCGAGGAGCGCGTTGTAGTTCTTGTAGCCGCCCTCGTACTCCTTGATCCACCCCTTGGCAAACTTGCCAGACTGGATGTCCTTCAGAACCGCCTTCATGCGCTTCTTCGTGCCCGCGTCCACGATCTTCGGACCCACGGTCACATCGCCCCACTTCGCAGTCTCGGAAATGGAGAAACGCATCCCGGCGATGCCCGCCTCGTTCATGAGGTCCACGATCAGTTTGAGTTCGTGGAGGCACTCAAAGTAGGCCATCTCAGGCGAGTAGCCGGCTTCGACGAGCGTCTCAAATCCAGCCATGACCAGAGCGGAAGTGCCACCGCACAGAACCGCCTGTTCACCAAAGAGATCAGTCTCCGTCTCCTCCTGGAAACTCGTTTCCAAAACGCCAGCACGCGTGCCACCGACGCCCTTCGCCCAGGCCAGCGCGATCTTTTTCGCGTTCTTGCTCGGGTTTTGGTACACGGCGATGAGGGCAGGAACGCCTTTTCCTTCGGTGTACTGACGACGGACGATGTGGCCTGGCCCCTTGGGTGCCACCAAAATCACGTCCACGTTTTTCGGCGGAACGATCGTCTTGTAGTGGATGGAGAAACCGTGGCTGAAGAGCAGGGTCTTGCCCTTGGTCAGGTTCGGTTCGATGTCCTTTTTGTAAATGGCGGGCTGCTTCGTGTCGGGCAAAGCGAGGAAGATGACATCCGCACGGCGGACGGCCTCGTCGGTGTCGACGACTTCGAAACCCTTCTCTTCTGCGACCTTCCGCGACTTGCTGGTCGGGTAGAGGCCGATGATGACCTTGGCACCCGAATCCTTCAGGTTGAGAGCATGCGCGTGTCCTTGAGATCCAAAACCAAGAACAGCAAGGGTTTTCCCCTTGAACAGTTTCAGGTCGGCATCTTTGTCAGTGTAGATTTTAACAGCCATAAGAGGTGGTGAGAACGGGGTGAGTTTGGGGTTGGACTAATCGGCGCGGCGCGCCAGGGCGATCTTTCCAGTGCGCGTGAGGTCACTGATACCGAAGGGCTCCATCAGGAAGATGAACTTGCTGATCTTGCTGTCGTTTCCGGTGACCTCAATGGAGACATTGCGATGTTGGACATCGATGATTTTGGCACGGAAAATATCGCACACCTGCATCACCTCGGCCCGGGATTCGGGCGTGACGCACACGCGCATCAGGACCAGCTCGCGGTCCACGGATTCGTCCTCCCGGAAATCCTGCACTTCGATGACATCGATGAGCTTCCGCAGCTGCTTGGTCACCTGCTCCAGCACGGAGTCGTCACCGCGGACCACGATGGTCATCCTCGAGGTGCCAGAATCCAAAGTGGGCCCCACGTTTAGGGTATCAATATTGAAGCCACGACCGCTGAACATCCCGGCGATCCGGGTCAGCACGCCGAACTTGTTTTCAACCAGAACCGAAATCGTGTGTCGCATGCGAAAGGGGGCGGAGGTTGGGTTAAGTCATTGACACGGTCAAACTCAAACTACTCTGGATGACAGGGAGATTCCGCCTTCACCGCCGCGGACGGCAGGTCCGCCGCCCGGGGCGGCCCCGGATCACCCCCTGACATTCCCGAGAGTTCCATTGAGCGCAAAGGGGTCCACCCGCCCTTCTCTTTCGGGATGCGGGCCAGCGGGAGTGCAGGCCTTCATGCGCTAACGACACCAGAATGCGGCTCGATCCGGGAGGCTGTTTCCGGAGCGTGGGAACCGGGTCGTTTGCCCCTCGTCTTCGCTGGGGGCGGATGGCACACTGCACTCTCCCTGATCCCCTGTTCCCATGCCCGAGCGAATGATTGTCAGCCGCCCCAGTCTTCAGGCACTGGCGGAAAAACACGACCAGCACGCGTCTCAAAAGATGGCGGCCCAAAAGGAAGCCAAGATTGCGAAGGAGTGGGGCGACCTCAGCGAAAACGCCGAGTACAAGGCCAGTAAGGAAAAATTCCGCCTCGCAGGCCGCCTCCAGCAAAGGATGGTGCGCGAGTTAAAGCGCCTCGAAGACACGGGGTACGAAGTGGTGGACCCGCTGGATTGGGTGTCGCCCGCCAAGGCGCCTTCCCGGGTAGAAGTGGGCGTGGTAGTGCGCGTCACCCAGGGCCGTTTTACCGAGGATTACCTGCTCGTCGGCGCCAAGGACCAGGACCTGCCCCAAGACCAATCCCTTGCGCCCGTCCCCTACACCTCGCCGCTTGGAAAAGCGCTCATGGGACACAGCGCCCCACTCCGTGTTGAGGCCACCATCGCGGGCGAAAAACGCGTTCTCCAACTCCAGAGCCTTCGCACACCCACCTTGGCGGAAATCGTCAGCCTCTACCCCGAGCTCACGCCCCAAGCCGATTCGCCCTGAACCCGCCCATGAACGCCCGCCCCCCGATCGGCGCCCTGGGTGGACACCCTCGCTTGCCCCTCCCGCGGCTCCTCCAAGCTGTCCTGACCCTGTTCCTTCCCCTCTCCACGCTGTACAGCCAGGCCCAGGAGCCACTGCGCAATCTGGATCCCCTTGTGTCCGAGGAAACCATCTGGGAGACCACACCAGAGGCCTTTGAAAAAAAGCTGGGTAATGCCGGGCTCCAATGGTTGGACGCCGAGAAATCGCGGGTTCGTTTTTTTGGGCGCGGCCTCCGACTCTTCGGGGGAATCGTCCGCCCCCTGGAGGTCAACTGCGACTTCAAGGGAGGCAAACTCGCGGCCACCAGCGTGTTTTTTTACAACCGGGGCGACAGTCCGGCTCATCCTGCCAATCAGGCGGAATTGGAGCGCTGGGTGTCTGCCTACCGCGACTTGCTCACCGCCCAACTCGGGGTCAAGCCGATCGACCGCGGAAAAGACGCCGCCAGCGTCGTCAAGGCCAACGGATGGCTGTGGCAGCGCCCACCGAGTCTTTACGTCCTGGAGTATTCTTTTGAGAGAGAGGTCAAAGCGTTGGAGAAACCTTTCAGCGCCGAGTTTATCCGGCTCAAAGTCACCCCCCTCCCGAAGCGCAGTTTTCTCTCGGAATACGATCGCGGCACCGTCCACCAACCCCTCACGAAGGCGAGCCTCGTCAAAAACGTGGCGACCCTCCCCCAAGGCGACGTCCTCCTGCGCAACATTCCGATGGTGGACCAGGGTCCGAAGGGTTACTGCGTCGTGGCCACTTGCGAGCGGATTTTCCGCTACCTGGGACTGGAAGTGGACCAGCACGAAATGGCGGCCATCGCGGAATCCTCCGCACAGGAGGGTACGGACTTTTATCGGATGAAAGAGGGACTGAAGCGGCTCACTGGGCGCCTGAAGGTCCACCTTCGCGATTTGAATCCCGGAAATTTTGAGGAGTTTCAGAAGACCATTTTGGACTACAACCGCCTGTCCAAGAGGAAAAAGAAGAGGGAGGTCAACCTGCCCGATTCCGGCGTGATTCGGATTGAAGACCTCTACGCCAGCCTCGACCCCGAGTTGTTGAAGGAGTCCAAAACCACCCTCGGGAAAGTGGCTTACTCCAAGTTCCAGCGCCAGATCGCCGAGACCATCGGACGCGGGGTTCCTGTGATGTGGACCGTCCAGCTGGGGTTGTATCCGGAGCCGGAACGCACCGACCAGACGCGCGGCGGGCACATGCGACTCATCATCGGATACAATCCGCGCACCAGCGAGATTCTGTACTCTGATTCGTGGGGGGCGGCTCACGCACTCAAACGCATGCCCATGGAGGAGGCCTTCGCCATGACGACGGGCATGTATTTTGTGGAGCCCAACCAGTAAAAAGCGCCCGCGGGGAGCTGATCTTCGTCAGGCTTTTTTCCAAATCGGAATGTCCATTTTGAGCCGGTCAATCGCCTCGCTCAAAAAGGCAAACGCTTCACGACGGTGCGAGCTCTGCACCCGGACAAAGAGGGAGCCCTCGCCCACGGGGACCCAGCCGAGTCGGTGTACAAAAGTGACCGACTGACAGGCGTGTTTCTGCGCCAACTCGGCAAACATCCGGCTCAAGAGCCGCAGCGCCATCGGCTCATACGCCTCGTACCAGAGCCCTTCCAAATCCCGTTCGCCCTCGCGTTCTCGCACCACCCCCCAAAACTCCGCGACTGCCCC
>JBANFR010000178.1:0-6566 GCA_037975925.1 Verrucomicrobiota bacterium
GATCTCGGAAGTCACGATAGCCCAGAGATTGAAGGAAATGGGCTACCGCACGGGCCTCGTGGGAAAATGGCACCTTGGCGATACCTCCGAGGCCTTTCTTCCCGCACGGCGAGGCTTTGACCACTCCGTCGGCAGTCTTGGCAACGTTTCCGCCCGCGCCTTGGCTAAGGAGGGTGCCGGGCAGAGCCCCCTTTTTTACCGGGGAACTGAAATGCTCCGGACGCTTCCCGGGGCACCGGTGACCTCGCCAGTGTACGCCAGAGAGGCGTGTGAGTTTGTGGATCAGAATCGGGAGCAACCCTGGTTTTTGCTGCTTTCCTTCAACGCCGTGCATGACCCGGTGGTGGCTTCTCCTGAGTGGGTGGCAAGATTCCAGCACCTGCCCAAGCCGCAGCAGTATTACGCTGCCCTGTTGGCCGAGGCTGATGCTGCGATAGGCCAGGTGCTTTCCAAAATTCGCGAGCTTGGGCAGGAGGAAAACACGCTCATTTTTCTGCTGAGCGACAACGGCAATGGGAATGCGGTTGCCGAGACCGGGGGCCTGCGGGGAGGCAAATGGTTTCTGTGGGAGGGCGGCATCCGGGTCTCGTGGATTGCCGCGTGGAAGGGCCATTTTCCCGGGGGGCGCGTCGTCAATGACCCGGTGATCCAGCTCGATGTGTTACCGACGGCGGTGGCGGCGGCAGGGAGACCTGTTCCGCCGCAATGGGAGTTGGATGGCGTCAATCTGCTGCCGCTGCTTGAGGGAAGGCAGGCTGCTTTGGAGGAGCGCCCCCTCTATTTCCGATTTGGCGTACAGTATGCGGTCCGTCAGGGCGACTGGAAGTTGGTGAAGGCTTCGGGGCCGATGGAACCCATGCTGGTCGATCTGGCCCGGGATCCCGGTGAAAGTGTGGACCTTTCGAGCCGGGAACCCGGTCGGCGCAAGGAACTCCAGGCGCTGTTCGATTCATGGAATGCCAAAATGCAGCCTCCGCGCTGGCAGGATGGCCGTTGGAGTGGGGTGTCCAAGACGACGGGGGGCTGATGCAGGTGCACTTCATGACCTGCGGGAAATGGTCCCGGCGCTGGGTGGATACGGGCCGAACATCAGACAGGATTTTTATTAAAAAACACAAAAGGCTAAATATGAATGTAGTATGGAAGATTTCGAGTCTGGGCCTGCGCGGTTTCTATGCTGGTTCGTTGATTGGCGGGACGAAAATTGCGGCTGAAAACACCTCCGCGATCGCCGATGGCACGATCCGGCCCGCCCAAAATGCGGCCACCAAACGGGAGGGTAAGCCAGGGCCGGTTTTGCCGGCTCCAACGGCATCGAATGTGGCTTATGGCCCGCATCCCAAGCAGGTGCTGGATTTCTGGAGGTCGCCCAAGGCGCAGGGGCTCACACCCGTTGTCTTTTACATTCACGGCGGTGGGTGGCGGGGAGGCGACCGGAGTCACGTGAGCGCCATCCTCAAGCCCTTACTCGCAGCCGGAGTATCCGTGGTATCGATCTCCTACCGATTTATCCCTGAAGCCGATGCGGAGCACGTGGAGCCACCGGTGATGGCGCCAATGCGGGATGCGGCTCGCGCCCTGCAGTTGGTACGGAGCAAGGCGGCGGAGTGGCAGATTGATAAAACCCGGATCGCTGCGGCCGGTTTTTCAGCGGGCGCATGCACCAGTTTGTGGCTGGCCTTTCATGACGATATGGCCGACCCGAAGAGCGAGGATCCTGTCGCGCGGGAGTCTACCCGACTGCTGGGGGCAGCGGTGGGCGGCGCGCAGACGAGCCTCGACCCGACGCAAATGCAGGAGTGGATTCCCAACATCGGGTATGGCGGTCACGCTTTTGGTTATTCCACCTTTGCGGCGTTTTTGAGCGGTCGGGAGAAGATTCTGCCCTGGATTAACGAGTATTCTCCCTACGCGCTTGTGACCCCGGATGATCCGCCCATTCACCTGTGGTACCGGCGTGCTCCGGCGCTCGGGCAGAACCAGCAGGATCCGACGCATTCAGCGAATTTTGGGGTGAAGCTCAAAGAGAAGCTGGATGAAAAAGGGGTGCGCTGCGAACTGGTCCACGCGGAAGTCCAGGATGCCCCGCACCCAAGTTCTGTGGACTTCCTGTTGTCGCTTTTGTTTGAGGACGAGGTGATTGGGCAACGTCCGCAGTACGGGGCTCAGGGCTCGGAGCGGTTCGCCTTTTTGCGTGAGGCGCGCCCGCTGCCTTACTGAAATACGTTCGGGCAGGGCGGCGGCGTGTAAGTGCGACCCTGCGGCGTCTTCCGGAAGGTGACGTAATCCTTCGCTTTGACCGTCTGCCCGTCCGGGAGCGCGTAATCGGTGTCACCGAAGTTGGCGACGACGCCCCGGCCGCTGGAAAACTCGGTTTCTTGCACCAGCCGATCCGGGGTCACAAAGCGGTGGTTATCGAGGGCATCGAAGGCAACTTCACGGACCCAGTCGCTGACGTAGCGCTGGGTTTGGCCGATCTGGGACTGGAATCGTTTCAGGCCAGAGGAGAACACCCGGTACATGGGCGGAGCGCCGTAGAGGACGGACCACAGATTTTTCCACTGCCAATAGACGGGCGGTTGTTCCATGCCGTCCTCCCAGCGCCAGGTCACGATGACTTCGTCGTGGTGGCACAGGGAGTAGAAAGGGATGCGGTAGCGGGTGCTGATGCTGATGGTGCGTTGGGGGGAGGCGGTGGGTTCGAGTTTCGAGAGTTCGGTGAGGACGGAGGGCCGTTTAGAGCCGGAGGCATCGTTGATGCCGGCGTTTTCGGTCACTTGTTTAGGATGAATGGAATCCACCCAGCGGACGAGGGTGCTTGCTCCTTCGAACCAGTGGACGTGTGGGATGAGGTAATCGATGCCGCACTCGGTGGCGGCGAGTTTTCCGCGACGGTTGACCTCAGCGAGCAGGGCTTCACGTTCGCGCCGTGTGTAGTAACGGTCGCAAGGGTGCGCGGGATCGTGGCACTCACTTTCCGCGTTAAAGCCGACGGAGCCGAGGCAGTCGAGGAACCAGGCGGAGTAGGGTAACTCGCCAAACTCGAGGTCGAACGCCTTGGTGGCTAGGGGCATAAAGAAACGGGCGCAAACCACACCGCTCTCCGGTCCGAAGGCGGAAATCATTTTCCCGTCGGGGCGGCGCACAATTTTGTCCGGCCACGCGTCGGTGTTGATTTGGTGCCCGAGGGGTTTGCTTGGGTTGGGCTGGAAGGCGTCGCGGTATTGGTCGTAGCGGTAGGTTTCGTAGCCGAGGGAGCGGATGTGCTGAAGGGACTGAGCCATGCGCACCTGGTATTCGGGCTCGGGTTTTCGCCAGGGCACGTTCGCCATCGCAAAGAGGCAGCGGTCGATGCCGTTGGATTTGAGAATGTCGGCCATCCCGCTCGCCTCTTCGGGTTGGGAGGCGGCGGCCCAGAAAACGGGGGCACCGGCGATATTGCGGACGGCCGGGTTGAGGGCGGCCTTTTCGCTCAGGGTTTTACGGAAGCCGGCGGCCGCAAAAAACGTCCGGTAGCGTTTGGCGAGAGCCACATAACCACCTTGGCTGCTGAAGGAAAAGGTGGCGCGCCATGGGCGGTCAAAGCGGCCCAGGTTGGCGTTGATGACGTATTGTGGGGCGACCACGGTTTGATCTTCGCGGACCACGTCGCGCCAACGGACGTGGGTGGATTCAAATTCGGGCAGAAGCGTGAGCAATCCCTCGCCGGAGGGTTCATCGACCAGCCCTAGGCACATGAGATAAGAGTGGACGCCGCCGTAGTGGTCGCCTTCGGGGAGGGCGATCCAGTCGGGATGCGTTTTGCGCACGGGCACGAGCATGCCCTCGCAGTGCGGGTAGAGGTTGAAGGTGTCGGAACCGTCCCGCAGGAAGACGTAGGGGTAGGCGGCCCGCCGCCACGGGTCGTTTTTGGGAAGCTCGACCGTCATTTCCAGATCGGGCCGCTCCGGATGGAGGCGGATTTGGATTTGGGCCGGAGCGGGTGCGGCTTTGCCGTTTTCTTGAGTGCCGGCGAATTGGCATTCGAGGGTGATTAAGTTTTGGGCGGGGTCGAATGACACGAGGCGCTGCTGAAAGGCGGGGTTGGTCTCGACCCAGGCCTGATGCCAAGTGCGCTGGTTGCGGAGGTCGGTGACATGCAGGGTGCCGTCCTCGGAGTGAATGGTGACCTCGAGGTGGGGGGAGGCGAATTTGGACGGAGTTTGCGGGGTGGCGGGAGTCTGGGCGGCCTGGTTGGCGAAGACGGTGTTGGGAGGGAGAAGCGGGAGGAGGGTGACACCGAGGGCGAACAGGGCGGGGGGGAGTGCAGTACGCATGGGAGAATGGGGATCAATGAGCACTGCGAATGCCGCCGGAGATGCTGAAATGTTAACGTTTTTTTTGGGGGGGGAGCAGACGCGCGAGAATCACAGGGTTTTTCGGAACGGGACGCGCAGTTGCGAGGGTCTCCTGTGCACGCGGCCGAGGGGAGGGCGTCGGGGCCGGGGCGGTTTGATCTCTCACGCGTCGTTGAGGATGGCGTATGATGTGGCCATGCCTCGCAAACTGCCCCCCGCTAATGCGCATTTTCGTCCGCTTTGGACCATGACGCTGCCCGCTGTTGCTTTGAGCTTTTTCGCTGCGTCCGATTTGCGTGCCCACGTGCTGGATCCCGCCACCTTGGCTGAGGGATGGAAACTCGCGCAAAACACGCAGCCGTCACCGGCATCGGGATCACAGGGCCGAATCACGTTGATTCCGAGGCCGAAGACGGCGGCGAGTTTTGCGCGTTTTACACCCAGGGTGAGCCTGCGTTGGGACGAGCGCTTTTTGTATGTGGAAAGCAACGGACTGCCCGCACATCCGATGATGATTGGGATCACGGCTTGGCAACAGCAGGTCCCCCTGCCGCAGCGCTACACGGGGAACAATGCGTGGCGCGTGCCTCTCAACCCGCAGCCGGCCCGGGAGCCTCGGAGTATTCACAACCAGTTTCTGCGTGGCGCGATCGCCCTGGCGGCCAATGGCATTCCCATTTTTAACCCCCAAAACAACCGGGGCGAAATTTCCGCCGAGATCGGGGAACTCGACCAGTGGGGAGGGCACTGCGGTCGGGCGGATGATTATCACTACCACGCCGCTCCCTTGCACTTGCAGGCCGTGCTTGGCCCGCAACTGCCGATTGCTTACGCGCTGGACGGGTACCCGATTTATGGGCTGTCCGAACCCGACGGTGCGGCGCCGACGGGGTTGGACGGGTTTCACGGGCATGAGTCGGCGGCTCTGGGGTATCATTACCACGCATCGCAGAAGTATCCGTACCTCCAGGGTGGGTTTCACGGGGAGGTGGTGGAGAGTGAGGGGCAGGTCGATCCGCAGCCTCGGGCCAATCCGGTGCGTCCGGCACTTCAAGCTTTGCGCGGCGCAAAAATCACGGGGTTTGAGGCGGGAGCATCTGGCGGTGGACGGCTCAGTTACGAGCTCAATGGCGAGAAGCGGGCCGTAGTGTATGCGGTGAATGCGGAGGGTTCTGCGACGTTCGAGTTTCAGAACGGGCGCGAAGGCACGCGCAGGGAGGTGTACTCCGGCAGAGGGGGAGGCGAACCTTCGAAGGAGCGGGAGCGGCGTCCCGGTGGCTCGGGCGAAGCTCCTTCGGGCCCGGCGGGGCCGGATGGCAAAGGGGCGCGGCGCAACCCGGATCCCGCGAACGGGCCGCGTCGTCCGTGGATTCAGGTCCATGGAGCGGAGTTGGACACGGATCACGATGGGGTGATCACGCTGGAGGAGTTTTTGGGCGAGGCACGCCGGACCTTCGAGGGCTACGACGTGCGGCGGGCGGGGAAACTGACTCGAGCGGAGATTGCTTCAGCGCAGGCGGTGCGCTCAGCGATGGGCGGATTTGTGAAGGAGCACGCCGACAAAATCGACGCCGACGGGGACGGGACAATCACCGAGGCGGAGTTTTTAAGCGAGGTGCGGCGCATGTTTGACAAGCTGGACGCCAACCGGGACCGCAAGCTGACGCCGGACGAGTGGCGCGATGGGGGAGCGGCTTCGGCACCGGAGCCGTCGCGGAAGGGGCCACGATGAGGGAAGTGGGTTGCGGCGTTTGACTGCGCGCCTCGGCTCCGCATGGAAGGCGCGTCACCAGCGTCCCTTGAGCATCTGATTGAGGTACCGGCTGGAAACGTTGCGGTCATGGGTGAAGCGGTGCTTCTGCTGACCGACCGTGAGGTGGATCGCCTCCGAGAAGCGCCAGCGTGTCCACAGCTCGGTGAAGCCGTTGTATCTGGGCTGAAAGTCGCTCCCGCTGATCGCTTGTGCGTGCAGGGTGAGGCGCGAGAACATTCTGGTCTGGAACCCGAGGCGAATGCGTCGGCTCTCGTACCCGGCATCGTCGCCATGGCTGCCCTCCGTGTCGTGGTAATGACCATGATAGCGTCCGAGAAACCAGAACTCCGGCAGCCAGGGATGCTTTTCGTCCCTGTGCATCAGACCGAGGTTTTCGTAACGCTCCTTCAGACTCCGTGCGGCGTCGTTCGGGATGGGTTCTCCCTCTGCGAAGGCGGCGCCTGGGAGCGCAAGGA
>JBANFR010000179.1:0-6511 GCA_037975925.1 Verrucomicrobiota bacterium
AGTGGATCGATCGTCGGCCAGGCTGGAGTGAAGGCGAAGTTTAAGCTTTCTAGCGGCAGAGAGTATGAAACCAGCATCTATTGGTCCAGGGCTTATGCAAGTGGAGGGGCGACCATTGATTCTGGATATGGGTATGATCCAGTGAATGGGGCGACGGATTACGAGTTGGACAAGAGACCCCAATAGGGAATCATAATTAGGGCCGTTCTCCGCAAGAGAGAGGCGGGTTGGTTGCAAGTTTGCAGAAACCGACCCGCCCTTTTTCGGGATTTCTATAGGATGAAAGCTGCTGGTTGGTAGAGGGCTGATGATAAAATGAGGCGCCTCTTTGGTAGAGGGGTTATTCGATAATAGGTTTGAAGTGGATAAATTTGAAAATGATTAAACAAAAAAGAACGCTTGTGGTTGTTATGGCCTCGCTGATGGTTGTCGGAGGCGTGGCGTGGTTTGTATCCGGTGATGGGTCATTGAGACGGGCTTCCGAAAGGGATTCTGTTATTTCTCAAACACGGTTGCCTGCTTCAGAGAACGCTCCGTTGATTGTAGTCGATAGTGAAAATAAGGAGGGAGAAGAAGAGTGTCTACCCTGTGCGAAGAAGGCGACGGAGGGTCAAGCCGTAGAAGAGCAGCAGGAAACTTCGGTTACTGCTCCAAAGCCCTTTTTTGAAATCTCGTTAACTCCGGCGGAAGTGGAAAGTTTCTTAAAAAAGCGTCAACGCGATGGGGCGAGCCTTATCGCGGCCTTTACGGCCCTGGGAGATTTACGCTATCTGCGTGAGGCGGTTGATAGGGCGCCGGAGCTGCCTGAAGTGGCTTTAGCCGCTTTAGCCGTGGGAGGTTTCGGGGCAGACGCGGATTGGATTCAGCGATTGCGGGATGCCGATCCAGATAATGCGCTAGTCCATTTTTTGGGTGCTCTTGAGGCGTTCCGTCGGCAAGACGGTAAGGAAGCGTTGGGGGCGCTGCAGTTGGCGCAGACTCTCCCGGAGTTGGACGACTACCGCGGAAGTCGTATGAGGCTGATCGAGGAAGCTGCATTGAATGCGGGATACTCGTCTGAAAAGGCTTACGCGTTGGCGGCAAAAAGCTCTGATCCCACAGACGCACTATTGCCAAAATATCTGGAATTGGCGGAGTTAGTGAGTTCCCACTTGTCCAATTACCGGAATCGAACCGAGGAAGTGGATTGGATTTTGCAGTCGGCTCTGAAGCTGGGAGCGGAGCTCCAAAGAGAGGGTACCGGACGGAGCCTATTTATTCAGGCAGGTGCTGCGCTTTACCAAAAGGAGTTGTACGAGGGTATTTCGGAATCTTCACCGTTTCCCAGTCTCCAGGATTCGGCTGCATCCCTCGTCGCAAGTGCGCAGCGGGAAAAGGAGCGTATGGTGCAGCTGTGGCAGGCATTTCAAAGTGCGGGTTGGCTCCAGCAGAGGAATGAGTTGGCAGTCCTGGAGTTTTTCCTCAAAAAGCGGGAATTGGGTGAGCGGGCGGCTTTGGTTTGGGCGCTGGCGAATTAGCCGTTCCGGAAAAACATCACAGAGCGTTATAGTAGATCTATTTAGCCATCTTAATAGGCATGCTTTACCCTGAGGTGACATGCGTCTTTGTCCCGATTTCCGGAAAATCAATCATACCAACGGCCGGTGCGGGAAGGTTCTCTGAAGAAACCCCACGAGGCCGCCATCCCTGCGGGATGGGCTCCTTTTTTGAAAATCCCGTAAGGGACCGGCGTTTTGATGAACCCCGCCGAAAATCCACTCCTGCTAATTGATGATTCAATCGTCATATTGTAAGGATTTGCATGCTTCCACGCCAGCTTCAAGCCACCCTTCACCGTCTCGCCAAGACGTTCCCGGTGGTTGCGATTACCGGTTCCCGGCAGTCGGGCAAAACCACCCTGGCGAGGCGATTTTTCTCCGATCTGAAATACGTGAGCTTGGAAGATCCGGCGGAACTCGCGTTCGCCCACGAGGATCCCAGAGGTTTTTTGGCGCGATTTGCCTCGGGGGCGGTCTTTGACGAGGCCCAGCGTTGGCCGGATCTGTTTTCGTATCTGCAGGGGATGGTCGACGAGGACCGGACACCGGGTCGTTTTATTCTCACCGGTTCGCAGCAGTTTGGGGTGTTGGCGGGCATCACCCAATCCCTTGCCGGTCGCGTGGGAATGACGCGTTTGCTGCCGCTTTCCCTCGTGGAAATTCCGCCGGATCGCCTGGGGAGTTTAGATGAAATGCTCCTGCGAGGTGGTTATCCGGCGCTCTATTCAGGGCCGGTGGAGCCGAGTGATTGGTTGGCGAGTTATGTTGCCACGTATGTGGAGCGGGATGTGCGCCAGGTTTTGGAGGTTCGGGACCTGATGGGATTCCAGAGATTTCTGAAGCTGTGTGCGGCGCGGACAGGGCAGCTTTTGAATTTGAATGCGTTGGCGGGCGAGGTGGGCATTTCCCACAGTACGGCCCGGGCATGGATGTCGGTTTTGGAGTCGAGCGACATCGTCTACCTGCTCCCGCCCTACCACCGAAATTTTGGCAAACGTTTGGTGAAGACGCCCAAACTTTATTTTTTGGATGTGGGCCTGGCCTGCTGGCTCCTGGGGATCCGCTCGCCCGATGTTCTTGGTGTGCACCCGCTCCGGGGAGCGTTGTTTGAGACACTGGTGGTGAGCGAGTTTCTCAAGCAACGGTTCAACCTTGGAAACCCGGCAGATCTCTATTTCTGGCGCGACAATAGTGGGCTCGAAGCAGATCTGCTTTTTGAGAAGGAAGGACGTCTGCAAATGGTGGAGATCAAATCGGGACAAACCGTCACCACCGACTATGTGCGTGCCGCCCAAAAAACGACCCGATTTGCGTCCGAGGAGGCCCTGATGCCGTGGCTTGTTTACGGCGGCGAGGAGGCCTACGAACGGAATGGGGTCCGAGTGCTGGATTGGAAATCATTTCCGCACGAGAGCTTTTGCTGAAAAGGCCAGAGCCACACTGATCGGGGGGGATATTTGGGGGGAACCCTTTTGGAGCGTCCTCGCGGCGTGGCGCTTCGGGAGCAGGTGAATCCCCGCAAGGGACAGGGGTCTCCTCACCGGGCCACCATCCCTTCAGGATGGGCGTCTTTTTGTGGGGATTGCCCTGGAGTCGCGCATGGCGCGACCCCAGGCTAATCGCCTCGAACCCTCCGGGTTCGAATGATCCACGCCCGCGACACCCGTGACACCCGTGACACCCGCGACACCCGCGACACCCGCGACACCCGCGACACCCGCGACGCCCGCGACGCCCGCGATGCCCGTGACGCCCGTGACGCCCGTGACGCCTTGGCGTGAGGATTGGTGAACCCGAAGGGTTCAAGGCCATTAGCCGGGTGGTCGCGCCATGCGCGACCCCCGGGGTTTAGCGTCCCACACACGACGCATCCCGAAGGGATGCTGGCAAACGCGGCACCTCGCCCGATTTACCGCATTGGGACGGCGTGCTGGGCAGTTGCGCGGGTCAGGGGGTCGGGCTCAGGCTTTCGAGATAGGTCAAAAGCGAGGCAAACTCTTCAGGGGACAGACTGCCCGCAAGCCCGGGTGGCATCAGAGAGACCGATTCTAGCACCTCGCGGCGGGCAATCTCTGCGCTGGGAATGGTCAACTCCTGTGCGGCAGCCGTCCGGAACGTGACGCTAAAAGCCGCCTCCCGCACCACAAACCCCGTGTGCTGTTTGCCATTTTTTAGGGTGAAAATGTGGGTCGCAAAGCCTTGGGCGATGCTCTTCGAGGGTTCGAGGATGGACTCGGCTAGTTCACGTTTCTTGTAGGTCGCCGCGATATTTCCGAGGTAGGGACCCTTCAGGGCCTGCTCGGGTTTCACCGTGTGACACGCCACACAGCCCTGTTGCGTGAAAAGCTGTTGTCCGCGGTTTTTGTCACCCTTGAGCGGAAGCACCTTTTCCAAGGCCTCGGCTGGCATCATCGCACCCACCAACTTTTCCGCCGGCGCCTCCTTCAGGAGGTTGGCTGGGTTCAGTTTGACGGTCTTGAAGTACTGGTTCACGAGTTCTGTCAGCGGGCCTTCCGGCTCCTTCGTCAGCAGAGCGATTTTTTTGGCCAGCACGGTGGTGTGCGTGTTGCGAGCGGCTGCGATGATCTGGCGGCGTCGTTTCGCGTCCTTGTCCCAGCCTTGGTCGATCGCTTCCATGGCCCGGGCACGCGCTTCCGGGGCGCCGAATCCGCGACTGAGGAGCCTCATCAGGGCTTCCTCTGCAAACAGCGAGGCCCCCTCGTTGCTTCCAGCCTGTTCGACAAAAAGCTCGCAGTGGTTCTCCAAGTGGGGTGCGTCGAGGAAGGCATTGCGTGCATTCCAGTAGCGTTCGCCTCCTCCCGGCAGGGCGAAGCTCTTGAGGATGGCGGCAAATGCCTCCCGGCTGTCGGTTTTTGCCAGGGCAATCACGGCGTCGTTGCGTGTGTCCTTCTCCTGATTGCGATCGGTCGCCATCTGAATGAGAAGCGGGAGCGCGTTTTGGGGGATATCCTCGGCCTCTGAGAGTTGACGCAAGAGAGTGGTTACGACGGAAGGATCCTGCGCGGCAAGGGTGAGCAGATGGCGTGTGGCGTCGTTGAGGCGGACCCGGTGACGTGCGAGTTCTCCCCCCAGCCAGGCGGCGTCCTGGCCGTTGAATTCGCGCATGACCGTTGCCAGCGTCACTCCGATTTTTTCCGATTCGTCCCAGGGCTCGGGCTGGTACAGCGGCCCGCGGTGGTCGGGGCGTGTGCCCCAGCTTTCGCCCTTCCATTCGCCCTCGCGGTAAAACAGGCGGCTCAGAGCCGACAGGATCCCCTTTTTGCGCGAGAAATCGGTTTCTTTGCCGAGTTGCGCGATGAGTCCCTCGACGACGGCCGGGGTGTACAGGGTTTGCAGTGCGCGCAGGGCACCCTCCCGGCGCGTCTCGGAGGCGGAGGCATCGCCGACGACTTCGAGGCAGGGCTGAACCGCCTGGAGGTTGGACAGGGCGCGCCAGGTCATGTGGGCCACCAGCGGGTCAGCGTCTTCGAGCAGGGGAATGAGCGCCCGGGCTTCCTGTAGTGATCCCGAGCGAGCGATGGCGAAGACACTTTCACGGCGCGTCCGCGCATCCGTGGATTGCAGGCCGGCGAGAACAGGCTCGAGCGGCAGCGGATGTTTGGGCGACGCGGAATCGGTGAGGGAACGGATGGCCCACGCGGCCACGGACGGGTCGGCGGCCAGTTTTTTCCGGAACTCGAGGGATTTTTCGGGTTGCCAAAGGGTGAGGGTGAAAAGCGCGGCCACCCGGGACTCGAGGGCGTAGGAAGAGCCGGAGGCGATTTCTTCCAGAGCCGTGATGGCATCGGCGGAGGCGGGGCGGCGGATCAGGGTTCGCTGGGCGTCGAGGCGGGTGCGATGGCTGGGCGAGGCCATGAGCCGGGCCAGATCCCCGGGGAGCGCGCTTTCATATTGGAGCAGCGGGGCGCTTGGCCTGCCTTGCGGGTGAACTCGGAAGAGACTGCCCACGTTGGGGCCGGCCCCGAAACCGCCATTCCTCCAACTGGCGAGGTAAAGATAGCCGCGAGCATCCACATCCACATCGGTGGGACGGAAAGGGTTGGTTTGTTTGGGCGGGGTTTTGAGGGAAACCAGAGCCCGGGGGGGAGCAGATTCCACAAAACCGGCGCCGGCTGCCTGCACGGTGTGAGCCATGACCGTCTCGCGTCCCCAGTCGATGGTGATAGGGCGGTGATTCCAATCTGCGGGCCAACCGGGTTCGGACAGCCATGCGGCTCCGCAACCCGAACCGCCGCCGTAATCGGCGAGGGGTGCGACGGCCTCTGCGGCGAAGTTTTTGTAGAGGCGCGGGTATCCGTGGTCTTCGAGGCCGCTGAAGTGGTGGAAACGGGTGTTCCAGCCGCCTCCATCGTTGGTGTTATCGCGGGCGAACCCGTCCAGCAGCGGACTGATGGCGGCTTCGAGGACATTACGCGTTCCGGCACTGAACAATTCCATGCCGGTTCCGTCGGGGCGCACGCGGACGATTCCGCCGCCGCGCATTTGCAGGGTGCGTCCGTCGACTCCTTCGGCGCGGAGGAAACCGAAGTCGCCGATGGCCGCGTACAGCCAGCCGTCGATGCCTAATTCGAGCCCGTTGGAGCCGTGGTCGGCGCGGCGGTCGGCGTAGCTCCAGCCGATGTTTTTGACCAGGACGCGTTCCTCATCGGCGCGCCCGTCGCCGTCCTTATCGATGAAGGCGCTGATGTGTGGTGGGTGCAGGACGTAGACGGTGTTGCCATCGGCGACGAGTCCGCGTGGGGCGTTGAGGGCTGGCACAAAGTCGAGGGCTTCATCTGCGCGGCCATCGCCGTCGACGTCCCGGAGGCGGACAATTTTACCCTTGTCAGGATCGGTGCCGACGGAGCCGTTGGGGTCGCTGGACACAAAGAGGTCGCCGGTGGAGTTGGCGGAAAGAAAAACCGGCGAGTTCACCATGGGCGGCGCGGCGAAAGGAACGACGTCGAAGCCGG
>JBANFR010000180.1:0-6510 GCA_037975925.1 Verrucomicrobiota bacterium
CGGTCCTTCAAACCTGTTTTGATCGTGCGCTCAAAGACGACCCCCTCTGCGAGGAAGCATTCGAAGCCCTCGCGGAACTCGCCCTCGAAAGGGGCGACGCCGAACTCGCCGCACGCCACGCGCGCAACGGACTCCAAAAATCCCCCAAGAACGCGCGCCTCTGCGCTCTCCTCGGCTCCGCCCTCGAGTCGACCTCCCTCTCAGACGCCCGTGAACACTGGCGGCAAGCCCTCGAACTGAACCCCGCCGACCCCGCCGCACGCCTCTCTCTTGCCGAATCCGCCCTCCAACTCGAAGACAACGCCACGCTCGGGGAACAAATGGCGGCTCTTCCCAAAAACGCCCCTCAAACGCGTGCCCTCCAGCTCGCCATCGCCCTCTTCGGAGCGGACCTCAAGCAGGCCAATGCCCTCCGCGAATCTCTGTCTCAGAACCCGTGGGCACTTCACCGCGCCGGTGTTTTGCTCTCCAGCCGTTACCGGTTTGAGGAAGGAGCCGCCCTTCAAAAAAAGGCGCTCTCCCTCGATCCCGCCCTTCTCCCCGCCAAACGCGCTCTCGCCGAGGACCTCCTCCGCCTCGGCCAATCCTCCCAAGCCTGGCCACTCCTCGAAGAAGTCCACTCTCAGGACGCCTATGATGTCACCGCCTTCAACCTCCTGGAATTGAGGGATCGCACCGCCCATTTCACCCGCCTCGAAACGCCCCATTTCGAAATCCGCATGGCCCCAGCCGAGGCGGCGGTTTACGGAGACCGGGTGGGCGAACTCCTCGAGAAGGCCTACGCGGCCCTGGCTCCGAAGTACGGCTTCCAGCCCACCCAGCGCACCACCGTCGAGGTCTTCCCGGAACAAAAAGACTTCGCCGTCCGCACCTTCGGAGTCCCCGGGGGCGATGGCTTTTTGGGGGTGTGCTTCGGCCCCGTGATCACCGCCCCGAGCCCCGCTTCCCCGCGCGCCGCAGGCCACTCCTGGGAAGCCACCCTCTGGCATGAGTTCACCCACACCATCACCCTCTCCCTGACTCACAACCGGATGCCGCGGTGGCTGAGTGAAGGCATTTCCATGTACGAGGAGCAACAGGCCAACCCGGCCTGGGGACGCCGCTTCCAGCCGAGGTACGCCCCGCGCCTGCTGGGCAACAGGCTCACCCCACTCGAGGACATGGCCGCCCCGTTCCGAAGCGGCAACCCGGCGGACCTGGATTTCGCTTACCTCCAATCCGGACTCATCGTCGAGTGGTTGGTTCAAAAGAAGGGAATGCCCACGCTGCGCAGCCTCCTTGCCGACCTCGGCCTCGGGCAGGATCTGAACGCCTGTCTGGTCAAACGCTACGGACCGCTCCCCAAACTCAACGAGGAGTTTCGCCGCTTCGCCGCTCAATGGGTCAACGCCCTCGCGGGAACCTTCGCCTGGAAACCCGCCGCTCCCGATTCGGACACACCCAATCCCCCCCCCAAAGAGCCCTCCCACCCAACCCCCGGCGATTCAGCCGCCGCTCCCCGTTTCTACGAGGAAGCGCTCAAGGAAGGACGACGTGCCTTCCTCCAGAAAGACTTCGCCTCCGCCCGAAAAACCCTCGAAGCCGCCATTTCGGGCGCTCCTCGCATCGTGAGCTCAGATCCCTCCGGCGCCTACCCCACTCTCGCTTCCATCTACCAAACCCTCGGGCTCGAGTCGGAAGAGGCCGAGCTTTGGGAAAACGCGCTGCACCACGCCGCCGACCTCCCGCTCGCTCACGAACGCCTCACCGATCTCTACACCCGCCGCAAAGACTGGCCCAAACTTGAAGCCGTCGCCCGGCGCAGCCTCGGACTCCACCCGATGTCCCTCCCCGTCCTGGAATCCCTCTGGAAAGCCCAATCGGCTCTGGGGCGCCTCTCCGAAGCCGCAGACGCCTGCTCCCGCGCCCTTCTCCTGGACGCCGCGCACGCCCCGCGCTGGCATTCTCGCCTGGGACTCCTCCTCGAAACCCTCCAACCGGAAGCCGCCCGCACTCACCTCCTGCAAGCCCTCGAAATCAACCCGCGAGACCGGGCGGCCCTCCAGGCGCTCTCCCGCCTCCAGCCCCCGAGGCCGAAGGAGCCCCCAACGCCATGAACCGCCCCCAGGTTCCCAGCACCTTTGGCATGCTCCGCCTCCTGGCCTGCCTGCTGAGTCTCCTCCCCCGGATCGCTCCCGCCGACGGCGTTCCCCCGCCCAACCCCAAGACCGCCAGAGAAGCGCTCTCCGACCCAAACGAAGTCGCCCGCTGGCAGAACCCCAAGGGTTTTGAAAAAGACGTCTTCACCTTCGTCCGCCTCCGCTACGACGTCGCCGGCAGAAACGGACGCTACAACCCGCACCGCTGGGCCATCGATTACCCCGACGCCGACCTCAACCTCTCCTTCCGCCTCCAGCAGATGACCTCCATGAAGGTCGATCCCGACGCCCGTGTCCTGCAAATCAGCGACCCCGAACTTGGGAAATACCCCTTCGTGTACGCCGTCGAACCGGGCGACTGGCTGCTGAGCGAATCCGAGGTGCAAATCCTTCGAAAATACCTCCTCAACGGCGGCTTCCTCATGGTCGACGATTTTTGGGGCGAAGACGAATGGGACGGCTTTGAGAGTCAGATGAAACGGATTTTCCCCGATCGCACCTGGAAAGACATCCCGCGCTCGGACCCCCTCTTTCACTGCGTGTTTGATCTCCCCGAAACCCTCAATCTCCAGTGCCCCAATGTCCGCCTGGGCACCCTCAGCCAATTTCACGGCGTCACTTGGGAACGTCCCGATGCCATGGAGGTCCACATCCGCGGCTGGTACGACGACCGGGGCCGCCTCTGCGCCCTTGCCGCCCACAACACCGACAACGGCGATGGCTGGGAGCGGGAAGGCGAAAACGAATACTACTTCCGGGAGTTCTCCGAAAAGAAAGCCTACCCCCTGATGATCAACATCCTGTTCTGGGTGATGACACACTGACGCCTCTCCTCCGCACCTCCCACTTCCCTCTCCTTTCCCATGAACGAAGCCGCCACCTTTGAAGCCCTCCAGGGAGCCAAATCCCGCATTCTGGCCGAACTCCACAAGGCCGTCGTCGGCCAGCACACGGTCATTGAGCAAATCCTGGTCGCCATGCTCACGGGCGGCAATTGCCTCGTCACCGGGGCTCCCGGCCTTGCCAAGACGCTCCTCGTGAAGTCGCTCGCCGAGGTCTTCGCCCTCCAGTTCACCCGCATCCAGTTCACCCCGGACCTCATGCCTGCCGACATCACCGGAATGGACATCCTCCAGGACGGTCCCCAGGGACGCGCGCTCCAGTTTGTGCCCGGCCCCATTTTCACCCAAATGCTCCTCGCGGATGAAATCAACCGCACCCCCCCAAAGACCCAGTCGGCCCTCCTCGAAGCAATGCAGGAAAAGCAGGTGACCGTCGCCGGACGCCGCTACGATTTGCCGAGGCCCTTCTTTGTTCTGGCCACGCAAAACCCGATTGAAATGGAGGGCACCTACGTGCTCCCGGAAGCCCAGTTGGACCGCTTCATGTTCAACGTCATTATCGATTACCTCCCGCAAACGGAGGAGGTCGAGGTGGTCCAGCGCACCACTTCCCCCGCGAGGGAGGCCATCACGCCCCTGTTCGGCAGCGAAGACGTGCTCGCTTTTCAAAAGCTCGTCCGGACGGTGCCAGCATCCGAGGAGGTTGTGCGGTACGCGGTCCGGCTCGTGTCGGCATCGCGGCCCCAGCAGGCGGGAGCGCCTGACTTTGTGAGGCACTTTGTGAATTGGGGGGCAGGAACGCGCGCGGCCCAATGCCTCATCCTTGGGGCCAAGGTCCTGGCGGTCTGGGCCGGTCGCTCCCACGTCACCCCGGACGACGTGAAGGCACTTGCGCACCCGGTGCTGCGACATCGCATCCAGCTGAACTACAAGGCTGAAGCGGAGGGAATCCACGTGGAGGCCTTCATTCAACGCCTGCTCCAGGAGGTGCGCGTTTCATGAGCCAGGGCTGGTTCCAGCGCCTGTTTTCGCAAAACGGAGCCGCCCGCCCCGAGCCTCCGAGCGCCCCCCAGGCGCCCTCCCACAGCCGGCCCTGGATGGATGTGCCCACCCTCATGGCCATCCGCTCCCTCGAAATGCGCGTCCAACACCTCGTCCACGGACTCCAACGCGGCATTCATCGGAGCGTCAGACGCGGCTCTTCCTCGGAGTTTACCGAGTACCGCCCCTACACCCCCGGCGACGACTTGCGCCACATGGACTGGCGGCGCCTGGCCCGCACGGACCGCCCCTTTGTCCGCCAGTACGAGGATGAATCCGACTGGGGCTGCCTTTTCATTGTCGACCTCAGCGCCTCCATGGCCTTCGGGTCGCTGGCCCACTCCAAAGCCGACTACGCGCGGACCCTCACGGGTACACTCGCCACCTTTCTCCATTCCCAAGGTGATCCCGTCGGCCTGCTCCGTTTCGCCGCTCAACCCGGCACGCTGATTCCCGTGCGCCATGCGCCGCGTCAGATGACGCGCTGGTGGCCCGTGCTCGCCGCCAACCCCTCCGGCCACGGCACGGGACTCGCCCAGGCCCTCGAACAGGCTGTCCAATCCCTCAAACGCCCGGGACTCGTCGTCGTGGTCAGCGATTTGCTCGCCCCTTCCGACTCCTGGGCTTCGCCTTTGCGCCTCCTCCGGACCGCTCACCACGAGGTCGTTTTCTTTGAAGTCCTGGACCCTCAGGAACTCGAGTTTCCCTTCACGGGCGACACCCGCTTCGAGCACCTCGAATCCGCCAGTCACCTCGATCTCGATGCCGCCCGCGCGCGCGAATCCTATCTCCAAAATCTCGCGCTTCACCGCAACTCGGTGGCCCGTTTGTGCGCCAACGCTTCGGCTCCGCTGATCCACGCCCACACGCATCTTCCCCTGGAACCCATCCTGCGCTCGGCCTTGCAGGAAATCGCGCGCCTGCGTCACCGACGCCATGGGGCTCCACCTTCCACCGGAGGCGCATCGGCATGGGCTTCCTGACCCCCTGGTTCCTGCTCGGACTGCTGGCGGTTGCCGGACCGGTCGTCGCCCACTTACGCCGCCGGAGCATCCAAAAGCGGCTCGCCTTCAGCGCCGTTGAATTCCTCCAACCGCATCCCCCCCGGACCGCCAGGCGGCGCTGGGAGGATCTCGCCCTGCTCGCCGTGCGGTGTGCGGCACTCGCCCTGATCTCCCTCGCCTTTGCGCGTCCTTATTTCCCCGAAAACAAGGTGCCGCTCCGCCCCGAAACCGCGACTCGCAGGGTCGTGCTCCTGCTCGACACCAGCGCCAGCATGCAGCGCGGTTCCCTCTTCGCGGATGCTCTCCAACAAGCCGCCTCCGTCGCCACCGCACTCTCCCCACAGGACCGATTCGAAGTGCGCACCTTTGATCGCTCCGTTCGCACCGTCCTGAGTTCGGAAGCCTGGACACAAACCCCACCGGCCTCACGGAAAGCGCTCCTCCAAAACGCCCTCGAGCGCCTTCGCCCCAGTTGGGCACAAACCCACCTCGACAATGCCCTCCGCTCCGTGGCCGAAGACCACGCCACGCACTCCCGGAACGACTCCACACAAACCTTCGTCATCTCCGACTTCCAGGAAGGCTCCACCCTCGCGGGACTTCAGGGCTTTGCATGGCCCTCCCACTTCCAAGTCGTCCCCGTCTTTCTCAAGCCTCCTGCCACCTCCCCTCTCACCCTTCACTGGCTCCCTCCTAATCCCGACACCGATTCCACGGAGACCCCCCTCAAGGTGCTCGTCCACACCCCCCCGGACTTCGAAGCGGAGACCGCCTCCCTCCTCGTCGAAACCACACCCCCAATTCCGCCCTCACCTCGCTCGGTCGCTCTCTCCCGGGGCAAATCGCAAATCGTCACCTTGCCCGCCCCGAACGCCGGCGCCGCGCGCATTCACCTCGCCCAGTCCAGCGAGTTCAACGCCTCCGTCTGGACGGCTCCCCTTCCTCAAACGCGGACCCTCGTCGCCACCGCCAGCTCCGAAAACGCCGACGACCCGCGCACCGCGATGTACTTTGTGCAACGCGCCCTCCGCGCTCTTGGCGACAAACGCGTTGAAATCGTGCACGCCCCCGCTCTCCCAGCCGACGCGTCCGCACCCGTCGGACTTTGGTTCCTCGCAGGCACGGTAGACCCCGCCCTCCTTTTGAGAATCCGCGCCTCCATCGCGGGGGGAGCAACGTCCCTCCTCACGCTTCATTCCGAGGCGGACGCGGCGACCCTCCAGCTCCTCACCGAAGCGCCATTTCAAATCCAGGAGCGGGAGGAAAAAGGCGGCATCGCCCTCGGCTCCATCGACCGAACCCACCCCCTTTTCTCGGCTTTTGGCTCCCCCCAGTTCTCCGACTTCACGGGCATTCGTTTCTGGAAATTTCGCCACGTGAACCTCCCGCCCGACTCGCCCTCCCGCGTCCTCGCCCGACTCGAAGGCGGCAGCCCCGCCGTTCTTGAAATGCCCGTGGGCAAAGGCCGGATCATCGTTTGGACCA
>JBANFR010000181.1:0-6426 GCA_037975925.1 Verrucomicrobiota bacterium
CAGGGTGACCGCCGCCGATCCCACCTCCAAGGTGAGCGTCTGCCCATCGGCCACGCGAAGCCCGTTGAGCATGCTCACGTCCGCAGCCCCGCCATTCCAGCGCAGCGCCGCGCTCCCCGCCACCGTCACAGGTGCCGTTCCCAGCGCCCCGTCCACAAAGGACAACGTGCCTCCCTCCAGACGGATGCCTCCGCTGAGAGTATTCGCCGCGTTGCCCAATTCGAGGAGTCCACCCGCCAGGCTCAGGCTACCGGCCCCGCTCACGGTTTGGCTCAAGCTCGTGGTGACGCCTCGGTCAACCAGCATGACCGCTCCGGAATCCACCCGGATGGCGCCTGATCCCGGAGCACCCCCAACGCCTCCCGTTCCGAAACGAAGCGTGCCTGCCAGAATGCGGAGATCTCCGAAGACCGTGTTTCCGGAAAGGGTGAGCATCTCCGCCCCCGATTTGGAGAAGGCGCGCGAACCGAGGTTGAGTTCCGTCGCGTAGACCACCGCGGCGCTCGCCAGCGAAGTGTCGATTCCAACACCCGCTCCCGTGCCGAGCACCACCTGAGGCGAAGCGAGCGTTGCACTGATCTGTTCCGCACTGAAACCGCCCGTCCCACCCATTCCGAAGGACAGCGTCGCGCCCGAGCCGCTGACATTCACGACGCCCGTTGCCGGCAGCGCCTCGGGCCGAAGCAGCGCCAGCACGCCCTGCAACACATCCGTTCCCCCGGAATATCCAGCGACATGGTTGCCAGAGAGCGTCAGCACACCCGAACCGCTCTTGCTCAATTTCGCACTCCCAGACAACGCCCCCGTCAGGTTCAGCACGCCGGCATCCACTGCCACCAAGGTGTCCGAAGCCATACGGACCGGGGAGCCAACGGTATTCAGCCCGGAAAGACTCCGGATGGCGCCGGCACCCGCGCCCGCACCGGACCCGGCAACCGTGAGGGAACCCGGGTTCAGGGCGATGCCTCCGCTCAGTTCCAGCGAAGCTCCCGCGTCGACCTGCACTCCGGCACCGGGCACTCCCAAGGCGTTCGAATGCAAAGCGCGCACCGCCCCCGCCTGAACCCGGAGTCCGCCGCCAAACGTGCTGGAGCCGCCCAGCACGAGGGTGCCCGTGCCCGTCTTGGACAGACCGAACGCGGCGCCTCCGTCACCAATCGCCCCGCCCACCGTCAGCACACCGCCCCCCACCCACACCGCGCGCGTGCCTCCACTGAGCAACACACCACCCGTGCCCAAATTCAGGTTTTGCGTCCCACCAAATCCAAAGTCCGCCGCCCAGACCTGCGCGTTGTTCGAAGTGAGGTTCAAATCCGATACCGCACTGTCCAAAGAACCCCCTGTGATCGTCAGCGCCCCCGTGCCCAACGCCTGCGCATTCGCCAAGATCAGGCGCCCCGCTTGGAGCTGGACTCCCCCCGAGAACGTATTGGACGTGGCCAGGGTGAGGTTGCCTGCGCCCTGCTTGGTGAGTGTCCCCGCACCCGCGATCGCTCCCGATCCGGTGAACACATAGTTGCGGGCGGTGTTGTTCACCACGATTTCGGAGGGAGCCAGAGCACCGTCTGCATTGTTGAGCAGCACCGTGCTCGATCCGGTGGCGCTGTCGTCGAAGAGAACACGGTCCCCATTGAAGAAGCTGGTGTTCCCCACCCAGTTGCTGCCCGAGTTGAGATTCCACACGCCACCGTTTCCGCCCGCACCGCTCCAGACGCGACTTTCCGCAGCCACCCACAGGTCAATCGAGGTGTTGGCGGTATTATTCACCAATGAAATGCTCAGCGCGTTGGTGCCGAGAACCGCCGAAGCCAAGCTGATTTGCGAGAACTGCGATCCGTTGAGGGCGACCCCCGCGTAGTCGATTAGCGTGTAGGTTCCCGCAACCGCCCTGCCTCCACCGAGCACCGCAACATTCAAGGTGCCTCCACCCAGGATCAACTGGTTGCTCCCCAGGACCAAAACCCGGTCACTCGCCTGCGGAGTTCCCAAAGCAAAGTTCAGCGTGCCGCCCCCTTGGATTGCCAATCCCCCCAGACTCAGCGTCACCCCTCCGCCCGGTGCCAGACTGCCCCCCGACTGCACCGTGACCGTCGAGGCAATCGAGCCCGATCCTCCCAGCACTGCTCCCGAACCCACACTCCACGCCCCGCTTCCAGAATAACTCCCCGAGAACGTCAACGCGCCCGATTGCACCACGGTCGGCCCGGAATACGTGCCCACGCCGCCCAATACCAAACGGCCAGAGCCGCTCTTCACCAACGAGAGCGCACCGCCTCCAGGCCCGTCACGCAAGGTTCCCGAAAAAGCACCGGCCGACGCGTTGGACACCGTCAAGGTGCCTCCGGTGGCAGCCCCATTTTCCACCACCGCACTTCCAGTCCATTGAGGGGCCGTGTTCAAACCCGATACCGCCACCGCATTGCCCGCCACACGCAAGGTCGCCTCGCCGCCTCCCACGAAATTCACTGCCAGCGGTGCCGCCGCGTTCAACCCGCCGGGATTCGAAACCGCAAGCGTACCCCCGTAGAGCTCCACGCCCCCCGTCCAGGTATTGCTTCCGGCGAGGGTGAGCATGCCCTGTCCGAACTTGGACAGGGTCGCCCCGGAACTCGCCAGCGTTCCGGCAAAGGTGACGTCTTGCCCGTTGGTGTCGACCCGATACGCCTGGTTGGAAACCGTCGCAAACCGGGCCGAGTAATCCGTCCCCACGCCGCTGCCGTACTGCAGGGTCCCGCCGGCAAAGGTGATGGTGCCCGCAATGCCGAGCGCACTGGAATGGCCCAGACTCAGCGTTCCCGCGCTCAGCGTGGTTCCCCCGGAAAACTCGCCGGGACCGGCCACCGTGAAGGTTCCCGTCCCGATTTTGTTCAGGGCAAGCCTTCCTCGAATCCCCACGGGAGTCGTGCCCGCAAGCACTCGGAACCCATCTTGGAACGAGCCCGCAAAACTGCTCGTGCTATCGTTGCTTCCCACAAATACCGTCGCCACGGTGTTGTCTGCCTGAGTGGAAAGCGGGGTATTGGTGACGACCGGATAACTTTGCTGCCCGCTGGGAACTGCCGCATTCAGCCCGTTGAGCGTCTGATTGTACCCTCCCAGATCGAACACACCCGGAACGCTCAACCCGCCCGAGAGCGTGCTCGAAAGCAACACGCTCCCGGCTCCCGCACCGAAGGGCAGTACGTTGGACGTGCCCGCCATCAGGACGCCGGAGGTGATCGTCGTCTGCCCCGAATACGTGCTGCGCCCCGCCAGGATCTGGGTACCCACCCCGGACTTGACCAACGCAATGCTGCCTCCAATGGTTCCCGAGAAGGCATTCAACCCGGTTGATCCCATTCCCGCCAGCGAAGCGGCGACGCTGTACGCAGAGATTGCGGCGTCATGGTTCAACCCCAAGGTCAGGGTGGCTGCTGCCGTGCTGCTCACGGTCCCGCCGCCTGAGAGGCCGTCAAAGCCCTCGCTGAAGCCATTGAGGTTGAGCAGGCCACCCGCGCGCACCACAACGCTGGACGTATCTCCAATCTGATTGCCGGACCCGGTGATCGTTGCGTTCGCCCCATTTCCGATCAGAAGGGAGGCGCCCCCCGCCTGATCCACCGCACCGCTCCCCGCGCTCTTCGCCAACCAGAGTGTCCCGCTCAACACGTCCACGCTCAGGTTGGTGTTGGTGGAGGCATTCCCCAAGGTCAGCGCACCGGCGCCCAACTTGCGAAGAATGCCGGGCACGCCGAGCACCCCGCTGATCGCATTCGCCGAATTCCCCAGCATGAGCGTGCCGGAGGCCGCGGTGACCTCAATGGAACTGACTCCGTTGAAGCTCGCCGCCCGATCGGTCGTGGCGGAGGTCGAACCCGTGTAGCGGAAATTCCCTCCATTGAAGAGGAAGGTGGAGCCGCTTTGAGAGCTGACATTCCCCAGCACCCCCGACGAATTGATGTTGTTCACCGAGGCCACCGAGAGCGTCCCCGCATTCAGAATCAAATTGCCCGAGAACGTGTTGGCACCCGAAAGAATCAGCGTTCCCGGCCCCGCCTTGACCAGCGCCGTGGCGGAGGAATTGTTGGCGATCACACTCGAAATGGTCAGGTCCCCGAGCAGGTTGTTTTGCACCACCACGAGTTCGCGTCCGGCAATCCCTTGGATCGAACCCGCCCCCGAGATCGTGACCGCGTTGGCGCCCACATTGGCACCGACCAAAACACCGCCGAGGGTGAGCACCCCTCCGCTGGACACGCTGACCGCTCGCGCAGCCGCCTGATTGAACCGCAAACTCGCAACGCTGAGCGCCCCTGCGAGTGCGGGATCGTTGCCCACCACGTCGGCATTCCCGCTCAGGGAGCTCGCCGTGCTCGCCGTGTAGAAACCCGCGAGACTCGAACCAGGCACGATCTGCGTGTTGCTCGCATCCTTGGCCGCCCAGTCGTTGAGATTGTAGGTGGCATAGGCCACGCCAGAGGAGTCGGTCAAAAGGCTCGATGCGGATCCACTCGAAGTTTGCAGCGTGCCGCCCGAGACCGTGAGGGCGAGCGCGCTCCCGACGCTGCTCCGCGTGATGGCCCCCAAGTTCACCAAGAGCGACCCCGCGCCCGGAGCCAGTTGAATCTCCAGTTGCTTCGGATTCAGCGTCACCCCGGCAAAACTTTGGGAAACGGCCGTGGCGCCGGACTGGATCAGCAGCGCCGCCTGCCCGCCGTTAGTCGAAGTGGACGCCAGGGTGAGCCCGACGGCGCTTTGGATGATCGGGGCCGCTCCGTTGAGATTGGCATAATCCAGCCTCAACGTGCCTCCGAGGATCTGCAGTCCGCCCGTGAACGAATTGCCCCCTCGCAACGTGAGGGAGCCTCCGCCGGTTTTGTAGATCTGGGACGCCGCGCCTGAAACGCTTCCCGAAATCACGAGCTCATCGCCCAGTCCCACTTGGATCGCAGGCGCACTGGAGGCGCCCATGACGACGTTTCGGTTCGGATGCAGCACCACCTGACCACTGCCCGGCATCAGCCAGAGCGAAGGCCCCGTGATGTAGGCGTTACTGACGCTGCTGTTGAGCGTCAGACTCGTAGTCGCGCTTCCCGGAACCGCTCCCAAAGACCGGTCCGAATCGATGACCAGGATATTGTTGGCGCTCTGGACAATACTTGTGAAGGACTTCGGCGTGGCGCCCGGGGTGATTGCTGCATTGGCCAGCATGCTCACCGGATAGTTGCCCCCCGTGGAGTTCGAAAGCCCGAGGGAAACCTGCGCCGCCCGCACATCTCCCAGAAAAGTGACCGGCGCGGCGTTGGCATTGCGGGTGTAAATGTTCCGGTTGTTCGCCGAACCCAGATCGACCGTCCCTCCGAACGTCAAAAGACCGCGCCCCGCCAGGGGAATGCCCTCACTGCCAAGATCCCCCATCAAAAACCACGAGGAGGCCGCGGTTGCAGTGATGTTGTTGTTGAGGACGTGATCGCCCAGAATGGAACCAAAGCCGGGCTGGTTGCTCGTAAAGGTGAGCGGGCTCGTCCCCAGCGCGGCGTCGTTTCCAATTGCGATCGCGTTGCTTGCACCCACTGCGCTCGTCACGGGCCCGCCCAGATCATTCCAGCTCATGAGCACCAAGCCTCCATTGGCTGGTAGCACCGCCCCGTTGGATGCCCCCGAGAGGATCCCGGGGGCATTCAACACCAAGGTGTTGTAGGGGCTCCCCAACGCACCGTTGGCGGCTCCCACGGTTCGGTTGGCAGTCGAGTTGAGGCGGTAGGTCGATCCCTGCGGAAGAATGGTGCCGCTGAAGTACACCGGATTCCCCATCGTGTTGTTGGTGGTGTTCGCGCTGTGCGCCCCCAAAGAGAGCCCCGTGAAGGAACTCATATCCAACGAAACGGCAAAGCTGTTGGTGGGGGTGCTCACCGTCGCATCCAGGGCCAGGACCCCCGTGGAGGCGGTCGCAATCCGCGCCAGCAGTGGCGCCGGATCCACGGCCCCCAACAGCGATGCGCCACCGCTGGAAGTCAAAGTCAGCGTGCGCCCCGCGTCACTCCCCGGAAGGGCCGTCATATCCGGAAGGAGCAACAACCCGGCACTCACGGCCGTGGTCACCCCGCTGCCATTGTTGCTTCCTGAGGGAAGCAGCAACGAGCCCGCCCCCGTCTTGCTCAGTCCACCTCCCGTCGAAAAACTCAGGAGCCCTGTCAACTGGGCGTCCACGACCGCCGCGCCGTCACCGACCTGAATGGTACGGACAGCGCCACCCATCACGATGGGGTTTTGGAAAACAACGCTACCCGTAGCCAAGCTTGATCCCCCATTCGAGAACACCAGTTGCGACCCCGTGGGCACAAAGCCCCCGGTGCCCCACGTCACCGTGGAAGGCACCGCCGCGCCGCCCAGGTTCACCAAGCGGTTCCCTCCCCACGCGCTGAAGCCGCCGTTCCCCGTCCACTG
>JBANFR010000182.1:0-6330 GCA_037975925.1 Verrucomicrobiota bacterium
ACTGATCATCCAAAACCGTCTCGGTCTGCACGCCAGACCCTCTGCGATGTTTGTGAAGGTGTGCAGCCGGTTTCGGTGCGAGATTTGGGTGGAAAAAGACGGGGAAAAGGTGAACGGCAAGAGTATCATGGGACTGATGATGTTGGCTGCCGGTTTGGGCTCCAAATTGTTGGTGACGTGTGAGGGGCCAGATGAGGAGAAGGCTTTCGCCGAGATCGAGGCATTGATTGAGCAAAAGTTCAACGAGGACTGAGTGCCTCGGAGAAGCTGAGATGGGAAAGACACTTCGAGGATCCAAGCCAGAAACCCGCTTCCAGGGGATCGCCGTCTCCCCTGGAATTGCTTTGGGGAACGCTTGGGTCCATCGCTCCGATGATGAGCCGCCTCCTCATTACCACATCAGAAGCGAGGATGTTCCTGATGAGTTGACCCGTTTTGAGGCGGCGCTGCTCCAGACCCAGCTGCAAATTCAGGAAATGCAGAGCCGGATTTCCGAGTCCGTGGGGGGGGCCGATGCCGGTATTTTTGACGCTCACCTCCTCGTGGTGGAGGATCGGATGGTCATTGATGAGGTGGTTCGGACGATCAAGAGAGACCTCTTGAATGTAGAGTCGGTGTTTGCGGAGGTCACGGGCCGCTACGCAAAAATTCTGAGTGAGATCGATGATCCCTACCTGCGTGAGCGGGCCGTGGACATCCATGATGTCTGCCGTCGTGTGATGCGCAATCTCATGGGCAAGCAGGCCCGCGAATGGGGAACGGGTGGCGAGCCGCATGTTCTGATCGCCCACAACCTGACGCCGAGTGACACGGTCCAAATGGACCGGCGCTCCGTGATTGGTTTTGCGACCGATGTCGGCAGCAAAACGTCGCACACGGCCATCATGGCGCGTTCGCTGAACATTCCGGCGGTGGTCGCCCTGCACAACGTCAGCGAGACTTTGGTATCCGGAGATCCCGTCTTGTTGGATGGGTACAACGGGTTACTCATTTTGAATCCCTCCCAAGAGACGCTGTGGAAATACAGCGCCTTGGAGGATCAGAAGGAGGAAGTGGCGCAGCGGTTGAGTTCGCTGAGGGAAACCGAATGTAAGACGCGCGATGGGCGTTTGCTCACGCTATCGGCCAACATCGAATTGCCTGAGGACGTTCCGATGGTGATCGACTCTGGAGCTTCTGGCGTGGGGCTTTTCCGGACGGAATTTTTTTATATCAACCGTCAGGAACTTCCTTCAGAGGACCTACAGTACAAAGCCTACCGATCGGTCGTGGAGAGACTGACGCCGAACTCGGTGATCATCCGCACGCTGGATTTGGGTGGGGACAAGCTGATGAGCTCCCTCAATCTGCCGACGGAGATGAATCCGTTTCTGGGCTGGCGGGCGATTCGCCTGTGTTTGGAGCGGGTGGATGTTTTCAAGACGCAGCTCAGGGCCATCCTTCGGGCAAGCGCTCACGGAAACGTGCGGATCATGTATCCGATGATTTCGGGTGTGGAGGAGGTGCGCAAGGCGAACGCTATTCTCAACGAATGCCGGGAGGAGTTGCGCCAGGAGGGCGTGTCTTTCGCGGAAAAAATTGAGGTGGGGGCCATGATTGAGATTCCCAGTGCGGCGCTTTCTGCGGATTTGATCGCGCGGGAGGTCGATTTTTTCTCCATCGGCACCAACGATCTGATCCAATACTCGATTGCGGTGGATCGTCTCAACGAGCAGATCGCGCATCTTTACCAACCGACACACCCTGCGATTGTGCGTCTGATTCGGATGGTGGTGGACGCTGGGCATGCCCACAACCTGTGGGTGGGGGTTTGCGGGGAAATGGCGGGGGAGGTGGTGCTGACGCCTTTGTTGCTGGGGTTGGGGGTGGACGAGTTGAGTACGGGGTGCGCGCAGGTGCCGCGGGTGAAACGGGCGGTGCAAAGTCTGGACCTTGCGCAGTGTGTGCAGCTGGTGGAGGAGATCAGGCACCTGGAGTCGGCGAGTGCGATTTATGCCGCTTGCGAGAGGGTAGCTCGGGAGCATTACCCGGATCTGCTGTAGAAGCGCGGGTTGAGTCGCGCCTCGGCAGGGCAACCGTTCGCTGAGGGAGGGACTCGTCGAGACCCCGGCAGTGCGCGCCGCAAAAGCACAAAAAAGGGACAGAGGTTTCCCCCTGTCCCTGATTTTCGGAGCATCTCCGATCGTTTGGAGACGCTTTACACGCGGGCTTGTTCGCGGGTGTTCTGTTCCTCGATGGAAACCGGCTTGTAACCGCCGATCGCTTTGAAGAAGAGACACAGGACGAGGTAAACCGCCGCCATGGTCAGAGGGATAAACGAGTCAGCCTTCAGGGTTGCGCGGTCGCCCTTCTGATTGGCTTCCACGATGGCCTGATGATCCGGGGTGGCTTTACCCTCTTTGACCGCGGATTTTGCTTCCTCGAGCTTTTTACCGTCGATGGCGTTGACTGCCGAGAAGATCAAGAAATTGGAGGGGTTGGCAGCCTTGGACTGCTCATACAATGCTCCGTTCTTTTCTTTCAGCGCTTCGGCTGCAAAACGGTCTTTCGAATAACCCAAACCCGGGCCACCGATCATGCCGGCGGAGAGCATTCCAATCCCTCCCATGATGGACATTGCGACAGCGCCTGAGCGAGGGAAGCGGTCTCCGACGACGGCGAGCATGGTGGGCCAGAAGAAGGTTTTGCCGAGGGCGTAGATGCCAAGGGCAACGAGGGCGATGGGGAAGGTCTGCATGCCGCTTGCCAGCGTCAGGCCGAGGAAGGCGAGCAGAGCTGAGGTCAAGAGGAGCCCCACTGGGGAGAATCCCATGCGGGTTTCAATGAAGTGGGCGCAAAAGCGCAATCCGAACATGATCGCCGAGGTCCAGATGAAGAGGGTTTTGCCCTGACCGGCAGTGAAGAGGTTACCGGTGATGCTTTCAATCCAGCCATCGGTTCCGAGTTCGACGGCACCCACGAGACCATGGGTCAGAAAGAGGATGAAAAGCAGGAAGGAGCCAAGAGAGAAGCGGGTCATCACGCCCACCACGAGGACGAGAACGATCCCGATGCCCCATCCGACGTTGGAGGCGGAGGGTACTCCGAATTTTCCAAGGACATCACCGAGGAAAAGCGCGAGGAGGGAGCAGGCAACCAAGGCGCCCAGGATACCCACGTCCTTGAACATTTCGCCAAGAGAAGATCCTTTGGCAGCCGCCTCGGATTTAGGGAAGCTCTGTCCCAGGAACATCAGGGCGTAGGCAGCGGTGGGTACGAGGTAGAATGCAAGCTGACCCTTCCAGCCCAGGTGCAACACGGAGCCGAGGACGTAGCTGGCGACGGCGCCGACGACCATCCCGAGCGGCCAGGAGGCATGGAGGATGTTGAGGTAGTGCATGCGGCGTTTGGGGAACACCGTGGCCACCAGCGGATTGGCAACGGCTTCCAGGGTGCCGTTGGCGTACGCGAAGATAAACATCCCCACATAGAGGAAGTTGTACGCGTTTTGAGGGGTGCTGGCGCAGAAAGTGACGACCGCCGAAAGGATGTGGCCCAGCAGGGCAAGGGCAACGAGTTTACCGTAGCCAAGTTTGTCCACGATCACGCCGCCGATGATGATGCCGAAGCAGAACCCGGTAAATCCCGCGCCGCCGATCAATCCAAGCTGAGTGGCGGTGAAACCGTACTCGGCTGCCCAGGTGCCGAAAATCCCACCACGCAGGGCGAATCCCACGCCGGCGGCTAGAATCGCCATGAATCCGGCCCAAAGGAGCCGACTGGCGTTCGGGACGATGCCCTCTTCTGTGTTTGCTGAACTACTCATGTTGTTTGTTTTGTTTTTTTTGGGGGTTCTGGAAATGCCGCTCTGCAAAAGATTCTTTCAACGAGGGAAACTGTCGCAGGCGAATTTACGCGGGGTTGTGGGGTGGGAAGTCTCGTGAGCCCCCAGAGGGGGATTCCAAGAAACGTTGGAGGGCATCAGCGCGGGGGCGGTAGTGTCAATGAAAATGAGACCGCGTCGCAAGTGCGACAAATGCGGGTGGACAATCCGCGCAACACGTTCCCGCCAACTCGCCACCGGCATCAGCGGCTGCGTCCCCCGCCTCCCCGCGTCGCTCCACGCTCAAAGCCGCTCCGTCCGGAGCCAGGCGCATCCGAGCGGCGGCTGGAGGGGCCGCCCACCGGTCCGCGTCTTCCTCCGCCACCGCCGCTTCCCCCTCCACGCGGGGGGCGAGTGGGGCCGCGTCCGCCGCGCTCCCGGCGCTCGCTGTCACCCGAAGCGACGGGCGCTGGCGCGCTATAGTCAAACCCCTCGGCCTTTTTGCGCACGATGCCCCTCCCTATAAAACGCTCGAGGGACTTCAAGGCCCCGTAGTCGTCCTCCCCGACAAAACTAATCGCATCCCCGATTGCCTGGGCCCTGCCAGTTCGCCCAATGCGGTGAACGTAATCCTCGGGGTGCATGGGAAAATCCATGTTTACCACATGCGAAATGCCGTCCACATCGATGCCGCGCGCGGCAATGTCCGTGGCCACGAGGACCCGGACGGCGCCGGAACGGAAATCGGCAAGGGCGCGGAGTCGCTGGTTTTGGGAGCGGTTGGCGTGCAGGGTGGCACATTTGATCCCCGAGGTTTCCAAACGTCTCGCGATGCGGTCGGCCCCGTGTTTGGTCCGAGTGAAGACGAGAACCGTGTTCATTTGCGGATCCTGGAGAAGGTGCAAGAGGAGCCCCGTCTTTAGGTGCCTGGGGACTTCGTACACGAACTGGGTCACGCTCTCTGCCGGATTGGAGCGGCGTCCGATCTGGACCGTCTTTGGTTTGTTTTGAAACTCGTGGGTGAGGCTCTCGATTTCTTTAGAGAGCGTGGCCGAAAACAGCAGTGTCTGGCGTTTTTTTGGCAAGGCCGAAACGACTTTTCGGATGGCAGGCAAAAAGCCCATGTCCAGCATGCGGTCCGCTTCGTCCAAAATGAGGCATTCGAGTCTCGAAAAATCACCATGGCGCTGCCCCATCAGGTCCAGGAGGCGTCCGGGGGTGGCGATAACCAGGTCGGTGCCGGCCCGCAGGGCCTGAATCTGGGGGCGTTCTCCGACGCCGCCGAAGACCGTTGCGATGCTGAGGGGGAGATGTTTGGCGTAAGCGCGGACGTTGTCCTGGATTTGGACGACTAGTTCCCGGGTAGGGGCCAAAATGAGTGCTCGGGTGGCGGGACGCAGCGCCGGATTCACGGGGGGCGTCAGGCGGTGGAGGAGCGGGAGGGTGAAGGCAGCCGTTTTACCTGTGCCGGTTTGAGCGATGCCGATGAGGTCGTGGCCGGTGAGGATTTCCGGAATGGCGGCGGCCTGAATGGGAGTGGGCTCCGTGTAGCCGGCTTCCTGGATGGCTTGGAGAATATGAGTGTCTAACCCGAGTGCGCGAAAAGGCATGAGACCGAGGATCATTGCTAAATCTGCCGCAATTGCACGGACGAAGAGCCTCTGGGGAACGGGGGGAAGGGGAGAGGAAATCGGAAATTGCGGTACTTTTGGCGTTGCCAGGCAAGGCGTGGAGCTGCCAAAATATCATTACCCGATTGGTGTAGTCGGGATTTATGTCCGTTAATCCTCAGGAGTATCATTCGGATTCTGTGCGCGTCTTTTCTGAGCAGTTGGAAAAGGAAACGCTGCGCGATGTGCTGCGGTGGGCGTGGGAGCGTTTTGGCTCCTTGGCGGCGATAGGCACCAGTTTTCAGGGGGCCGGCTTAGTGATTCTGAACGAGGCCGTGGAGGCAGGCATTCCTCTGCCGGTGTTTACGTTGGACACCGGGTTGTTGTTTCCTGAGACCCTGGAGTTGAAGGAGCGTCTGGAGCGGTTTTGGGGGATTTCGATCGAGATGGTGCGTCCGGAGCTTTCGCTGGAACGCCAATCGGAGGAGATGGGTGCTGAGCTTTGGAAGCGGCAACCGGACACTTGTTGTCAGATCCGGAAGGTAGAACCGCTGCAGCGGAAGTTGCGTGACCTCTCCGTGTGGATCACGGGGGTGCGCCGTCAGCAGAGCGATACGAGGCAGGGTGCGCGGATTTTGGAGTTATACCTATTTGACGCGCTTTCGGAGCGTTACATTTTGAAGCTGAACCCGATGGTGTTGTGGAGCCGGGAAGCGGTGTGGGAATATCTTCACCGAAACGGAGTTCCCTATAATCCGTTGCATGACCGGGGGTATCGTTCGATTGGCTGTCGGCCTTGCACCCAGGTGGCCGGGGAGGGGGACAATGAACGAGCGGGTCGTTGGACGGGGTTTGAGAAGACGGAGTGCGGCATCCACACTTTTTTGGGGGCCGGGATTTGAGGCGGCGGGAGTGCGG
>JBANFR010000183.1:0-6295 GCA_037975925.1 Verrucomicrobiota bacterium
GCAACCGGGCGAGTTTGTTGCGATTGTGGGATGGTCGGGTTCCGGAAAAACAACCCTCCTGTCTTTGATGGCCGGGCTGCTGATGCCCGATCAGGGAAGGGTACTGTTTGACGGAAAGCTGGTGGGCGGGCCGAGTCGAGAGAGGGGCGTGGTCTTCCAGAACTACTCCCTGCTCCCTTGGTTGTCCGTGCTGGAAAATGTGGATTTGGGTGTTGCGGCGGTGCTGCCTCACACGTCACGGCAGCAAAGGGAGGAGCGCGTGATGCGATACCTGCGCATGGTGGGTTTGGAAGGGGCGGCGAGAAAACGGCCCTCGGAACTTTCCGGTGGAATGCGCCAGCGCGTGAGCGTCGCGAGGGCGCTATCCATGGAGCCTCGGATGCTGCTCCTGGACGAACCATTCGGAGCCCTGGATGCCCTCACGCGCGGTCAGTTACAAGAGGAGGTCGTCCGCATTCGCCGGGAGAGCGGCACCACTATCTGTCTCATCACCAATGACGTCGACGAGGCCTTGTTCACCGCGGACAGGATCATCCCTTTGACAGCGGGTCCGGTGGCGACCTTGGGGCCATCGTTTCGCGTGCCAGAGAGAGCGAGCCGGCCGCGGGCTGAGCTTCGCAATGCAGACGATTTCCGCGAAGTCCGGAAGGAAGTGATCGATTTCCTTCTCGGAGAAGGGAGAGGAAGCCGCATGGCGGTTCGTCGGAAGTTGATCTTGCCGGACCTCATTCCAGAGGATTTGACGCACGGCCGTCCCCTGATTGCTGCGGGGAGAAAGGCGAAGCGACGGAACGAGGTTAAAGTGGAGGACGTTCATCTCGCATCATGAAGCCGCACCTTGAGATTCGGGATTTGAGAAAGAGTTTTGACGGTCCGAGGGGACGGAGCGTGGTGGTGGACGAGTTCAATCTGGAGATTGCGCCTGGCGAATTTGTGTCGCTGATCGGGCATTCCGGCTGTGGCAAGTCCACGGTGTTGTCGATCGTCGCCGGGTTAAGTGAGCCTGATGAGGGGACGATGGTGCTGGGAGGGAAAGAGCTATCCGGTGCGGGACCTGATCGTGGTGTTGTATTTCAGTCACCGAGTTTGTTGCCCTGGCGCACCGCGCTTGAAAACGTGCTGCTCGGCGTGGACCAAGCCTTTTACACGGCCTCAAAAGAGGAGCGGCTGCAAATCGCGGAATACTATTTGTCGGTGGTCGGATTGGGTGACGCGATGGACAAGCGGCCCGCCGATTTATCACAGGGGATGCGGCAACGTGTGGGCATCGCCCGTGCCTTTGCTTTGTCTCCAAAAATGCTGCTCCTCGATGAGCCCTTCGGAATGCTCGATGCCCTGACTCGCATCGAATTGCAGGAGGTCCTCATCGACCTTTGGCGGCGGAAACGCACGACGGCTTTGCTCGTCACCCATGATGTGGATGAGGCCATTTTTCTCTCCGACCGCGTAGTCGGCATGACGGACGGTCCGGGCGCATCGGTCGGCTTCGATCTTGCGATTGAGATCCCCCACCCGCGCGATCGGTCGCTCCTGCATGGAAACCGGCAGTTTGAGGCGTACCGACGTGAGGTGATGCATTTCCTCGAGACTGGAGCGCACGAACGCCGCCGACTTTCACGCGGTGAACGGACGTTCAGCACGGTGGTTTCCGCGGAATCGTTTTGAGTTGGTGAGTCTACCCCAGAACAAAGCGGCCGACCGATCGGGTCGCTTTTAACCAAGACCAATCAGCAGACAGGTCGGGTCTGTTTCGGAGATTAGTGTATGAACAAGAGGAAGTGGATTTTGGGCGCTGGCATCGCGCAGGTCCTCAGCTCGACGGTGTTGCTGGGGGCAGAGCCGAAGAACTTTTTGGAAAAAGGAGTCTCTCTGGATGAAGGCCGCGTCAAACTGGACTTCGAAGCGATGTACAGGGCAGAGCATCGGCGCAACAACTTCGATTTTGCGCCCGGAAAAGCCGCCAATGGAACGGATGACAGCTGGCTACTTCAGCGCTACCGCATCGGTCTTCTGTACGCTCCGGTTCCCGGTTTGAAGTTTTATGTGCAGGGGCAGGACAGCCGAGAATTCGGGTCCGCGAGGCTGGACATTCCCGGGCGCTTCGGAGCCGAGGGGGATGACATTTTTGACATCTCGCAAGCGTGGGTTGAGGCCGGGGACATGATGAAGTCAACGTGGTCCCTGCGCCTCGGCCGGCAGAGCATTGCCTTTGGGGATGAACGTCTCGTGGGGCCCCTGGAGTGGCTCAACTTTGCGCGCCGATTTGATGCGGCTCGCCTGACCTATAACCAAGGTCCACTCAAGGTCACCGCATTCGCATCCAGTCCGATGGTATCGCGCAGCGAGGGGTTGAACCGTTCCGATTGGTTTGATTGGAATGGAGCGGGACGGGGTCAGTACTTCAGCGGGATTTACGCAGCCTACGACGCCAAACCCTTCGGCGCGGTGGACGCCTATCTATTTCATCTGACGCAACAGAGCACGAATGCCGGGAACCTGGAAGATGGCGTGGTGACGTACAGTTCACCGGCAGCTCGCGCCGCCGATTACGCCGCTGGGAGCAACTTCTTCACCTTTGGCACACGGTTGAAGGGCGATCCCAAGAGGCTGGGCGGTTGGGAAGCCGAAATGGAGGCTGTCGGCCAGGCGGGCACCGCGGGCGGCAAACAGTTGCGCGCCTTCGCGTTTCACGCTGGCAGTGGGTACAACTTCAAGGCGCCGCTGAAACCTCGGGTTTTCTTCGATTACAATTTCGGCTCCGGCGACCATGACCCAAACGACGGCAAGGTGCAGACGTTCCAGAACCTCTTTCCAACCAACCACAAGTGGTATGGTTTCATGGACGCGTTTTCGTGGCAGAACATCCACAATCCTCAGCTGACCCTACAGATCTCGCCTACCAACACGACCACCCTTCGTGTGGATCACCATGCATTCTGGTTGGCGGATACTGATGACGCCTGGTACCGCGCAAACGGCGTGGCCAGGGTACGGACTCTGAATGCGGCAGCCAGAGCGGCAGACCGCTACGTGGGACAGGAAATCGATGTGACCGCCACATGGAAGGTGAACAAAAACCTCAGCGTCCAGGGTGGCTACAGCCACTTTTTCGCCGGCGATTACGTGAAGCAGACGGGACAACGCGCAGACGCAGACTTTCTGTATCTGATGACCAACTTGAGCTTCTGAACCTGATTCCCCGGGCCGCGAGATTCACGCGGCCTGGGGCTTTCTCCGTGCCTCGCCGGCCGCGATATGCACATACCCATCATTCCAGAAAATGCGCCGTTCACTGCGGAGCAACGGCATTGGCTGAACGGATTCATCGCAGCGTACTTTGGAGCGTCCAGCCCGACGCAATCGGTCGCAGATCCGGTGGCAAAAGCGGAGCCGGTTCTCCTCCTGTACGGCTCGCAGACGGGTTCCGCAGAGGGACTTTCCAAGAAATACGCGAAAGCAACCACCGCGCATGGCGGGATGATCCGGGCCCTCTCCATGGAAGAGTATTCGTCCGTGGATTGGTCCCGCGAAAGGCGCGTCCTCATGGTGTGCAGCACCTACGGGGACGGTGAACCGCCAGATTCCGCCCGCGACTTTTGGGCGTGGCTGAACACAGAGTCGGCTTCGGTTTTGCGTGGCGTCGAATACTCCGTTTTGGCGTTGGGGGATTCCAATTACGCGCAGTTCTGTCAGTTCGGTCGCGACGTGGATTCGCGCATGGAGGCCATCGGCGGAGTCCGGGTCGCGGAGCGTGTGGAGTGTGATGGAGACCCGGGTGCGGGCTCCAGTCGTTGGTTCGATCAAATTCGCCCATGGGTTCTGCGGGGCAAAGGAGACGACGCCGCGTCGGCTCCGAATCTGAAGCCGGAAAACTCCGCGGAGACAGAAGGCTGGAGTAAATCCAGGCCGTGGAGGGCGTCCCTGAAGACAAACCGAAAGCTGAGTGGAGAAGGATCCGCCAAGGAGGTACGCCACTTTGAGATCAGCCTTGGCGAGAGTGGGCTGTGTTATCAACCCGGAGACGCATTGGGGGTGTACCCAAGCAACTGCCCTGCTCTCGTGGACGAGTTGATTCGCGAGTTACGCTGCGACGGGGAAGAAGCGGTTGAAGTTGCAGGTGTCGGGGAAATCGCTCTCCGCCACGCGCTGACTCAACACCTGGAAATCAGCCGACCCCCACGCGAATTAGTGAATTTAGCTGGGCTGCAGGCCGCTCCGGAGGGCATGGATTTTCTCGATTTTCTGAGAGAGCATCGCCCCCATCTTGGGCCTCGCGAAATGGTTCTGCGCTGCCGAAACCTGCAACCAAGGCTCTACTCCATTTCGTCCAGCCAGCGCATGCACCCAGGGGAAGTGCATTTGACCGTTGGGATTGTGCGATACGAACAGGGGGGGCGTTCGCGGAAGGGGGTGTGCTCGACTTTTCTGGCAGATCGTGCGAGCGACACGGTTCCTGTCTTCGTTCATGAGGGGAAAACCTTTCGCCTTCCCGAGGATGGCTCGCGGGCGGTGATCATGGTCGGGCCCGGAACGGGGGTCGCACCTTTTCGGGCATTTTTGGAGGAACGCGAGGTCAGCGGAGCCCGAGGGCCAGCGTGGCTCTTTTTTGGGGACCAGCACCGTGCGACGGATTTTCTGTATGAGGACGAGTTGGCGGGGTTTTTAACCCGGGGAGTGCTCACTCGTTTAGACACGGCGTTTTCGCGGGATCAGGTGGAGCGCGTTTACGTTCAGCACCGGATGCGAGAGCACGGGGCTGCGCTGTGGGAGTGGCTGCAGGAAGGCGCACATTTTTACGTATGCGGCGACGCTTCCAAGATGGCCAAAGACGTTGAAAAGGCGCTCCTGGGGGTGTTTCGGAATCATGGCGGTCTGGACGAGGCTGGCGCGTCAGAATTCCTCGGGAGGCTTCGCAAGGAGGGACGTTATCAGAGGGACGTTTATTGAAATATGAAGACGGAAATGATTCCCATTCAGTCGATTGACGGACAGCCACTTTCCACCGAGCAGAGCAGGTACCTGTCCGGTTTTTTTGCCGGAATGACAGCGCGGGGCGAGGGGGTGCGCTTCAGCGAGGCAGCGCGGACATCCTCCGTGCCGGGCGAGGATCTGGACCTGCTGACTTTTGAGGAGAGGGTGAAGCGAGAGCTGCACCCCCTCGACGCATGGGACTCGCTCGTGGAAGCATCCCGCTCCAAGGAGATCCCTGCGAAGGATGATTTGTTCCGGTTCAAGTGGCATGGGCTTTTCCATCTGACGCCGGTCCATGGTTCCTACATGGCCCGTTTGCGGATTCCTGGTGGCTGGCTGCGAGCCTTTCAGATGCGTGAATTGGCGGCGATTGCGGAGGAATTGACCACGGGCTACGTGCAGGTGACGACGAGGTCCAATTTGCAGATGCGTCTGATCCCCCAGGAGAACGCTCCGGAATTGGTACGCCGGATACAGGCGATTGGTCTCCACACTAGAGGGGCTGGAGCGGACAACGTGCGAAATCTCACCGCCAATCCCACCGCCGGGGTGGATCCCCATGAGATCGTGGACGTTCGACCGCTGGTTCACGCGCTGGGACAGGCGATCTTGAATGATCGTCCATTGGCCAATTTGCCGCGCAAATTTAATATCGCCTACGACGGGGGTGGAGCGATTGGCGTGGTGGAGGACACCAATGACATTGGGGTGCGTGCCGTGGTGGTGGGAGAACGGAAAGGGTTTCGGGTGTTCCTCGGAGGTGCCACCGGACATGGAGCTTTTGCTTCGGACATCGGTGCATTTGTGGAGGTGGAACGAATCAACGAGGTGGTCCTGGCGATGACGCGGGTGTTTGCGACACGTGGGGACCGGTCGGATCGGAAGAAGGCCCGACTAAAACATCTATTGGAGGCGCGCGGGTTGGAGTGGTTTTTGGGTGAGGTGGAGCGAGATTTGGGTTGGAGCCTGGAGAAAATGCCGGAATCGGGTGAGGCGACGGGATACCGGGTTGGAGATCGGCATGCACACGTGGGAGCGCATCGGCAAAAGCAGGAAGGGCTTTATTATTTCGGCGCAACCGCGCCGGTGGGACAGCTCACACCGAAGCAGATGCGGCGCCTTGCCGAGCTGGCGGAGCTCTATGGGGACGGGGATATTCGGTTGACGGTCTGGCAGAGCGTGGTGTTAAGCGGGATCTCGGAGGCCTATGTAAAGACGGTCGAGAAGAGCCTGAAACGGATGGGTTTTGGAGTGCGCCCCTCACCCGTATCGAGTGGGGTCGTAGCCTGTACTGGCAACCGATACTGCAAATACGCTCAGTCGG
>JBANFR010000184.1:0-6289 GCA_037975925.1 Verrucomicrobiota bacterium
ACTCGGCCAAAGCAGCGCCCTCCTTCAACCCGAGGTTCTCGCCGCCCAGACCGAACGCCTCCTCAACGACCCGCACTCTCAGGACTTTCTCAGGCCCTTCCTCGAACAGTGGCTCTCCCTCGATCGCTTGGACTTCTTCGAATTCAACCAAAAGCTTCATCCCAAATTCGACGCCTCCGTCAAACTCGCCGCCCGCAACGAGATCACCGAGTCCTTCGCCTACCTCCTCCAACACAACGGTAGCCTCCGCCACCTCCTCAAGGCCGACTACGTCCTCGCCAACAACGTCCTTGCCGATTTCTACGGAATCCCCGACGTCCACGGGGACCACTTCCGCAAAGTCGCGCTCCCACCCGATTCCCCGCGCGGCGGGCTTTTGGGAATGGCCGCCGTCCTCGCCATGGGCGGCAACGGCGAAAAGACGAACCCTGTCGAGCGCGGCGCCTGGGTCCTCCGCAAACTCCTCAATTCCCCGCCTCCACCCGCTCCCGCGAACGTCCCCCAACTCGCCCGGCTCGCGGGCAAACTCCTCACCACCCGCGAACGCTCCCAGGCCCACCAGGAGTTCCCCCAATGCGCCAGTTGCCACCGCAAAATCGATCCCATCGGCTTCGGACTCGAAAACTTCGACGCCGCCGGTCTCTGGCGCACCGAGGACTCTTTCCAGGTCCTTGACGACAAGGGCAAACCCGTCCCCAACGCCAAGAAGACGTGGAAAATTGATCCCGCAGGCGTTCTCCACAAAGGCCCCGCTTTTGACGACTACTTCGCCCTGCGCGACCACATCGCCGCCCAGACCAAGCCCTTCGCGCGCGGCTTTGCTTCCGCCCTCCTCGAGTACGGACTCGGGCGCTCCTGCGGCTTCAGCGACGAGCCCCTCCTCGACGAAATCCTCCAACGGGCCGAGTCCCGCGACTTTGCGATGCGCGAATTCATTCACGCCCTCGTGAGTAGCCAGGCCTTCCGCCGCAAATAACCCCCCAAATCTCTCCCCTGAATCCCATGAACACCCGCCGCCATTTCCTCCGCTCCTCCACCGCGCTCATCGCCCTGCCCTTCCTTGAATCCCTCGGCTTCCGTCGCTTCGCCTCCGCAGCAACCGTCTCGGCTCCCCCCAAGCGCCTCCTCTTTGTGGGCTTCGGCTGGGGCGTCACTGAGGAGATCTGGTACCCCGACATTCGTACCCCGGGCGCGGACTACACGCTCCCAGACGCGCTCCAACCGCTCGCCGGGCACAAAAAAGACTTCTCCGTTCTTCAGGGCCTGTGGAACCGGAACTCCGATGAGGGCCACGACGGCAGCAGCCGCTGGCTCACCGGCGCCAACCGCCATGCCATGGGACTGACCGCCTTCAACTCCATCTCCGCGGATCAGGTTGCCGCCGCCCAACTCGGGCTCGAGACCCGCTTCAACTCGCTGCAAATCAGCGCAAACCAAACCGAACGCGAAATCGGCGGGGACGGGCACGGCGGCCCCATGGCATGGGATGCGAATGGAAAACCTCTCGGCGGCGAGTCCGGCCCCGTGGCCTTGTTCAAACGTCTCTTTGCTCAGGACAACACGCCCCTCGAAAAACAACAGGCCATGCTCGCTCGCGGGCAAAGCGTTTTGGACACCGTCCTTTCCAATGCACGCCAACTCCAAAAAGGCCTCGGAAAAGACGACAATCAAAAGCTCGAGGAATACTTCGAGAGCATCCGCAATCTCGAAACGCGCCTTGGCAAAGAGAAAAAGTGGCTTGGAGTGCAACCTCCCAAAGCCCCGTTTGCCGAACCCGAAGCCGGCCTCGAAGGCTTCGAGGAAATCAAAATGACCTACGCGCTGATGATCGCAGCCATGAAAAGCGACAGCACGCGGGTGATGACCTACCGCCAGCCCGTCGAAACCCTTCTCCGAAGCATCGGAGTCAAGGTCACCGGTCACGGCATCAGCCACTATGTCGCCGCCAAAGGCGAACACCTGGATGGCTCCGAACGCCGCGACAAAGCCCAAAGCCAGCTGCTCGCGCACCTCCTCGACCTCCTCAAGTCCACCAAGGAAGCCGACGGTTCCTCCCTCTTTGACCACTGCACCGTGGTCTACGGCAGCAATATCCGCACAGGCCATCTCCTCGACAACTGCCCTACGATCGTCAGCGGACGCGGCGCGGGCATCCGCCTCGGCGAAAACCTCGTCCTCCCCAAAAACACGCCCCTCTGCAACCTGTGGCTGACGCTCCTCCAGCGCAGCGGCGTCCAGGTCGACAAACACGGCGACAGCACCGCCCCGCTCGACTCCATCCTCGCCTGAGCCCCTCCCCCCATCCGCTTCCATGATCCGTCCCGCCTTCTCCCTTGCTCTCCTGTCCCTCGCTTCAACCGCCGCCAGCGCCGCCCCTGAAACTCCGGCTCCCGCCAACGGGAAGCCCATCCCGCTCACCGATCCCTCCCGGTACGGTCCCGGACAGGCCCAAGGAGAACCCACCGCAGAAATGAAAAAGCTCACGGAAGCAGGGGTCTACCCGGGGCAACCCGGCTCGATCACTTTCTTCCGCTGGAAAGGCGCCAATCCCCCCGTTGTCTTTCACCTCGGACTCTGGGGTCCGCAGATCACCAACGAACACGCGGCCTTGATTCCCTCCCTCGCGGACCTCGAGTCCCTCGAAATTCACGAGGCGAGTTTTGACGACTCCGCCGCGCCACACCTCGCAAAGCTTTCCAAACTGCGCCGGATCACGATCACCCCAGTCGACCGTTTCCAGAAAGCCGGCTTCCCGCGTATCCAGTGGTCTTACCCCTGGCTTTCCAAAGTCGAGAACCGCCCCCAGTTCACCGGCAAAACCCTCACCGCACTCAGCGCCCTGCCCTCGCTCGATTTCCTCGATTTTCGGGACGCCCGGATCGCTTCCTCCGAACTGGGAGCGCTGGCCTCCTTCCCGAGACTCGGTGAAATCGGTCTTCCCACCCCCATCGACTCTCAAGCCCTTCAGCATCTCGCTTCCTGCAAGCGGCTGAGCGCTCTGATTTTGGGAAACCGGGAAGTCGCCCCAAGCGAGATCGAACTCCTCGCCAAGCTTCCCTCGCTCAAACGCCTCACCCTGCGCAACGCACGCCTTTCCAACGAAACCCTCGCCGCCTTCGCCAAACTCGACAAGCTGACAGCACTCAGCATCTACGACTGCGGACTCACCGACGCCCAACTCGCCAAACTCGGGAAACCGCCGCAACTCACCCAGCTCGAACTGGTCCGGAACGAAATCGAAGGCCCCGGCCTCGCCCATCTGGCGTCCTTTTCACTCCAGAAACTGGACCTCATGTTCAACAATCTCTCCGACGCCTCCCTCTCCCAGCTCGCCCCCCTTCGCTCCGTGGAGGACCTCAGCATCGCCTACTGCACCGCGGTGACCGACGAAGGGGTTCGCTCCGGGATTCTTCAAGGGATGAAAGGCCTCAAAACGCTCGAACTCCGCGGCCTGACCCGCGTCACCGACGCCTCCCTTGAGCCACTCTCCCAGTGTGGCCACCTCAAACTCCTGGGCATCCGCGAGGCCAAGATCAGCTGGGAAAGCGTGGACAAAATGCGCGCCGCCATGCCCAACACCAAAGTCTTCAAGTAGCCGCCCACGCGCCCGCCCCCTTGCCCCGTGAAAATACGCACTCCTCTGCCATGGCTCGCGATGCTTCTGATCGCCAGCGCCCTTTCACTTCACGCCTCCCCTGCACAGGTGCTTCCACTCGAAGATCAACCCGTGCTGCTGCGAGCCGATCAAGCCCGCTGGCTGGGCAACGATGGAGTGGCCAAGGAAACCCCGCCCAAATTGCAACCCGTCGCGGATCCCGATGGCTTCCCCGAAACCCAAGCGCTTGCCCCACTCCGCCCCGAAGAGGGCGCAGTCTCCTGGACACTCGAGGTCAAAAAAAAGGGGCGCTACCTCGTGACGCTCGAATTTCAGCAGGCGAGCCATGGCAACGCGTTTGAGATCCAGGCGGGCAACGCCACCTTGAAGGGGTTCGCCCCCGGAACCCGGGGCGGCATGGTCCTCCTCGAAGCCGGCGCCGTGGAACTCGAACCGGGAGTGCAACACGTGATTTTCCGCAACACGAGCGCGCCTGTGCCCGGCTGGGCATCGGTGGGCTCTCTTTACCTTCGCCCAGCGGCCCTCCAGGGAATGAGCAAACCGGAAATTCGCGCGGCGATCGCCTCGATCAAACCCCGGAGCCTGCCCACGGAACTCTTCGTTCCGCCGGTATTCAGCGATCACATGGTGCTACAGCGGGACACACCCGTCCCTGTGTGGGGCCGGGCAAAACCTGGTGCCGAAATCACCGTGCGCTGCGAAGCCCAGACCAAACGGACCACCACGGACTCCCAAGGCCGTTGGCGGCTGCAGCTCGATCCGATGCAGGCTGGCGGCCCCTTCGCCATGGAGGTGCAGTGCGATCAAAAAGCCCTCTCCTTCAGCGATATCCTCGTAGGAGAAGTCTGGTTCGGTTCCGGCCAGTCCAACATGGAAGTCTCCGTCGATCAGCCTCCAAAACACGCCAAGTTCGGAGTGGAATTCGAATGCGACGCGGACACCCGACAGCTCCTCGAGTCGGGAGCGCATCCCCAGATCCGCCTTTCGGCGATCACGCGCGATCACCGCAAGGATCCCGCCTGGTTTGAGCTGACCCGGGAGAACTGCACGGGCGTCCCGGCACTGATGAGCTGCACCGCCATTTTGTTGCACCGCAAACTCAACGTCCCGATCGGGCTCGTCATCCGGTGCGAAAGCAGTTCGCCCTCAGGCTACTGGCTCAGCCGGGATGTCATGGAACGCGATCCCGATATCCAAAAGCAGATTTCCGAATACGCAGAAACCGGATACCCTGCCGCCTTCGCCGCCTATCAGAAAAAGCTTCAGGAATGGGAGGCTTCGGCGAAAACGGCCCCGCAACCGCTGCCGCCGCCCCTTGCCGGGGAGAAGGCTGCGGTCGCCGCCAACGGCGGGCACTTTGACACGACCGGCATCGCCTACCACACGCGGATCGCGGGGGTGATTCCGTTTGCGGTGCGCGGGATGGTGTGGGATCAGGGCGAGTCAGGAACGGGAATCGGAGGCGCGGACCAGAGTGTCGTGATGCCGGCTTTGGTGCGTTCCTGGAGGGTGGCGTGGGGGCGTTCGGATCTGCCTTTCCTCTACGTGGACAAGCGAGCGCTCCAGGAATCGCATCGCAATGCCCTCGCTCAACTGCCGGGAACGGCGCGCGTGGAATATCAGGGACTCAGCATGGCCAACCATCCGCCGGACAAAGCCGCCTACGCCAGACGCCTCTTCGAGGTCATGGAGCGCGTGGTGTATTCGCCCAACACCGGGTCGCCTTCCAAGTGAGCCAAACCACCGAGCTTCGAAAAGCAACCATCGGTAAGGATCTGCCAAGCGGTACACCTCGAAGCAGCCTGACCCCATCGAGTTTCTTTGCCCGGGAACTTTTTGAATTTCTCGAACCGGGTGCGAGTGTTTCTGAGAGGAGATACTCCGCGCTTACTTTAGGCGGACCTTAAAAGCTCACCGCCCGAACTCATCCGCAAGCCGCACAATGTCTTCCTCATCGGAGGGAGTCTCTGGATCGGTGTGAAGCCAGATCTCCGCCACGATTCCCCACGCCTCGAGGCCCACCAGTCGGTGACGTTCGCCAACCGCCAATTGGACGCATTCCCCCTCCCGCACGACTTCGAGCGAATTTTGCGCATCCGTTGCACTCCGGATCATGCCCACCGGACCACGCACGCACCTCCAGATTTCGAAACGTCGGTGGTGATACTGCCAGGACAGTCTTTTTCCCGGCTCCACCATCAGGATTTTAGGGCTGGGCCGTCCCCTGCAAAGCAGCTCCTGAAAGGAGAGCTCCTCGAAAAACAATGCGGAGAAATCCGCAGCCTGACTCTCATCGATGGCAAAGAATCCCCCCCACGGTCGCTCGAAATCATGGGATTGAATACGGAGCCCTGAATTTCGGAGATACGCATCCACCTGAGCGAAGATCACTTGCCGCGCCGCTCGCTGGTCTAATTCGAGATTCATGACTGCACTTGGTTCTTTGGTACACCCGATGCCCGGCGCTCCTCTGCTCACAAGACGGAGCAGAAATCAAAAAAACCAACCCTCTCTAGTTCATCCCTCAGTCGGTTTTCCATGGTCTCCGATAAACTTCGCAGGGGCAGGCGCACAGGACCGCAATCGAGACCGATCAGGCGCATGATCGATTTTCCGGCGCATAATCCGCCAAAACGTAGAAATATCGAAATCATCTCTTTTGCCTTCGCCTGG
>JBANFR010000185.1:0-6277 GCA_037975925.1 Verrucomicrobiota bacterium
GTGCCCGAGTTGTATTTCAAAAGCCCCCAGGAGATGTCACAGCTTTTCAGGGAATTTCCCGAGGCGGCGCGCAACACGCTCGTGGTGGCGGAGCGTTGCAACTTGAAGATCGAATTTGGGAAGCCGAAGTACCCCGACTATTCCCCGCCTCCGGGGATGACGCAGAACCAGTATCTGCGTCAGATTTGTGAGGCTGGTCTTGGTGCTCGCTACGGGGCTGAGGCGGATTCGGCGGTGATTCAGGAGCGCTTGGAGCGTGAGTTGGGGTTGCTGGAGAAGCAGGGTTTTGTGAATTATTTCCTGATCGTCTGGGATTTTATTCACTGGGCAAAAAGCCGAGGGATTCCCGTTGGGCCGGGGCGTGGATCGGCTGCGGGCTCGATGGTGGCCTACTTGATGGGCATCACCGATATTGACCCGATCAAGTTCAAGCTTCTCTTCGAACGATTTTTGAATCCCGAACGAGTGAGTCCCCCCGACATCGATGTGGATTTTTGTCAGAGCCGCCGGGGCGAGGTGATTGAGTATGTGCGAGCAAAGTACGGCGAGCGCGCGGTGGCTCAGATTGCGACCTTTGGGACCATGGGGGCCAAGTCCGTGGTTCGCGATGTGGGCCGCGTGCTGGGGTGGAGTTATGCGGATGCTGATCGCATCGCGAAGATGATCCCAAACGAGCTCGGCATCACTTTGGCGGGGGTAGACAAGAAGAACAAAGAGACGGGGCTCATTGATCACATTGACGGGGCGATTGACAAAAACCCTGACCTTCAAAACGCGGTGCAGAATGAACCTGCGACGCGCCAAATGTGGGAGTACGCGTGCACGCTCGAGGGGTTGACCCGCGGCGTGGGAGTTCACGCGGCGGGCGTGGTCATTAGTGATCGCGATTTGTCTGCCTATATCCCGCTGACCCGAGCAAACGATGGGTCAATCGTGAGCCAGTACCCGATGGGGCCGCTCACTGATTTGGGGATGCTGAAAATGGACTTTCTCGGCCTCAAAACACTGACGGTCATTCATGATGCCGTGACCCTGATCCGGAGACGTGTCCCTGACTTTGACATTCGCCAGATTCCGATGAGCGACCAAGCGACCTTTGATTTGCTCAACCGGGGTGAATCGGTGGCGGTGTTCCAGTTGGAGTCGGGAGGCATGATGAAGACGTGCCGCAAGTTTGATGTCCGGGACATTGAGGACATCAACGCGATTCTAGCTCTGTATCGGCCTGGTCCGATGGATCTTATTGATGATTACATCAAGCGCAAAAAGGGAGAGGCGAGGATCAAGTACGCGCATCCGCTCTTGGAGAAGGTGACGGCGGAGACGTATGGGATTTTTGTCTATCAGGAGCAGGTGATGCAGGCGGCGCAGGTTCTGGCCGGATACACACTCGGAGGAGCCGATTTGCTCCGTCGGGCCATGGGGAAGAAGGACAAGGAAAAGATGGCCAAGGAGCGTGAGAAATTCCTCAAAGGCTGCAAGGAGGTCAATGGCATTGAGGAAAAGAAGGCGAACGAGATCTTTGATTTGCTCGAGAAATTTGCGGGATACGGATTCAACCGTTCTCATTCAGCGGCATATGCTTGGGTGAGTTATCAGACGGCATATTTGAAGGCAAACTACCCTGTGGAGTTCATGGCGGGGGTGTTGGGGAATGAGGTGGGCAAGACGGAAAAAATCAGCGTCTTTGTTGCGGAATGCCAGCGCATGGGGATTCCGATTTTGTCACCTGACATGAACCGGAGCGGTTTGAAGTTTGAGCCGGAGACGATGGCCGATGGTCGGGTTGGAATTCGTTACGGAGTGGCGGCGATCAAGAATGTGGGCGAAGCCGCGATGGAGGCGGCGCTGGAGGAGCGGGAAAGGGGTGGGGCATTTCAGTCGCTGGCGGAGTTTTGTTCCCGAGTGGACACGAAGCGGGTGAACAAAAAATCGGTGGAGAGTTTGGTTCGATGCGGTGCTTTTGATTGGACGGGCCAGGAGCGCGCCGAATTGTGGTCCGAGGTGGAAGGCGCGATGGCTGCGGCGGCGAGTGTTGGAAGGGACCGTGCGTCGGGGCAGGTCTCGTTGTTTGGAGCACTGGACGCGATTCCTACCAAGCAGAGGCGGAAGACGGGTCTTCGCGAGGTGGTACCTTGGAGCCCTGAGGAGAAGCTGGCGGGGGAGAAGGAGTTGCTTGGTTTTTATGTGAGCGGTCATCCGTTGGATCGTTACCGCTCGCTCTTTGAAAAAGGGAAATACGTAGCGATCGGGCAACTGGCCGAGCAGGTTCAGGAGGGGGAGCGCAACACGACGGTGACGATTGCGGGGGCGTTGGTGAGTGTGGATAAAAAGTTTTCCAAAAAGAGCGGCAAACCTTTTGCCATAGTGGTCTTGGAGGATTTAACCGACTCGGTGGAGGTCGGCGTCTTTGGAGATGCGTTTGCGGCGGGGGCTGCATCGATTGAAACCGGTAAGCTGGTGGCGATCACCGCGCGGGTGGAATTGCGGGATGAGGATGCGGTGCGGGTGGTGGCCACGGAGGTCAAACCGTTGAAACGGCCTTCGGAGGCAGAATCCGCAATTCGCCTGAGCCTCGATTGGGAGAAGACCTCTGAGCAGGATTTGTTGGACATCCGTGATGCACTGCTTTCGTCGGCGGGGATGCGTCCCGTGGTGCTCGGTTTTCGGGGAGGGAATGGACGCGAGGTGAGGTTGCATCCGGCCGATCAGTTTCGGGTGACGTGGAGCGCGGATTTAGAGGGGCGACTCCAGCGCTGGTTGACGAGGGGCTGAATGGGCAGGGGCTTGAGCGGGTAGGCATTCAACTAGGTGGGCTCTGTGGCGAATTGGGCGATGTGCATTTTTGCTTTTGCCCTTTGGTTGAGAGACACCATTCTGCAAGCCCCATGCAGCTTTCCGAACTTCAGGCGATTTATTCGATGCCCTTTTTTGAACTGATCAGCCGTTCGCGGTCGGTTTATTTAGAGCACTGGTCCGGCAACGAGGTCCAGTTGTGCACGCTTCTCTCCATCAAGACCGGCGGATGCTCAGAAGACTGCGGTTACTGCGCCCAAAGTTCGCGTTACAGCACCGGGGTGAAGGCGGAGAAACTGATGGCTAAGGAGAACGTGTTGGAAGTGGCGAAAAGAGCCCGGGCGACAGGGTCGACTCGCTTTTGCATGGGGGCTGCGTGGAAGGGGGTTCGCTCCGGCGATCCGCGTTTTGAGCAGGTGCTCGATACCATTCGCGAGGTGAGCAAACTCGGAATGGAGGTGTGCGTGACCCTCGGACAATTGTCCGAGAGCGAGGCGCGGCAGCTCAAGGAGGCGGGTGTCCGGGCCTACAATCACAACATCGACACCTCTCCGGAGCACTACCCGAACATTGTTAGCTCACACACTTTCGAAGATCGCCTGAGCACGATCCGGTCGGTCCAGCAGGCGGGGATGGATGTGTGTTGTGGCGGCATCATTGGAATGGGTGAAAGCGAACTCGATCGGCTGAAAATGCTGCAGGTCCTGACCGAGTTTACGCCCGCTCCCGAAAGCGTGCCGATTAACTGTCTGATGCCCATGCCCGGGACCCCGATGGAGGAGCAGGCACCAGTCGATATTTTCGAAGTGATCCGTCTTGTCGCGACGACGCGGATTGCCTTGCCGAAGGCGAAGGTGCGTCTGAGCGCGGGGCGAACACGGATGAGCAGGGAAGGTCAGGCCCTCGCTTTTTTTGCAGGCGCTAATTCAATCTTCTACGGCGACCGCCTTCTCACGGCGGAAAACCCGGGAGTGGACGAAGATCGCGCGCTGCTCGAGGAGTTAGACTTGGTTGCTCAGAGACCTTCCTGCCAACCGGCGGATTGCGCGGTATAGTCGGGGCGAGATCTGGCCGAGTGGCTCGTCAATTTCTGGGCAACGAAACAGCAGGGTGCCCCGCGGGCAGGTACCCCGGAGCGGTTTGTCTCGAACAGATTCCCAACTGTGTGGATTCATCCTTCCGAACGTCGGTCGGGAGGAGTCAGACACTCTACTTTTTCCCGATGGTGATGTTTTGCAGATTCTTTCCGGCGGCCGTTGCGGCCTGTTGAAAGCCCGCGTGATCGACGTCCCTGCCTGCCGTGGAGAATTTGATCTCCGTTCCGCCGTAGAAGACGTTCCTGACGAAATTGACCATCCCATTGCGGAAGTCCGCACTCTGGTTGTTTCCCGGGTTTGGGGCGACACGACCGGTCGCGGAGTTGAGAGCCACCGTGGATCCATTCTTAAGTTGGAGGTCTGAGAGCACGACTGTGTTCGCGGTGAGTGCCACCCTTTGGGTCTGGAGGAGGTTGACGTTGTTCAGATTGAGTTCGTTGGCCGCGGTGGCCGAGAAGGAACTGGTCGCAGGGTCGGCAGATCGCATCGTGAGTCCTTGAACGCGAATATTTCCGCCAGACGTAATCTGCACCTCTTGCGCGGTGAGAACCGTTTTTGTCTCGATCACCCGAAGGGGATTCGGGTTTTCCGGGGCTGGTTCGTTGCCGATGATGACATCCTCAGTCGCCCTTAGGTTGATCGAGAGTAATTGCGTAGCCTGACCCTGGGCCGATTGCACAAAATTGGTCGTGGCTTGGATATCGCTATCCACAATGGACAGGTTTCTTCCCGCCGATGCGCTAAAGGTGCGGCTTGGTCCCTCCGGTAGCTCGGCCTGTCCATCGAGAGGGAGGGTTCCCCCTGCAAAATCGGAGGTGGTGCGGAGGTTGTTGATCGTGATGTCCGTCGCGGCTGAAATATCGATTTTGTTTGCAACAATCGCAGCTCCAGTAATTTGCACCGCTTGGCTCTTAGATTGGAGTCGCACCGAGTAGGCATTCAACGTCAGGTCCTCCGGCGAGTTGAATCCCAATGGCAACCGAATCGGAGAGGCGGTCCTAGTGACCGTCAATGCTTTGTCTGCAACGATTTCTATGGCTCCGGCCTCAATTCCCGTGTTTCTCAACGAAACGGAGGGGGCGCTCAGCCGAATCTTTCCGGAGCGCGCAGTGCTCAGGTCGTCATCACTCGCGTAGTGATTCTGCAGTCCAACAGATTCGAGCTGAAGGACAGGAGCGCTTGACGAGTTGTCGGAGGGAGGGTTGATGGACAGGCTAATCCCGTCGGAGTAAGAGGACCCTGCCGAGAAAATCTCAAAGAGTGGAACGTTGGCCTGCAGCGAGACTCCCGGTTGAACATTGAGAAAACCGCCCACACTCAAGAGGAGTTGTGTGAGTGGGCGCCACTTTTCGGAAGACTGCACCACTACTGCACCGTCTGGCTGGACTACCTCCGTCAAATCCCCAAACGGGGCGGAGAGCCCGACGAACTCGATGTCCCTCTCGAAACGAAGATCTTTCAGGGTGACTATGGCGGCGTGGTTTAGCTCCGAGGGAACATCCACTGGGGTGGCGAGAAAGTAAGCTGCACCACTGGGGCCGAATGTAATCGACTCGGCCACGAGCGCGGAGTGGGTGCCGGTCCCTTCGCGATTGCCGGGGATGAGCTTGGGGAGGCCGTAGCTGGTGCCCTTGTTGGCTCCGCTGCCGTCGATCGCAAAAATATTCGATCCGAGCGCGGCGGTCACGTGGTCATTGAGCTGCAAATTGGCCTTCACCGCGGAGAGGTAGCGGGGGTCGGGCTGGAGCCTCGATGCCATGGCTTGGGCTCTTTGCGGTTCCTGTTGAAGAAAACGGACCGTGGTGATGGTTGTAGAGTCGAGCTGAAAAGCGGTGTCGGGCCGATCTCCGATGACAAGGTCGGTTGTGCTCAGCTTGCCCGAGGCGATCCGTGACTGTTGTTTGGCGGCAGCAGTTTGGATCTTGGAGATGGATGCGACTGGCTTCGAAAAGCCGGTCACAAGTTTGGATGTGCCGACTTGGCCTTGGATTGAAAAATTCAGCGGAGGCGACGGCTTCTGTCCCGGCATGGCGAAGCTGAGTTGACCCGCCCCCAATTGGAGAGGGCGCCCGCCTGGGGTCGTCATTTGGCCTTTTCCCTCCAGAATCATTGTTTTGATTCCGCCGTTACTCACGGCCGCGACGATGAGCGTGGTTCCGAGCACGGAGGCAGTGGCGCCTGAAGTTTTGATGTTGCCGCCTCCCTTCCCCGCCGGAGAGTGGAAGAGAACGCTTCCTTTGTTGAGTTGAATGTCGCGGTTGCTGGCGTCGAATGAAAACACCGTGTTCGAGCCCACTCTCGTCACAGTCTCGTCGGGGGCTTTGAGTTCGGCTCTCGAGTCGACACCGGTGCGGAGTACATTCGGGGGGATCAGGGCGTCTCCG
>JBANFR010000186.1:0-6170 GCA_037975925.1 Verrucomicrobiota bacterium
GGTGATCTGGTGGAGGCGCTTGGTGGCGATGCCGATGGGACGGTCGAGGGGGATGCCCGCGCAGTCGAGCAGGGTGGTGAGTAAATCTCCCTGGTTTCCCTGAATGTCTGTGAGGAAACGCCCCGTTTGAAGGGAGCCGCCGCCGCGTCCCGCCAGAATGAAGGGAAGGTTTTCCCGCTGATGCTGGTTTCCATCCTCCAAACCGGAGCCCCACATCAGGATACAATGGTCGAGAAGCGTGCCGTCGGCTTCGCGCAGGCTCTGCATTTTCTGAACCATGTATGCGAACTGCTCGACATTAAAGGTGGTGATACTCGCCACCTTCTCGACCTTTTCCGCCTGGTGTCCGTGGTGGGTCACGGAGTGATGCTGATCCGTAAACCCGAGCTCGGGGTAGGACACCCCATTGGGGGTGGAACCGATGTAGGTGCAAACGCGCGTGGTGTCCGTCTGAAAGGCGAGGACGGTGAGGTCACACATGATTTTCATGTAGTCACTGCGCTTGTCGCCCTCGGGGATTTGGATGGCAATGGGTGGGGAATCGGAGGTGTGCCGTTTGGAAACGCTCACGCCTGCGGCTTCCAGTGCGGCTTCTTTTTGGCGGTGTTCGATCGCCGCGATGCGCCGTTCCACGCAGCGGACGCCGTCGAGATACTCGTCCAACTTGTGTTGGTCATGGGAGCTGAGTCGCTTGCGAAGGTCCCGCGCACCGCCCAACACGAGGTCGAGCATGCTGCGCTCGAGGGGATCGCGGCCCACGGAGGGGGATTTCCCCCCCTGGGAATCGGGGTTTTGACTCTGGAAAAGACGGTTGAGGACCCTGCGCGGATTGGTTTCGGCTGGGACGGGCTGGGTAGGGGAGCGGAAGCTGCAGTGGGAGTAGTATGCCTCATTGAGTCCCTCCTGATTTTCCTTATGCGTTTGAGGCATTGTGGCCAGTTCGAGCGAGGGGAGGGCCGTAAAACCGCCGATGTAATTGGCCGCGATTTGGTCGGCGGAAATCGCAATGTGGATGGTGTTGCGGCGGTTTGCGTCAGGAAGGGTTGCGGTGAGCCAGGTGGACAACTCGAGCGCATGGGGGGCTCCGTTGAGCGGGGCGATGGGGACACCGGAGATGCCCTTCATCATCAGGCAGTGCGCGAGGAGCGGCCGCAGCGGTTCGAGGCAGCGGGGGGGATCGGACAGGAAGCTCTCGGGGCTTTTGGGCCAGAACTGGTCCATGATGACTCCATGCGGCATGTACATGAAGCCGAGGCGGATGGGTGGTTTGTAGGGGGTGGACCTGGAGGTCTCCGCCCAGCCCATGGTTTCCAAAAGGGGGAGCGCGAGGGATGCGCCGATTCCGCGCAGGCAGGTGCGCCGATCAATGAGCCACTTTTTTTGCATGGGTGGGTGCGGGTTCGAGTTCTTGGGTGCGGCGGTGAGTAAAAGGGTAGCTCGTGACGATCTGGGTAATGAGCGTTTGCATGCGATAGCCGTCCTTGGCAATGGCCTCGGTGAGTTGGTCTACCACCAGTTCGTCATAGCCCTCCAACTGGCGTCCCAGGGCGTAGGCGAGCAGCTTTTCAGTCAGGTTGCGGCACAGGTCCTCGGTGCGGAGGGCGAGGATTTTTTTGAGTTCATAAGGGGAGGAAAAGCGCTTTTCGCCCGGCAATTCTCCTGCGGCATCAATGGGATTTCCTTGGTCATCCTGGTCCCGCCAGCGTCCGATGGCGTCGAAGTTTTCAAGACCGAATCCGATGGGATCCAGGATTTTGTGGCAGTTGGCGCAAACGGGGTTGGTTCGGTGCAGCTCGGTTCTTTGGCGGAGCGTCAAATGGCCGACCTTTTTTTGGTCCTGTTTGTCGAGGGCTGGGACATTGGCCGGCGCTGGAGGCACGTGTTCCCCGAGGACTTGCTCGAGGACCCACACGCCCCGGTTCACGGGGCTGGTGCGGTTGGGGAAGGAGGTCGTGGCCAGGATGCCGGGCATTCCCAGAATCCCGCCGCGGTTCGGATTGGAGAGACGGACTCTTTGCATCGCAGAGCCCGAAACCTCGTTTTCGAGCCCGTAAAAGGGGGCAAGCGTCGCGTTGAGGAAGGTGTAATCGCTGTCGATGAAGCTCACGACGCTCCGGTTCTCCCTCATGACACTTTCAAAGAAAAGCCGGGCCTCCTCGTACATGGCCTGACGCATTTCCCCGGTCATTTGCGGGAATTTCTGAGGGTCGAACGTTTTCTCTGCCAGTTTTCCAATCCCCAACCATTGCGCTCCAAAGCCGTCGAAGAGCGCCCGCGACCGGGGATGGGCGAGAAGACGGCGCGCCTGCCCGGCCAGAACAGCCGGGTCGCGGAGTTTGCCTGCATCGGCCAGGGCCGCGAGTTCTTCGTCGGGCATGGTGGACCAGAGCAGGTACGACAGGCGGGAGGCGAGCTGGTGGTCGTCGAGCGGAACAATCGGATGATCGGCGTCGGGCTGAGCTGTGGGGGTGAGGAAGAGGAATTGAGGCGAGACGAGGATGGCTTTGAGGACAAGCCGGAGAGAGTCCGGGTAGGAGCGCCCGTTTTTGACTGCGAGATCAAAAACATCCATGAGGACGTCCAACTCCGGATCGGAGGGAGGGCGCCGATAAGCTTTCCTTGCGAGGGGGAGCGTGATGCGCCGTGCGGTTTCCCTTTGGTCCTGCGGGGATGTGGGGGGATTGCCAAAAAGTTCGATTTCGAGCGGGGAGGGCTGGCCGCCGGGAGGGAGCGCGCGGTGGACGACTTCGCTTGCGATGCCCACCAGTTGCTCCATGAGGAGGGGGGAAAGAGAGTTCAAGTAGCCCGCGCCGAACACTTCGTCGGGCAATTCCTGAGCGATTGCCGGGTCTGTTCCGAGAAGATCGTGCAGGGTATTGGCGTACTCCACCTTATTGAGGCGGCGGATGACAAAAACGCCGGGATCTTTGGCGCTGAGAAACTTCATATTCGCCACCCAATCGAGAAAAACGGCGGTTTCCTCTGCAGTGGGCTGCTTTTTTGCGTCCTCTGGCGGCATGTCATGCGCCTTGAGGCTGGCGGCAGAGAGTTTCCATTGTTTGCGGAAAGCGGCCGCCGCCGGGGTCTTGAGGGCGGATCGAAAAGTCATGCCGCCCTTGCGTTTTTTGTCGCCGTGGCACTCGGTGCAATAGGTCGACACGAAGGGGACAATCTTTTCCTGAAAGGTCTTCAGGGCGTCGTGCTGGAGTTGAGCGTGAGTGGATGGTTCGAGGGATGGAGTTTGTGCGGACTGCGCGTTCGCGTGGAGAGCGGAGAACGAGTAGAGCGCGCAGAGCAGGAGCGGGAGGAATCGGAACGGGTGCACGCCTTGGGGAAGGGGGGAGGGTGAATGAAGCGGGAGAGGCTGGAATGCGCCGGTCGGGGACGGGACACGATTCCTGTGGTGGCCGCCCGGGCCCTCTGGATTCAACACACAGAAAGCCCGAAATACGCAGGCGCGGAACATCGAAGGCAGAACCCTCGTGGCAGTGGGTTCCTAGAGACTATTTTTCATTTTGCTCGTGGAGTGCCCGAGGTTTTGAGAAGGCGCGGGGAGCGCTCCTTGGAAACCAAAGTGCGGTGATGCAGAGGGGGCAGCCCTCCAGATTCCGGTGGCGCAGCGGAGCGATCCCCTGTCGCGGAAAAAGGGGCGGCAGCGAGGGGGCGGGCTATTTGCGTGAGTGGGGCTTTTTACGGCCTCAGGGCAGGAAAAGCACGAAGCCGTGGGCGTGGCGGCGGTAGTATTGTCCCCGGTAACGCCAGCAGCGTTCACGTCCCAGAAACACGAGTTCCGCGCCAGGAGGCAGCGCGGAGACAAAAGACCCCGCGCTCAGCGGTGGTTCAACGTACACGGGAGGACGGCCATAGGTGGGCCGGGGGTAATAAGCAGGACGTTGCGTGTACACCGGGCGGTGGACGTAGACGGGGCGGGGCGGGTACAGAGGGCGTGGGGAGTACACGGGGCGCTCGCGGATCACCATGGGACGTGCTTCGACGATACAACCCGAGAGCCCCAGAAGAGCCGAGGCAATCAGAGAAAATCGCAGCAGGACGGTCTGGCCAAAAGAAAGTCGGGACATGGTGTCTGTGAATCGCCGAAACGGGGGATGATTTCAAACGCCGATTCGGGCCTGAGACGGCTCGGGGATGGGTGGTCGCGGCGGGGTTGTCTGTGTTCACTGATCTTATCGATCCACAGCCGACCGTCCGCTCCCCCCTGAAGTGTGGCGTCATTGGGGTCCGCAAGCCGGCACTGCTGCCCCGCGGCACAGGGGCGGCGGCCACATCGTCGCCCTCGTATTCGGAATGAGCGATCAGTAGCTGAGCCAGGGGCTGAGCCACTTCTCCATCGTTTCCACCGGGACGTTTTTGCGCAACGCGTAGTCCTCGATCTGATCGCGACCGAGATCGGTGGAGATACCGAAATAACGAGCCTCAGGATGGTTGAAATAAAAGCCGCTAACGCTCGAGGCGGGGTGCATCGCGTTACTTTCTGTCAGGGTACAGCCCGTCCACTCGGTTGCATTGAGCAGGGAAAAGAGGGTGGGCTTCTCGGAGTGATCGGGTTGGGCCGGATAGCCGGGGGCCGGGCGAATGCCGCGATATTTTTCGCGGATCAACTCGTCGTTGGCGAGTTGGCCGGGTTTTTCGATGCCGCATTGGAAGCGAGCCTGTTGGTGAAGCCACTCCGCAAACGCCTCGGCAAAACGGTCCGCCAGCGCTTTGACCAAAATACTGGAGTACGGGTCATGCGCCTCGTCGAAGGTGGCGGCAAAACTTTCAGCGCCGTGGATGGTGACCACAAAGGCGCCCACGTAGTCGGCTCTTCCCGCGCTCTGAGGAGCGACAAAATCGGCCAGAGCAAAGTTCGGCGAATCCTTCTTCACCTGTTGCTGGCGCAGGGTGTGCAAAACCGTCCCATTGTGCAGGTGGATGTCGTCCCCGACGCTGTGTGCCTCGAAGAAGCCGAACACGCCCTGCGGCTGGAAGCGGTTCTCCGCAATGATTTGGTCGAGTAAGCGTTGAGCGTCGTGGTAGAGCTTCGCGGCCTCGGCCTCCGCCTGCGCTTTTTTCTCGGGGTCGTCCCAGGCGCTCGAAAAACGGTTCTCGGAAGCCAGCCAGCGTCCGCGCAACTCCCACGTGTGGAAGAAGGGCGACCAATCGATGTAGGGGCGCAGTTCCGCGAGCGTCACCGGAAGTTCGCCTCCGGACGGCTGGACACGTTGGATGCCAAGCAGAGAAGGGGTGGCGATGTCGATGCGGGTCCAATCGGTGGCAAAGGCGTTGGCCCGCGCGTTTTCCAGCGGGAGAATGGTCCGGGAACGCTTCTGACCGTACTGGGCACGCAATTGGGCGTGGCGCTCCTCATTTTCAGCCACAAAAGCCGCCCGGTTTTCCTCGGAAATCAGGGCGGTCGTGACCGGCACGCTCCGCGAGGCGTCGAGCACATGGACAACGCTTCCACTGGGGTAACAGGGAGCGATTTTGAGTGCGGTGTGCGCGGCACTGGTGGTGGCTCCGCCAATCAGCAGCGGCACATTAAACTGAAGCCGCTCCATCTCCGAGGCGACGTGCACCATTTCGTCCAGCGAGGGCGTGATGAGCCCGCTCAGGCCGATCACGTCCGCCCCGATTTCGCGGGCCTTTTGGAGGATTTTTTCACAGGAAACCATCACTCCCAGATCGGTCACCTCGAAGCCATTGCAGGAGAGCACCACCCCCACGATGTTTTTGCCGATGTCGTGGACGTCGCCCTTAACGGTGGCGATGACAAACTTGCCGCCGCCGCGCTGGAGCGGGTTGCGGGCCTTTTCCGCCTCCATGGCAGGGGTCAGCACGGCCACGCTCTGCTTCATCACGCGAGCGGATTTCACCACCTGCGGCAGAAACATTTTTCCTTCGCCAAAGAGGTCGCCCACCACCTTCATCCCCTCCATCAGCGGGCCTTCGATCACCTTCAATGGGACGCCGTACTTGCCCAGGGCCTCCTCCGTGTCCGCGACAATAAAATCGGTGATGCCCCGCAGGAGCGCGTGCTCGAGGCGCTTCTCCACGCTCTGCTGCCGCCATGCGAGGTCGGTTTCGGTTTTTTTGTCCGATCCCGCTCCGCGAAACTGTTCCGCGTAGGTCACGAGGATCTCGGTGGCATCGGGGCGTCGGTTGAGGAGGAC
>JBANFR010000187.1:0-6085 GCA_037975925.1 Verrucomicrobiota bacterium
GCATGCAAAGGAGTCCGCGGAGTCTGCCAGTCGCGCAAAAGACGAACTGCTCTCAGCGCTTTCGCACGAGTTGCGTACGCCGCTCAATCCGGTGCTGTTGCTGGCGGGAGAATACGCGAGATCGGCGGAGTTGCCTGCGCACATGAGGGAGGACTTTGCGTTGATTCACCGGAATGTGCGGCTTGAGGCACGCTTGATTGATGACTTGCTCGACCTGACCAAGATCCAAAGGGCGGGGCTTTCGGTCAGCAAACGGCTTTTGGATCTGGGGTCCCTGGTGGCCCAGGTTTGTGAGGGGGTGCGGGCGGAGGCAGGGGAAAAGAAGGTGCGCCTGGAGTTGGAGCGCGGGGAGGTGGCGAGTTTGGTGCGCGGGGATGCGACACGTTTGCATCAGATTTTTGCAAATCTTATCCTGAATGCGGTCAAATTTTCAGCGGCGGGCGGGGAAGTGCGACTCAAGCTGTCCCAGGAGGGTTCCCGGGTGAGGGTGGCGGTGAGCGACGGGGGGATTGGGATTGCTCCGGAGGAAATGGGGCGGATTTTTGAACCCTTTGCGCAGGGCGGCCATGCGCGCGAATCCCAGCGTTACGGGGGACTCGGGTTGGGGCTTGCTATTGCCAAGATGTTGGTGGAGAGGCATCGGGGGAAAATTTGGGCCGAGAGCCTGGGGCGTGGCCAGGGGGCGACGTTTTATGTGGAACTCCCCCTTGAGCCGCAGGAGCGGGCGGAGATTTTACCACTGCCATCGGCGACGGAGATCCGGGCAAGGCCGGTGCGGGCACGCCGCATTTTGCTCGTGGAAGACCACGATGCAACGAGGGCCACCCTCGCCCGGATGCTTTCACGCCGGGGGCATTTGGTCACCCAAGCGGGGACACTTTGCGGTGCAGCGGTGTTAGCCCGGAGCGGGATTTACGATGTGTTGATCTCCGACATTGGTTTGCCCGATGGAAACGGGAGTGACCTTATCCGGGAGTATGGGGACCGGTTTCTGGAGGGAGGAATCGCGTTGAGCGGCTTTGGGATGGAGGCGGAGGTCGCTCGGAGCCTGCACGCAGGTTTCAAGAGACACCTGACCAAGCCGATTGAGGTGGAAGCTCTGGAGGAGACGCTTCACGCGCTGGAGGCGCCGGAGACTCAGGGGCGCATTGCAGTGTAGATGCAGGCAATCCCGCCAAGCAGCGGAATAAAGCGTGTGTCCTCGTAACCCTCCTGCGAGAGCCGAACACGCATGGCCTCGCCGCAGGGGAAGGATTCAATCGAAGCCGCCAGGTAATCGTAGGCGGATCGTTCCCCGGTGAGAAAAGCCGCGAGGCTCGGAAGCACGTGGTGGAGGTAAAAGTGGTAGGGTGCGCGGAAGGGCGGTTGCGGAAGACCAAAGTCGAGAATCAGTAGATGCGCCCCGGGTTTCAAAATTCTTTGAATTTCAGCCAGCGCTCCACTCCAGGAGGCCATGTTGCGGAGTCCGAAGGCGACAGTCACCGCATCGAAGGAGGCGTCCGGGAAGGGCAGTTGGAGGGCATCTGCCACAACGAGGTTGGCGAGGCCTTTGGGCCGGGCGAACTGCAGCATGGGTTCACAGAAGTCCGCTCCCACGACCAGGGCGTTGGGGCAGGCCTGTTGGAGGGTCTTTGCGAGGTCTCCGCTCCCGGTGGCGAGGTCGAGGATGCGGGCCGGTTTCCACGAGCGTACCACTTGGGCGGCGCGTCTTCTCCAGAGGACGTCGATGCCAAAACTCAGGAGGTGATTGGCAAAATCGTACCGATGGGCGATGCGTGCGAAATAGGAGCGAACCCGGTCCGCCTGAATGGAGCCGTCCAAGGACATGGGTCGGATCTTCGTGGAGAGGGATGGCGAAGGAAAGACCGTTGCAGAGGGAGATTGGCCTCGCGTTTGCTACGGAGTTGGAATCCATGCGCTACCCAGCCCTCCAAAGAGCCCGGTTTCTGATCGTCGATGACGAGATTTCAGACATCCGTCTGCTGGAGCGCATGCTGGAATTTGGGGGTGGGGTGCAGGTGGAAAGTACAACGGACTCGAGGAAGGCGCTGGGAATTTTTCTCGAGTGGCAGCCGGACATGGTCCTCCTGAATCTGAGCATGCCGCATGTGGATGGCGTGGCATTGATGTCTCAGTTCAAGGCGGCCGTGGCGACTGGGGAGTATCTTCCGGTGTTGGTGGTGAGCCGGGATCAGGATCCCGAGACGAAGCGCCGGGCTTTGGCGGGGGGGGCGCATGAGTTTTTGGCCAAGCCGTTTGACCAAACTGAGGTGCTTTCAAAGATCCAGAACCTTTTGGAGAACCGGTTTCTCCATCAAGCGCTCCAGCGCCAGAATGGAGAACTGGAGCGACAGGTGAAGGCGCGCACAGCGCAGCTCGAGGACACGCTGGAGCGGCTCAAAGCAGCGCAGGAATTGGTGGTGAAACAGGAGCGACTCCGGGCTCTGGGGATGATGGCCAGTGGCATCGCGCACGATTTCAACAACGCCCTCACCATGGTCCTCGGGTACGCGGAGCTGTTGGCTCCCTACATTCGCCAACATGCGCCCGAGCGGGAGAAAGAAAACCTCTCCAATCTCATGGCGGCCGCTCAGGACGCTTCGCACGTGGTCGGGCGTTTGCGTGAGTTTTACCGCCCCGCGGGTCAGAACGAGAATCGGGTCCCGGTCGACATCAACGCGATGGTGGAGCAGGCGCTGATTTTGACGGCCCCCCGGTGGCGTGACAAAAGCCGGGCGGAGGGCATCCAGATCGAGTCGGAGACGGATCTGAAGCCGCTCCCGACTCTGATTGCCAGTGCGCCAGAAGTGCGGGAGGTCCTGACCAACCTGATTTTTAACGCGGTGGATGCGATGCCCAAAGGGGGGCGCGTGAAAATTGACACGGCGGAAGTGGACGGACGGATCCGGATCCAGGTGCATGACACGGGGGTTGGAATGACCGAGGAGGAGCAGGCGCGCTGTTTGGAGCCGTTTTTTACGACAAAGGGGGAGAGGGGCACCGGACTGGGGCTGGCGGTGGTTTACGGCTTTGTGCAGCGCTACGGGGGGGCCATCACCATTCAGAGTGTCAAGGGGCGCGGGACGACCATGACGCTTCTGCTCCCGGGCTCAGACCGCGCTGTGGAAGCGGAGCCGACCCCAGCCGATTATTCTCGTTCGGAGTCGATGCGAATCTTGGTTGTGGACGATCAGGAAATTATCCGGGAACTGGTCGCTGAGATGGTGCGTTCGGAGGGGCACTTCGTGAAGACGGTGCTGAATGGACAGGCGGCCCTGGAGGCTCTCAAGGAAGAGCGCTGGGACATGATGATGAGTGATTTGTCGATGCCCGAGATGACTGGCACCGAGTTGGCCGCAAGGGCGCGTCAGGACGGACACACGCTCCCGATCATCCTGCTCACGGGTTTTGGGGATGAAATCCGCGCCCAGGGGCGGAACCCCCCGGGGGTCGATTTGATCGTGAGCAAGCCGATCACCTTGAAGGGGTTGAGAGGCGCCCTCAAGACGTGCGAAGTGCTTCGGAGCCGGCGGCGAAGCCAGGAAGTGTTCTTCCTCGGTTAGCGGCTGGGTTGAACCTGAAGCAGCGGAGCCGGGAATACGGGCCCGCCCTCGCTTCAGGGTTCCCGCGTTGTGGAAGGAAAGGGCTGGAACCAGATGTTCCGGAAGCGCACCGGATTGCCGTGGTCTTGGAGAGCCAACGTTCCCTCCCTCTGCTTTCCCTCCAGTTCGACGTGATCGTGCACTAGCACGCCGTTGTGCCAAACGGTGATTCTCTGCTTTTGCGTGGAGCCATCCTCCCCGGTGCGAGCCCTCTCCACCACGATGTCGTAGGATTGCCACTCGCCGGGCTTCTTTGAGGCGTTCACAAGCGGTGGGTATTTCCCATACAGCGCCGCCGCCTGGCCGTCTGGGTAGGTCTCGTTTTCCCACGAATCCAGAACTTGGACTTCGGGAAAGCCACCGATGAAGACCCCGCTGTTGCCTCTCCCCTGGCCGCTCCCTTTGACTTCCGCAGGTGTCGCCCATTCCAGGTGGAGGTGTCCGTCTCCCCGGAGCATTTCCTTGGTGCGCAGGTTTCCAGTCTTCGGCACGACCTCAAAATAATCCTCCTCGACCTTCCAACGGGCGTCCTTCGAGGCTGTAACGGGGTCGGGCTTGTCCTGTTTCCACGCCTCGAGGGAGTTTCCTTGAAAAAGAATCAGCGCCCCGGCGGGAGGGGGCACCGCTTGGCCGTCGTACTGCGGGCTGACGACGGGTGGCCGCGGTCGCTCTTTGGTGAGCAAAGCGCGGTCGCTCTCTGAGGGTAGGGCATTTGCGGGAGATTGAGCGTGTACCGGGGCAAAGCAGAGGAGGTTTGCAAGACACGCAGCGGGTAGCCAGTGGTGTGTGCAGAAGCGTTTGGGAGGTGTGGTCATGGGGGGAGCAAGTTCGGGAAAGAGATTCGGCGCCGGGAGAAGGTCAGGAAGTGGCACCTGGAGGGAGTGGGCGCGGGGGGGTGTTCTTTTGAAGGAGGGACTTTGTCCGCAGGTAAAACTCCTCCACCTTTTTTCGTGCCCACGGCGTTTTTCGCAGGAATGTCAGACTCGATTTCACAGTGGGATCGAACTGGAAGCACCGGATGGGGATTCGGTTGCCTAGCGCCTCCCACCCGTGGATCTCGACAAGGGTCACGACAATCTTTTCCAAGGTGACACCGTGGAGGGGATCATTGGGATGGGAAATGGACATGACTACGGTGGGGTGGAACGGGCTGAAAAGCTGGGTGCGGAGTCCATGGGGGTGACCAGCGCCCCTCTTTTCAGAGGTAAACGACGCACTCCTGCGTACATCTCTACTCTACAGAGAGTCATTTGCCGATGAATCTCGCAATCCGCGATCCGAAGGAAAGCTCCCCCGGAGATCGAGGGTTCAGAAAAAGTTAAAAATTTTTGTCCAAAACTCGCGTGTGAGGACGGAGTAGCGCAGAACCTCAGAGTATGCCGCAGCGTGCGGTCCCCCCCCATTTTATGCGAAACAAGTTTTTGACGGCTGCCTTGGCGTTTCTCGGAAGTGTCGCGGCATACTGGACTTTGCTTTCATCCAGGCCAACGGCTCCTCAAGGCGCGGTTGCGTTGCCCGTGGAGCTCTCGGTCTCCCCGGGCGCATCTTCCCCTGCGGGCGAGGAGAACGCCGCCGTCTCGACGCTGACGGTTGTAGATCCCGCAGCCCCTGTCGGTGCGAGCGCGATCAGAGCACCTTTCAAGTTGCCTCCACTTCCGAAGCGGGAGGGGTTGGATCCGGCTTTTGGGAAATTTGACGGCTGGTTGAGCCGGTATTTTGCCGCCGGGGCGGACGAGCGCCCTGCTCTGGTGGCGGAGGGGGTTGCCTTGGCTGTGGAGCGGCGTGTTGCGTTGAAGGCGTTGATCCCGGCGGCTCCTGAGAAGGCTCTTCAGAATGCGGTTCCGATGGTGGTGCGCCAGCAGATGCCGGCAGAGGTGCTTTCCGAGTTGGAGGAGCGTATCAGTGCACGGGGATTTTACGGGGTTCTTGCGGTGGCTCCGGAGCCGGGGCGGGAACCGGACCCGAGGCCGATCCGGCGCCAGGCGGTGCTGGACGGTGGAATCCGCTACGAGGTGTACACCTTCGGCCAGCGGCTAACGCAGGTCACGACGCCCCAGTCGGTGATGAGTGGGATTGCGGTGGATCGCGTGATGGCGTTGGACGAGAAGCGGGTGAGGCCCTTGGAGATCGGGGAGATTCCGGATGCGACCAAACCGGTGGAGAGCGCTTGTCCGGTATCAGGCAAGGAGGTGCTGGCTGCGGCGAAAGCGGGAGCGCTTGCGGCGATCACGGAGGAGACGCCTGCGGTGGAAGTGGCCGGGACCGTTCGTTACCTGTGTCACGGGGGGCACATCGTGGATTTGGAGCAAAAGGTGACTGCGGCGGAGGGGGGCAGTGGTGGGGGGATGAAGCCGTTAGGAGCAGCGGGTTCGTGGACGATGGGGCCCAAGACGCTCCTCTACATCCGGGTGACTTTTCCAGACACGCTGAAGGAGCCGCAAACGGAGGCCGCGGCTTATGAAATGTTGCGTGCGACCAATGAC
>JBANFR010000188.1:0-6023 GCA_037975925.1 Verrucomicrobiota bacterium
TCGCCGAACCCAAACCCGGCCTGGCCGGAAAAGAAGAGATCCAGCTCATGTACGATCTCATGGTGGCCGCTTTCCAAACCGACAGCACCCGCGTGTTTACCTACCGCCAGCCGGTGGCCAGCCTCCTCCAAAGTCTCGATATCAAGGTGGCCCCCCACGACATGACCCACGCAGGTGCCGGAGAAGCCCTCGAGGCCGCCCAAAAGCGGGACGAAGCTCAAAGCGCCCTCCTCGCAGGGCTGATCACCAAACTCAAGTCCGTCCGGGAAGCCAACGGCACCTCCCTTTTTGATCACACCAGTCTCGCCTACGGCAGCAACATCTCCCACGTCCACTTCCTGGACAATTGCCCCACCATTCTCGCCGGGGGCGGTGCCGGGATCAAATTGGGCCAGCACCTCGTGCTCCCCAAGGACACCCCCCTCTGCAATGTGTGGCTCACGCTCCTGCGCGGCGTCGGCGTCAAAGCCGAACGACACGGCGACAGCACCGACATCGTCAAGGCACTGCTCGCCTGAGCCTTCCGCATTCCCCGCAATCGTTCCGCTTTCCCACAGTCCCGCCCTGCCTGCCGCATGAAACCCGCGCCCCGCTGGTGCTCCTCTCCCCTCCTGCTGAGCCTCGTATTCCTTCCGCAGCCCACAGAGGCTGCGCCCGCAACACCCGCCCCCCAAGCGCAAGTGGCGCAACTGGCAGAAAGACACCGCGCCTTTCTGCGCTCCTACTGCGTAGATTGTCACAACGCCGAAAAACAAAAGGGCCACGTCCGCCTGGACGACATCGCCTTCACCCTCGACACCGTCCCCCGGGCCGACCTGTGGCAGAAGGTGCTCAACCAGATCAACTCCGGGGAAATGCCGCCGGAGGACTCCAAAAAGCCGGACAAAGCCCACAAGACCGATTTTTTGGAAAACCTTTCCCAGGCCCTCGTCGTGGCGCGCCGCTCCCTCAGCGACGTTCAGGGAGACATCACCATGCGGCGACTCAACCGCCGGGAATACAAAAACACTCTGCGCGATTTACTTGGCGTCGAGGTTGATGTGGGGGTCTTGCCCGCTGACGGGGGAGCCGGCGCATTCGACACCGTGGGGGCCTCGCTTTTTGTGTCCTCCAGCCAGATCGAACAGTACCTCGCGCTCGCGAGGACGGCTCTGGATCGGGCGATGGTGCCGGGAACCGCCCCGCAAAAAAAACGCATGGAGGCAGAAACCCTCGTGGCTCCCATCGAGCGAGGCTACCTCCACGGAAAAGCGCAGCACGAAAAAATCGAGAAATGGAAGGCCGCAGGCTCAAAAGAGGACCAGCTGGCCCAATTCGGAATTCCCGGCCCGGCTCGGGCAGTTCCACTCCGGGACAGCAGTTGGGTGTCCGGCGCCCCCTGGACGGAAAGTTATCTCGCGCGGCCTGAGGTCAAAACGGGCTTCCTCCTCGACAACATGACCTACCCGACCCAGCAGATCATCATGAGTCTGCCTGCGGACCTTACCCCGGGAAACTATCTCTTCCGGGTCCGAGCGGGGCGTGTTCCGGACATGCCTGAGAAGAGGGCTTTTCTCTCCTTTTACCAAGCCAGCCCCATCGACAAGGCCGACACCACTTTTCTGGCTAGCCGCCACATCACCGAGCCGGTGGCCAACCCCATGACCGTGGAGCTTCCCTTTCAGATTGTGGAAAACGGGCCCCGGAATTTTGTGTTCATGGAAAAGCGTTCCCTTTTTTCGGGAGGGGTCAGCCTCGGGGGCTACACCAAAGGCCTGAAAGACCCCAAAGAACGCGACCCGGCTCTGTGGATTGATTGGATTGAGTGGGAGGGCCCGTTGCCGCCGCAACGCCCGAAAACAGCGCTGGAAGCGAGCCTCCCGCCGGACTTGTCCACGGCCAAGCGGGCTCAAGCCAAAGAGACCCTCGAGCGTTTCACGACCCGCGCTTTCCGGGGCCACCCACCAGAACCGGAGTTCATCGAGCGGCTGCTCCATCTTTTTGATCTGCGAGTGAAAGCTGGGGAGCCCTTTGAAAAGGCCATCCGGACACCCCTGAGCGTGGTCCTCTCTTCGCCTGCGTTTCTCTACCTCTACGAGCCCGGGGTCGAACGCCGGCGGCGCCCCCTGACCGAACTCGAATTGGCTTCACGGCTCTCCTATTTTCTCTGGAGCGCCCCACCGGACGACACCCTTCTCGCGCTCGCTCAAAGGGGGGAACTCAGCAAGCCAGACGTTATCTTCCGCGAAGTCGACCGCCTCTTGATGCACGAAAAAGCCCGCGATTTCTTCAGCAGCTTTCTCCACCAGTGGCTGGGCATGGAGCGGCTCGACTTTTTCCAGTTCAACACCAAGAACGTCGCCGACTTCGAGATCAGCGTCAAAATGGCGGCACGCCAAGAAGTGTACGAAACCTTCGCCTTCCTTCTCCGGAATGGAGGTAGCCTTTCCCACCTCCTCAAAAGCGACTTTGTGGTCATCAACGGACTGCTCGCCAATTACTACGGCATTCCCGGCGTCGCAGGAGACGCCTTCCGCAAGGTGCCCCTCCCGCCCGACTCCCCCAGAGGCGGCTTTCTCGGAATGGCCGCCATCCTGGCCATGGGAAGCAACGGCGAGTTCACCAGCCCCGTCGAAAGGGGAGCCTGGGTCTTGCGGAAACTCCTCCATGATCCGCCTCCCCCGGCTCCGGCCAACGTACCGCAACTCACCCGCCTCGAAGCCCAAGCTCTCACCACGCGCGAACGCCTCGCCGCGCATCAGGAGGAGCCGCAGTGCGCTCAATGCCACCGTAAAATTGACCCGATTGGGTTCGGACTCGAAAATTTCGACGCCGGCGGGCGCTGGCGCACCGAGGACTCCTACTTCAAAAGGGGAATCCCCGGGCTGCGCGAAAAAAAGTGGACCATCGATCCGTCGGCGGCCCTCCACAAGGGCCCTGCCTTCAAAAGCTACTTCGAGCTGCGCGACCTCATCGCAAGCAACCCGGAACGGTTCGCGCGCGGCTTCACGGAGGCCCTCATCGAATATGCACTCGGCCGCCCCTACGGCTTCAGCGACGAAGCCCTCGCCGACTGGATGATGACCCTTGGCAAACAAAACCACTTCAGCATTCGTGTCATGCTGCAAGCCATGGTCGCCAGCCAGCATTTCAAGCTGAAGTAACCCCGGCATCCGCCGCATTGGCCCGCCTCCGGGATCCACTTTCGGGCGCCACTGCCCTCGCCGCCAGCGGCCTGCAGAAGGCTCGAGGTGCTTGATTTGGTACCAAACCGGGTCCGTTTCATTTCCAAAAGAAGCGCATTCCCCAAAAATTTTTCGGAATAGGTCTGTCTCATGGGGAGAAGAAGAAAGGACGCGCGCCCTTCTCTCCCATGAATTCCACCCCCGAATTTGTCCGGTTATGGACTGCTCATCAGTCCGAAATCCGCCGTTACATCTTTCTGATGATTCCGCGCTCGAGGGATGCGGCGGAAGTTCTCCAGGAAGTCTCCGTCCGGCTTTGGGAAAGATGGGGAGACTACGACCCGGGGCGTCCCTTTGCGCCGTGGGCGATCCGGTTTGCCTACTTGGAGGTTTTGAAATGGCGCCAGCGTCAGGCCCGCGAGCGGCTCGTCTTTTCGGACAGCCTGCTCGCACAACTCGATCAAGCACACGAAGAGGAGGCGCCTTTGGGGGAGGCGCGAAGGGGTGCTTTGCAGCAGTGCCTGAGCAGGCTCGGCGAAGCAGAAAGGCGCTGGATCGGGCTCCGCTACGGAGGACATGGCGCCGTGAAATCGGAGGCCGTGGGCTCCGGGAAAAACCTCCGAAAGGTGTACTACGCTTTGGAAAAACTGAGGGTGCTCCTCCTCCATTGCGTGGAACAAACCCTGCAAAAGGAGGGCTGGCTCGATGCGTAATCCCACAGACCGACTCGATACGCTGCTGGCCCGCTTGGTCGACGAAACCATTTCCCCTCAGGAACAGACCGAGCTGGAGACAATCCTGTCCAGCGAACCGGAGGCCCAAAAACGCTACATCCGCTACCTGGAACTCCACGACGAGTTGAACGAGACGCCGCCTATCGGTGCGCTCCCGACCGCCGCTACCCCCAAGGCCGTTCTTTTTCCCCGAGGAATTGCAGCCTGGCGACTGTGGACGGGTGCCGCCGCATGCGTCCTCGTGGGGATGCTGTTTGCTTCCGTTGCCTGGGCTTACGCTGCTCCCCGCCTGCGCGAAAAGCCGCGCCGTTTCATCCCCGTGTTTGCGGAAAGCTTCGAGGGAAAGCGTGGCAATATCGAATCTGGCCTGCCCCCGGCAGTCGGTATGTGGAGCGGAGACGAGGCTCGCATCGTCGGAGCAGAACATGGCGTTCGCCCAAAAAGTGGAACGACGATGCTCCGCTTTGTCTCTTCAACACACCCCGAGGAACACGCCCCGACCAGCGCTTGGGGAGATATCTACCGACTGGTGGAGTGGCCTCAATCATTCGCGGCGGAGGCCGGACGCCTCCGGCTCTCGGCCAGCTTCGCTGCGGAGCCCGCGGCCGACGCCGAACAATACGCCATGAGCCTCGAGTTGCTGGCGCTCGATAGCTATCCCCTCGATTCCACGCAGCCCATCGCCCTGCCCTCCATCCGAAATCTGAGCAACTCGGTAATGGCCCGGATCCTGCCCCTCAATCGAGACGGCAAGTGGCAGAATCTTGCGGTCGAGGCTCCGATTTCACCCTCCACCCGTTACGTGCTGATTCATCTCGCGATGGTCCGGCGTTTTCCGAAGCCGTCCGCCGAACCCGCGCGCTTTAGTGGCCATTTTTTGGACGACATCAAACTCGAATTCCTCGCGAACTCCGAGGCTCCCAACCCATGACTCCTTCTTGTTCCCCCCAAGGCAATTTCATCCCAAGACGCACCTTTCTAAAGGCCACAGGCGCCACCCTGGCCCTGCCCTTTCTCGAGGCACTGGCTCCCCGAAAAGCACGCTCCTCAGAGCCTGCAGAACCTCCACGACGGATGGTCTGCATCATGACCAATACCGGACTCATTCCGGATTTCTTTTTCCCCAAAGAAGCGGGCCGGAATTACGAAACTCCACGCTACCTCCAGCATCTGGCCGCGCACCGCCACCAAATGACCATCGTCGGAGGCGTTTCTCATCCCGACAATTCCGGCGGGCACATGGTGGAAAAGAGCTTTTTGACCGGCGCCCGCTTTCCCTCCTCGCCCACCTTCAAAAACAGCATTTCCCTGGATCAGGTGGCCGCCGAGTCACTCGGCCACCTCACGCGCTTCCCCTTCTTGGCACTTGGCGTCAACGGCAAACACGACGGACTCCTTTCGGTCACCAGAGATGGCATCTTTATTCCGCCCGAATTCAGCCCGTCCCGAGTTTACCATCGGCTCTTTACCGCGGACACGCAGGAACAGAGCGAGCGACAACTCCGCGAAATTCGCAAACGCGGAAGTCTGCTCGATTTTGTCCGGCATCGGGCGAGAAGTCTGGAGAATGCGCTGGGATCCTCGGATCGGAGTCGTCTCGACCAGTATTTCACTTCGATTCGGGAACTCGAGCAGCGTCTCCAACAGGCCGAAAATTGGCAGCAAAGAGAGAAGCCCCAGACCGAGGCTCCGGTTCCCAGCGACATTGCCGACACGTCCCGGGACAAGGAACGCGCGGGCCTGATGTACGACATGGCCAAGCTCGCCCTCGAGAGCGACAGCACGCGCATCATCACGCTGTACCTGAACCCGCTCGAAACGACGTTGTCACTGCCCGGGGTCCGCGAACGCACCCACTCACTCACCCACCACGGCAATGAGCCCGACAAGCTCGAGCAACTCGCCAAAGTCGAGGAGGCTGGAATTCAGAACCTTGCACATTTTCTCACCGGTTTGTCCTCGGTTTCAGAGGGAGGGCAAACGCTTCTGGACCGAACGATGGTTCTCTTCGGGTCGAACATGGCCAGTGGCAATTCCCACTCCAACACGAACCTTCCCATCCTCCTCGCCGGAGGCGCGTTCAAACACGGACAACACTTGCGCTTCGACCTCAAGAACAACACTC
>JBANFR010000189.1:0-5959 GCA_037975925.1 Verrucomicrobiota bacterium
CTGATACGCGCCCACTTGAGGGTAGCGATCCTTTTGCTCAAGAGAACCAGCGGATCGCGGTTCATCTCGCTTTGAAGTAGCTATGATCGGCGGGTAGCGGATTCGTTGTCGGATGGACTAGTGGGTTGTTCAGCATCTTGGTTGTTCTCTTCTGTGGATTTGATTCGGTAAATCCCCCTCGCGATACGTTCTATCTGGTTTGTTCTCTTCCCGGTGCTTGCGAGCCAGACGTGGATGTTGCGGTAATGAGTTCCTATGCGCTTCGCGATTTCTCGTGCTCCAATCCCTTCATTGCCTGCTTGGGCGAGCGTTTTTAGGATGCGTCGGGTAGTTTCACCGCGTTTAGGGCGCATTCTACTCCCGGCGCGTAATTTCCTGAATTGGGGGGATGTCTTTTCCGCATTGGCTGCTAACGCGGGGGTTAGGCGATAGTGGCCCGGGGCGATTTTTTCAATTTGTGGGTAACGTCTCATTGCCGAGTGAAACCAAGAGTGAAGGTTAACTGGCTTGATTCCGAGGAGTGGGGAAATCGTTTTGACAATAATTCCGTGATCTCCTGCTTTGTTGAGAAGATTAAACAGTTTATCCCGCAGTTCGCCACGAGGGGTTATTTGCGAGGTTCCCTTTACTGCGCGGTGGGGCGAGTGTTGGGAGGATGCTTGGGCCGCGTAGAGCGTCGAACGGTTCGGGGCAAACAATCCGAGTTGCAGGAGTTCTACTCTCTTAAGTACGACGCTCAGCTCTAACTGTAATCGTTCACGCTGTTGTTCGAGTTGAATTAAAGTTTTAAGCGAGTCCATGCGGTGTTTTGGTGGAGGTTGCGGCGAGGCGGTTTTTTTAAAAATGCAGGAGGGTTTATTAAGGATCATGATTGGATTATTTCAATTTGGTTTTGGGGAAGGCGGCGACCGAAGTGCTCGTTCTTTCAGAAGTATCGTGAGTTCTCCTAATCGTGGATGCAGGGACCGCGAAAAAATTGTGGTTTCGACGGGTCGCTATGATTGAGTGCTATGATTGGTCGATGTGCGGTGTACGAGGGACGGGTCCAGAGTGTTGGGTTTCGACATTGGCTGAAGGAATCTGCCTTGGGTTTTGAGGTGACCGGATGGGTTCGGAACTTAGTAGATGGTCGGGTGGAGTTGATGATCTACGGGGTTGATTCAGAGGTGAATGAGTACTTGAGGGCCGTTGAAAATGGCCAAATGAGGGGGGCAATTCGCAGATTTGAGGTTCACGCCGTGAAATGGGTTGCGTGCCGTGATTTCCAAATTCTGCCCTAGACGAATGTTTCTTCCCTTGATTTGTTCTGCCGGTGGTCTGTCTGGTAGGCTCCCTTGCTGGGGGTCTTCGTTCACTTTTTTATTCGCTCATGAAAGTCATTGTCGCCGTCACGATCCTGCTCTGCAGCGTACTATTTAGTTCTGGCCAGGAACCGGTGGGCAGGGATCTGAGACCTCGAGGGCCGGAGCAAGTATCTGTACCAAATTCGGACAGGGAGAGGTTCTTCGAGTCAGGGGAGCAGGGGTTGCGGCTTTCGGATGTTTTGAGGAAGGGAGGGTGGGCGATGGTTCCGCTGGGAGGGCTTTCTATCGTTGCCGGAATGTTGGTGCTGGGCTGTTTGGTCACCCTGAGAAGAGGGGCTATCGTTTCTCGTCAGTATGTCAGCACGGTGGAGGTACTGATTCGGAAGAGGGATTACCTCGGGGTGCTGGCCGTTTCGAATCGTCACGGTGAGGCTTTGGCGCGGATCGTTCAGAAGACTTTGGATTTTGCGACCAAGAACCCCGGGGCTCCGTTTGAGAGCCTAAGAGAGGTGGCCGAGGCGGAGGGGAGTGCGCAAGCTTCGAGCCTAGTGCACAGGGTCGCGTACTTGGCCGACATCGGCATTTTGGCGCCCATGGTGGGTTTGTTCGGAACTGTGATTGGTATTATTCGTTCGTTTGGAGAAATCGGGAAGGGCAACGCATCGCTTTCGCGGGATGTGCTTTTGGCCAGCGGTGTTTCGGAGGCGTTGGTTGCGACTGCTGCGGGACTTGTGCTTGCGATTATTGCGGCTGGTTTTTACGCGGTATTCAGAAATCGAGCGCAGGCATTGGTTTCTGAGTTGGAGGGCGCCTCGAGCACGTTTGTTGGGTTGATGGCGATAGGGTACCATAAGCGTGCGGAGGCGAGTCGGGGGGATGATGAGTTTTGAGCAGAAAGCGGGAGTGATTGATCTAAGCAATTTTTGAATATGAGACTTCGGCACCGGATTGAGCCCGCCAGTGTTGCTTTTCAGATTGCTCCCATGGTGGACGTTCTGCTTGTCCTTTTGTGTTTTTTCCTCGTGACTTGGAGTATGGCCCGGAAGGAGAACGAGCTGGATGTTCGGGTTCCGGCTGCGCAGGCGGGGCAAGAGAGCAACCCAGTGGTAAACCAGACGGTGCTCAATGTGAAAGCCGACGGTTCTGTGTACTGGGACCGTAAACTGGTGCCAATGGATGCCCTGTTGGCCAGACTTAAGAGTCTAGCCGCTTTGTTCCCCGATTATGCGATTATCCTGAGGGGGGATGTGAAAACTGATTATCAGCACATTGTCGAGGTGCTCGATACGTGCCGTCAGGCGGGGATATGGAATGTGGCTTTTGCAACGTCGAAGGCGCAATGAGGCTGGTTTTCTTTGGATGTTTGTTTTTCGTTGGGGCTGCTCATGCAGTGCCCAAGCCTTCCAAGCCGCCGAAGGCGTTGCCTGTTTCAGGAAAGGAGGAGGTTCCTCGGGCTGTTCCTGCTGTCCGGGAGGCTCCGCAGGGTGGGGGGAAGGGGGAAGGGGCTGACGCTTCATCCGTCGAGTTTAGAACCGAGGGATTGCCTCTGCTGAGTGCGCCTGTTGTGCCGAAAGCGGTTGAGGTTTCCGGAGGGGGCGAGAATGCTCCTAGCACAACTAGCCCGGAGGATTTTCAGCTGTCTGTTGCTGACGGCCTGTATGAACGGAAGCAGTGGGACGGTGCGATTTTGGAGTACCAGCGATTTATAGAGCAGTTTGTGAATTCACCGAAAGTTGGGACGGCCTTTTTTCGGTTAGCTGAGGCGCATCTTGCAAAAGGGAATATCAATTCAGCCCGGCTGTTTTACAATAAGCAGCTTTCTTTAAAAAATCCTGGTCCTTTTGCTGGGTTGGCTGCTTACAAGCTTGGAGACTTTGAGTTTAAGGACAAGGATTATGCCCAGTCTCTTGTTCATTATAAAAAATCGGCCGAATTACTTCAGGAGCCTGAGATAAGGCGAAGTGCGCAATTTTATCATGCGGTTTGTCTTCAGCGTTTGGGAAAAAAAGGAGATGCTCGAGCGTTTTTTCAGCCGCTTGCTGACGCTGTGGATGATCATCCGTACCGGGAGTGGAGTCAGTTTTACTTGGGCGAACTATTGGAAGATGCGGGTAAGAAGGCGGAGGCGCTTCGTTATTTCTATACGCTTTCGGAGAGGGCTCAAACGGCTGTATTGAAGGCAGAGTCTTCTGTGAAGTACGCATTGCTGCTCCGATCTGCTGAGCCGTCGAAGGCTACCGAAGCGGTTGAGGCGATGGAGCGGGCACTCAAAATATCGGGAACGGAGCGACACCGGGGGGATCTCAGATTGGGGATCTTGGAAACATTGGATTCAACGCGTTCGTATCCAAAGGTTATCGAATCTTTTCAGGCGATGGAGTCCACACTTGAGGGGCCTCAACTGACGAGCGCTCTTGAGATTGTGGGGAGGGCTCATGTTCGAATGAAGCTGCATGCGAGGGCACTTGAGCTTTTCGACAGGCTGCTTGCTATGGCGCCGGATATTGCGAGTGGATCATCGATTCGGTATCAGCGCTTGGTATGCCTCTACAATCTAAACGCAAAAGATGTTCTGAGGGAAATTGACACCTACATTTCCTCAAACCCGCCCTCTGCGGACCGGGTGAATGCGCTTTTGATGAAAGCCGAGGTGATGCGCTTGAGAGAGGATTTTGCAGGCGCTGCTGGGGCGTACTCTCTGGTTGCGGATTCTAAAGGGGTCGAGTCACACCTATGGAGAGATGCTCTGTTGCGCTGGGCTCAGTGTGCGGTTTGCTCAGGCGACGCGCCTCAAACGATTGAGGCAACGACTCGCTTTTTGAGTCATGCGCCCGATCACTCTGGCGCTTCGGTTGCTTTGTGGTGGCGCGCAGAGACTCACCGGAGGTCTAAAAATTACGGGGCTGCGGAGAAGGATTACCAATTACTGGTGGAGCGATATTCCGGTGCGGAGGAAAGGCCCCATGCTCTTTTTCAGTGGGCGCTTTTGAGGGGAGAGCAGAAGGATTTCAGTTCGATGGGTGGTTTTTTCGAGAGACTTCTCTCTGAGTATCCCAGTTTGTCGGATCGGATGGTGGACTTGGAGCGCCCTGCAAACCGGTCTGATGCGCATCACTGGATTGCTTGCGCTTCATGGGAGGGGCACGATTATGCGAAAGCGTTAAAGCACTACGCGGTGTCACGGAGTTTAGATCCTGAAAAGTACTTTGAAACGGATAGTAGGCAGTCGATTGCATGCGCCTTACTTCTCAGCGATCCGGAGCTAGTATGGACTGAAGTGCAAGGGTATCTTGCGAAGTCGAAGAATCGGGTTCCACAGGACACCTTGCGTTGGTGCGCGAATCAGTTTTTGAGCCAGAAACTGCTGCTCAAGTCTGAAGCCGTTTTTACGTTGCTGTGTGCAGGGGAAGAGGTGATGGAGCGTGATTGGCTCGAATTGGCACGGGTGAGGTTGAGTTTGGAGCGATTTGAGGAGGCAGCGGGTGCGGTGGAGGGGTACCTTTCAAAAGTGTCTCATCCGGCGGAGAGAGTGGTGGGTTTGCTGTTGGCCGCGAGGGCTTCCCTGGGAGTGGGTAAGCAAGATGCCGCGCAGAAAGCGGTGGATGAGTCTTTGAGGCTTCAACCTGAGGGACTGTTGAATGCGGAAGCAAAAATGATGGATGGGGACATCAAGGCATTTTTGAAGCAGTGGGATGCTGCGGCCAGGGTTTATGCCAGCCTGGCTATTTACGTGGATGACGAGCAGCTGTTGCCGCAAATTCTCGAGCGCGCTTACCGGGCTTACCAATCGGCAGGGAAGGTGAAGGAATCATCCGACGCTCTCAATCGCTTGCAGACACGGTTTCCGGAATACGCTCGGGAGCATTTACGTTGAGTTAGTCGATTTTGGCGGGAGCGTGGTTGTGTGCGGCCGCCTGTGGTGAGGGGAGCGATTCAGGTGGGGGGAGGGTACCGTCCGGTTGGCGGGGGTACCGGATGACGGATTCGGATGGGCGTGGAAAAATGCGATCAGTTGGGGGGGCCTGGGGCCTGGAAAAATCGGAAGCGGAGGGAGTTTCCTCCTGCTCCTCTTTTTGCCGTGGCGTTGGGTGGAGTCAGCGGGATCTGGGTAGAGGACATGCTCCAGTCAGGGGGGCCCTTGTTCTTGGCTGGGTGTGGACTTGCGCTCCTGTCTCTCTGGTCCCGCTTTTTGGGGTGTGGGCTTGTTTTTTTTTCGTTTGCGGGCTTTGCGGCGCTGCATCACTACACGGACACGTTGTCGCGAAGTCGCCCCCCGCCGGGGCTGTTGGGGGCTGAGGTGCCTCTGTCCGCAGTGCTCGAGGGGGTGGTGGAGGGTCTGTTTCCAGCAGGGGATGTGCGCACGGGAAAACAGGGATGCCGAGCCATTCTTCGGGTAGACGCGTCAGTTGCGTCCGGGGTGGAGGAGGGGTGCCGGATGCTTTTGTTCTGGAGGGGATTGCCACCGGAGCCCGGGGATCGGGTGAGGGTTCGTGCCGCTGTTGGGGTGATCGAGGGAGGCCGAAATCCTGGGCAGTTTGATTTAGCTCGGGCGATGCGTCGGCAGGGGATTTGGATTCAGGCGTTGGTGAGAGATGCGATGGATGCGGAGATTTTGGAACACGGTCGCAGCTGGAGAATTGGAATGTTGGGGCCGA
>JBANFR010000190.1:0-5934 GCA_037975925.1 Verrucomicrobiota bacterium
TGCCGGGGGTGCCGGGGGTGCCGGGGGTGCCGGGGGGGCCGGGGGTGCCGGGGGGGCCGGGGGGGATGCGAACCCGAAGGGTTCAAGGCGATTAGCCGGTGGTCGAGCGAAGCGCCACCACCGGATCTCTACCGGAAAAGTCGCCCATCCTGAAGGGATGGCGGCCTCCTGGGGTGCCTTCGGCGAGCGCTGCCCGCAGCGTCCGGGGCCTTCATCGATTTTCCCCGAAATCCAGAGAGGAACGCCTGCATTTTTAGGGAAAAGTCACACCCATTTCTACCGTTAAATATCTCTATTACAGCATTTTGAGATATTCCTCAGGAACAACCAGGCACTCGTCGAACTCAACGGGCCGCAGATCCCTCCCCGGACCCCAATCGCACAACCACCTCCTGTGACTCCACCACTCCCCACTGGTTGCGCGCATACATCTTGTAAACGCCGAGGTCCGACTGCCTCAGCCTGGGAACCTGATAAACCGGGGACGCTCTCCACTGCAGGGGGTACCCATTCCTAGTCCAAAGGCAAAAAACCGGCGGCGGCCCCGCCACTCCCGCCGAAAGCATGAGGGGATCTCCCAGCTTCAGCCCCACCGGAGCCGTCGGTTGCATCGTGATTTCAGGGAGACCGGCAACAGAAACGAGGGCCCGGCGACTCTCCACCGTCCCTGACGCGTTGGATGCCTCCAAAGTGTAGTTCCCGCTGTCCGCCCCGGACGCCCCGGAAACGATGAGCGTCGATGTGGTTGCCCCAAAAATCGTGCGCGAGCCAGAAGGGCCATCTTCCAGGACTACCCCGTCCTTTTTCCACCGGTAAGACTCCGCACGGTCTGCGACCAAAGAAAGGGTGAAGGTCGTTTCCCCAGGTTTCACCGAAAGGGTTCTCGGAAACTGACTGGATGTCCGAAACACCGGAGGCGCACCCACTTCCACCCCGTAAATCCACGCCCTGTCCCTCCCGGAGCTGACATTTGCATCCTTGCTGTACGAGATCTCCACGCGTTGTTCACCACGGAATCCCAAGCGAATGCGCCGCCGCACCCAACCACTCTCCCCACTCAACACCACAGGCCTCCCGGTATCCGCATCCATCGCCAAAACATTGTTCACCCGGCACTGCAACACGTCATGCCCGGACTCACTGGACACGCGGCACCAGAAACTCAACACGCTCTGCCCGGGAACCGTAAACTGCAGCCGACTGCTCTTCCCATCCGTCAGAAGCCCGCTCGCGGCAACTAGTCCCGACTGTCCATCCGCGCGAACCTCCGAAACACTCACCCACGGAGACTCCGCCGGGCCGGTACTCAAACCAGAAACCGCTCCCAAAATTTCCGAAATCGAGGTCGCGGGCTCACGGATAATGAACTCGAGCCGCTGCGCCGCCGTTCCTCCCGCGTTCCTCGCGCTTAAAGTCACCAGCCATCGCCCAGCCATCTCCGGAGTTCCCTGGAAAACAACCGCAGCAGGATCAAAGGAAATCCCGGGCGGCAGGGAGCCCGCCGACACCGTCACCGCAGACTGGGAAACTTGGACGGAATAACGGAAAGGCTGCCCCGCCACTCCGGTCGCCGTGGGTAAGCTTGTGAAAACCGGGAGAGCGACCACGTTTCCCACGCGTCCGGAAAGGGAATACTCCCCCAGCGAACCGTAAGCCGAATAACCCGTGGTGTAACCGCCCTCCGGGGGTAACCCCGTACCGGCTGAACGGACCACCCAGCGATAAGTCCCCGCAGAAACACGCCTACTCACACTGGCTCCCAACACGTCCGACGGACTCGAAACGGCCAAGGTCCGGCCTTCGGCATCCTGGAGTTCCAGCTCCAGGTCCACGTTGGTGTAAGCAAACTGGGCTGGAAGAGCCGTCGCACCGACAACCCCACCCAGCGTCTCGAACTGGTAAACATCCGGCACCGTCGAAGATCGGAGCACCCCCTTGAGCTGGAAGGCGTCCCCGGAAAAGCTGAGGGTGTTGGCGGCGAACGATTCGCTCCGGTAGCCGACGCCATTGGCCGGACCCGCGATGATGGCCAAGGCATCCTCCGTGTTGTTTGCCCCGGAGTATTCGCCCTTGGACCATTGGGTGAGCGAACGGTTGTAAGACACGCCCATGATGGGAGCCCAACTGGTGGCGAGACCCGAGGGTCCGCCATGTCCGCCGTAATACTCGGAGGCAGCGGTTGTGGCCGTAGCCACGGTTCCCTGATGGCTCAACCCGAGCGTGTGCCCCACCTCGTGTGAAACCCCCTCCGCCACCGCCTTGGCAGACCGGTTAAACACCCACGCGGGCACCGTCGAACTGAAACCCCGGCCGGCCTGACTCCAGCTTCCCACCATGGCAACCCCTCCCGCACCCGGCGCAGCCGTCGCCGTCGGCGTCACAATCACGCGCATCCGCCGGCCAGGCGGCTTCGAATCGTAATCCGAGCGAATCGTGCTGATGGCCATGTCAAACGGTGCGTAATCCTCCGCCACCCTCGCCACCACTTCTCGAATTTGATCCGCATTGAGAGAAGACGGCCCCGCCACAATCGCCCGGCCCCCATTCCAGGCCGGGTCCACCACCTCTTCGCCATCAAAATCAATGTAGATCAGCCCCTTGGCTCCAGGACGCGTGTTGATCTGGGGAATGGCGCTTTCCGCCCCCGCCTGAGCGGCACCCTCAGCCGCAGCAGCCGCCACCCCGGGCCAGCACACGAGCGAACTCAGCCGCCTCTCCACCATCACCACCGCACCCGAAACCTCGCTCCCGATTTGATACGCACGCCCCACCTCAGGCAGAAAAATCGCCCCGGAGACGTCATCAAAATTCGTGTTCAGCGTAAAAGTCCCCTGTCCTCCGGCCAAAGTTCCGCCCACCCGGATCCATCCCCGGTCCTCCATCCGAAGCTGCACTTCCCCGAGCAGCGGCTCCGCATCAAATCCCGGCAGCGCGACCGTCATCCCCTTCTGCAAACCCGCCCAACGCCTCAGAGCACTCGGGTCCAGCGTCGCGACCCGACCCTTATCCTCGTGCGGATTCAGCCCGGCCCCCTGAATAGGATGGCCGGAAACACGCCCCTTTTTCGGAAGAACCTCCAAGAAACGCGGACCGCCTCCAGCAGGCCCCCACCCACCCAATCCCGTGAGACGCGCCCACACACTCGGTTCGGAGCCCGGAAAAGCCACCGCCCTTGAATCGTCCTCAGGCGCCGACTGCGATGCGGTCGGAGGCAGGTCCGGCGTCGCAAACCAATAACCCGCCGCCCCCCAGAAAAGCGCCATCGCCGCTCCGGAAACCCAAAACTTCCAACTCAAAGAAGGGCCACGCGTTTTCATAATCAGGAATTAGAGAGAAGCTCGAGGCGGGGGTGCTTTGGAAATCGCAGGGGACAAAAGATTCGGAGGGCAGCCACCGGGAGGGGTTCGAAAGGGTTGAGAAACGTCAAATAAAACCGGTGTCATCAAAGGGCTCGGAACACCCTCATATCAGCGACAGCTTCCTTCAAAGAAGAGCAGTTCAGATGCCGGAACACCTGCCGGCATGCGTTCACTCTACAGCAGCGAAACCAATCCGAACACCTAGCCCTTGGTCTAGGCTGGAGTAAATAAACCAGCGGACACCGCCCGTCCGAGCAGACAGGGGATGGTGGGCAGAGCTGGATTCGAACCAGCGAAGGCGTAAGCCAGCGGATTTACAGTCCGCCCCGTTTGGCCACTTCGGTATCTACCCGTACCCTGAAAGGGACGCGGAATGTACGGACGGAGGGCACCAGTGAGCAAGTGGAAAAGGCCTGAGAGGAGAGGTGAGCGCCTTCGCAAGCATACGTCAGCGCGCACGCGAGTTGCTGAAGTGGGACAAACAGCCAATGCCCGCCAATCACTTTCAAACGCGTTTCCTCATCCCGGTGTCGATCCTGATCGCCGTGATCGTGGGTGGCGGCGCCATGCTCTTCTCCCTCCGACAAAGCACCGAGGTGGTGGACAACCTGGCCGACGACGCGAAGCAGCAGGTGCAATTTCTCTCCCGTTTATTGGGCGTCACCGACTCGCTGGTGAGCGGACAGGTCAAGGGCGCCATGCGCCTGCTGCGCGAGCGCGGCCATGCCCTCGGCCCGGCCACGCTGGGCGCGGAGGTATGGGTCGGAGACAAGAGTGTTCCCGAACTCCTGTTTGGCGGAAAACCTCAGGCCAATCGCTTCGAATTGGTGGATGGGGTGACCAGCCTTCTCAACGGCACCGCAACCCTCTTCGTGAAAAGCGGGGAGGATTTTGTGCGCATCTCGACCAACATCCAGAACGGCGAGGGCGAGCGCGCGATCGGGACAGTGCTTGACCCGAAGGGCAAGGCCATCGCCGCCATCAAGGAAGGGAAGGCCTTCTATGGAGTCGTCGACATTCTCGGCCACCCTTTCCTGACAGGTTACGAACCGATGTTCCAGGGCGATGAACTCGTCGGCATCTGGTACGTTGGCTACCAAGTGGAAATGAAGGCGTTGCAAGAGGCGGTGTCCAAGAGTCGCTTCCTGAAAACCGGCTTCCTCGCCGTACTTGATGCCACGGGCAAGGCGCGATTCCGCTCAGCCCATGTGACGGACGCACAGGTCGAGAAAATGGCCGCCCGCCCCACCAAAGGCTGGGAAGTGTCGAAGCAGGACGTTCCGGGCTGGGGTTTCACGGTCTTAGCGGCCTATCCGTACGCCGAAGCAGCGGCCCTCGGCCATGCGAGAGCGACGCCAATCCTCATCGCCGGCGGGATCGGCGCGGCCCTGACAATCCTGCTGATCATCCTCCTCCTGCGGCGGATGGTCCTCGCACCGCTTGGCGGCGAACCGGGTGCGGCCAGCGCGATCGCCAGTAGCATCGCCGGTGGCGATTTGACCGTCGCGGTACCCCTCCGATGGGGTGATCACAGCAGCCTCCTGGCAGCCATCAAACGCATGCGGGACAGCCTAGCGGCCATCATCACCGGCATCCGGGAAATCGCCCGCGATGTGGTCGGTTCCGCAGAGGCCCTGGCCCAGAAGTCGAAGGACGTCTCGACCAGCGCCGCACGGCAAAGCGACGCCACCACGACGATCGCAGCGGCGCTTGAGGAGATCGCCGTCAGTATCCGCCATGTTTCTGACAACGCCCATGAAGCCCACAGAATGGCCGAGAACGCCGGCGAAATATCCACCCGCGGCGGGGCCGTCATGGAAGCGGTCATCGCCGAGATGGCTCACTCGGCGCGGGCGGTAAACGAGTCCGCCAGCATCATTCACCAACTCGGCGTCAACTCCCGGGAGATCGGCGAGATCGTCAACGTCATCATGGATATTGCCGAACAGACCAATCTGCTGGCGCTCAATGCAACCATCGAGGCGGCCCGCGCTGGCGAACAGGGGCGTGGCTTCGCAGTGGTCGCAGACGAAATCCGCAAGCTTGCGGAACGCACGACCAAGTCGACCCAAAGAATTACCGACGTGATCACAACCATCCAGGACCACACCGCAACTGCGGTGAACGTGATGAAAAAAGGGACCGATCGCTTCAACACCAGCGTGACCAAGGTGGACGAAGCGGGCGAAAATATGCGTTCGATCCGCGCCGCAACGGAAAAGGTCGTTGGCGCTTTTCATGACATTGACATCGCCCTGAAGGAGCAATCGCAGGCCACCGAGAAAATCTCGGGGAGCGTTGATGAGGTCGCGCAGATGAATGAGCAGAACAGTTCGGCGGTGCACCACATGGCCGATTCGGCGCTCCTTCTAAAGGCTGCGGCGGCGCGTCTGCTGAAGGCCATCGGCGGCTTCCGCGTGTGAGTCTCGCGCCCGCTGGCTAGACCTCCCGCCCCTGGACCGTGTTCGTCCTCTCCATTCGCGGAAACACAGCGGCTGCCACCCGCCTCACGGGGAAGGCATTCCGCCTGAGAACAAGGCCGTCCTTGAACAACTCGCCCGGTAACGCCTGGCGA
>JBANFR010000191.1:0-5893 GCA_037975925.1 Verrucomicrobiota bacterium
CGAGGCCCAGAGGCGAGCGGGCACGCTGGAACTCTCCGGGGTCTTGGGGGATCCGGCTGGAGAAAGATTTTGCTGCTGTGGATGCTGTGGTTGTGGACGGTCGGCCCTCCCCTTTCGGGCGGCTGCCCTTCCTCCCCGGGCGGCTGCCTTCCTTCGACGGGCGGCTGCCCTCCTTCGACGGGCGGCTGCCCTCCTTCGACGGGCGGCTGCCCTTTCCAATGGGGATCTGCACCCCGCAGGCCTCCCAAGGGTTGGCTTGGATTTGGATTAATGGAGGCTTGGTGTCGGGCACCCAGCCCGCCCGGGATTTGGATCGTGCAGTCCGATGCCCCCCCGGGTGCGCGGAAAAACCGTGGGGAAACCGGAGCTGGCGGAGCTGAAGCTGGCGGAGCTGAAATAAGCGGTGAGCCTCCGGGGCCTTCCTGGCCCGCTTCCCGGCCCGCTTCCCGGCCCGCTTCCCGGCCCGGCGTGGACCCCTTCTTCTCGATAAACACTGGGGGCATCGACGCCTCCGTGTGCGGGACTCCGGCCGTTCACGGGGGGGGAGATTCCGCGGGTGCGGCCACCCTGGCGCACACGCCAGCGCCGGCTCATCTTTTGTGCATGTGGTGTGGCCCCCAGGGACAGTCCCTAGCGAGCGCGTGCGGCATTCGCAAATGGGGCGCTTTGCCGGCGCTCAGTGAGGTGGTTGAGTATTTTGTCGACGCTCTCGGGGAGTGTCCTGCGGTCGAGTGGGGCCGCTCTTTTTGCTTTGAGCGACAGGACCGGTTTGTTTGGGGGAGATCATGGCGCAGGGCCTGCCTGAGCGGAGCGGATCGAGAGGTGCGGCTTCAGTGGTGGACCAACGACGACTTCGGCCTCAGCGAGTTGAGGGAGTTTTTTGAGGCGCCCTTTTTTAGGGAGGCGGAGACGGAGTGTTTTTACCGGTGGCTCGCGCAGGGGGGCGAACACGAAGCGGTTTTTCGTTCCCAGAGGGTACGGATGCGTGCCGAACCGACGGTCTGGGGCGTTTACGTCGAGGTGCAATGGGAGGGAGGCCGCGAGAGTTGAACCATGCTCGTCCCCGGAGAGGTTCGGATGAGAAAACCTGCATCATTTGTGTGGGGGCACCTCGGACGCATTGGGAGGGTCCTCACGGGGTGGCCCATCCGGATCTTCCGCCAGAGCTACAAATCTCTCCCACTCAGAGCGGGGGCGGGGACAGATTTCTCCTAACGTGGACCCATCGATTGAATGATGTTCTGGAGCTCCACAGCGGTGGACAGAATCGCCTTGGTGAGGGGCATGGTGGCGGGGCGATACAGGAGGGGTGTCACGCCCAGAAGATCTGTGGGAATTCCGGGAGAGAAGCATTCTGGAACGACCAAAAAGGCGCGGTGGCGCGTGAGCGCCCCCATGAGCAATCCAACCTCAAAGACGAGGTTGTCCCGCAGCGAATTGGAGCCCTCGGATCGAGAGCGAACTCGCTCGTCGTGCGGGGAGATGAGGGCGGCAAAATCGGCGACGCGCAGCTGCGCCTCTAAATCCTCGATGGGGAAAGCTTCCGAACCGAACACCTCCCGACAGATCACTTTCGTCGTTGCCACCTGCGGATGCACCGACAACGCCAAAGCCTCTGCAACATCCTTTGTTTCACGATTTGCTCGAATGAGTAGGTGAGGGATTCGGTTTTTGGGGCGCAGAAACGCACCTTGTTGGTTGAGGCGTCGCGAGAGTTCGCCCCCCATGGCACGCCAAATCCTCGGTGCCGAGTCTGCAATCGGAGCCAAAACCGACTCCGATACTTTGGCGACCAGAGTCGGTTCGGCCGCCACGTTGGTGGCCGAACGAGCGAGAGACGGGTCCATGAGCGCCATTTCGCCGACGTGCTGGCCAGCCACCCGAATGGCGACCTCGCGCTGGTCTACCAAGATCCGAAGTCGTCCCGACAGAATGAAGTACACGTCGGTGTCGGAGTCCCCTTGCCGGATGAGAACGTCCCCGGCCGATAGTTCACGAAGTTCGCAATGTTCCGCTAGGAAAGAGGCAACGGTGAAATCGTCTTTGATAAGAAACTGTCTTCGAAGACATTCGATCAATAGCGATTTGCCCTCTTCGCCCTGAAAACGATCGATGAGTCTGGGCTGGTTCATGTGCCGAAAGCTCCAACCTAACAGCTGTCTCATGTTTGCCAACCTCTAGAACGCTAGGGAGAAAGAATCTGTTCCAAGTTTCTTTTGAATGGATTCTTTCAATTTGACCCCTGAGGCCTCGGCTCTTTTCATGGCCGACCATGGCTTCCAATCACGTTGTTCCCGAGGTTTCATTGCAGCGTCGCAAAGAGCTGATTTCGACACTCGTGGGATTTTCGAAGTTACCGGTTCCGCTCCAAGAGGAGTTAGCCAAATGCCTCCAGGTCGAGGTGTTCACTGTCGGCGGAGTCGTGGTCGCTGAGCGGCAAATGGGAGACCGGATGTACGTGATCGCGGATGGCGTTGCGGAGGTCTCCACGGAGGGGCCCAGAGGCAGAGTCACTTTAAACCAACTTTCAGAGGGGGACATGTTCGGTGAGGTTGCTCTGGTGAGTAAAATCCGGCGTCGCAAAGCCACAGTCACCGCGCTGACCCCCCTCGTGGCTCTGAGTCTGTCGGCGGATAGTTTTGAAAAGGCGATGTCCGCTCACCCGGAGGTCTTGAAAAATTTCTTGAAGTCCGCTGAAGCGATGATGGCCGAGAAACTTTCGAAGGTTTCTCGCGCCGATTAGTCGCGCTTCAGCCGGAGTTCCTATGGATTCCGGAGGTCTTGCCAGCGACAAAGCGAGGGCTGCATGGGCTTCCCCTCTGACCACCCCATTCTTTAGCGAATCCCTATGAGCCTGCGTACTTCGGATTACGATTACACTCTGCCGGAGCATCTCATCGCTTCCCAGCCCTTGGAGCGCCGTGAGGATTCCCGAATGATGGTGCTTCACCTTGCAAGCGGGCGTTGGGAGCATCGTCGGTTTACCGATTTTCCGGACTACATGAGGCCCGGCGATTTGTGTGTGCTCAACGACACGAGGGTGATCCGGGCACGGATCTTTAGTGACGACGGGCGTGTTGAAATGCTCCTCCTCGAGTTGATCGGAAGTCACTCTTGGCGGGCTTTGGTGAAACCAGGTCGCAAGATGCGTATGGGGGCCGAGGTGGTGGTCGGGGGCGTGCCCGGCCGGGTGCGTGAAATTTTTGAGGATGGCGATCGCCTTGTAGAGTTTGATGCACCTCTCGACTTGGAACGGGTGGGCGAATTACCGCTGCCTCCCTACATGCGGCGGACGGCTCAGGCTCGTGATTTGGAGCGCTACCAAACCGTGTATTCGGCAAACGAAGGCTCAGTGGCGGCGCCGACCGCCGGCTTGCATTTTACCCCGGAGATTCTCTCCAAAACGCGCCACGCTTTCCTGACCCTTCACGTGGGCGCTGGGACGTTTCGTCCTGTTCAGGTGGAGAATTTGGAGGAGCACCCGATGCACACCGAGCGGTACGTTCTTCCGGAGGCAACGAGGGACGCTATTGAGCGGGCAGACCGGGTGGTTGCCGTGGGGACGACCACCACCCGAGTTCTGGAGGCTTGTGCCTCCGAGGGGATGCCTCTGCGGGCCGGGCCCGGACGAACGAATATCTTTATTCATCCGCCCTACTCTTTCCGGGTCGTTGGTGGGCTGCTCACAAACTTTCATCTGCCCAAAAGCACCCTGCTGATGCTGGTGTCAGCCTTTGCGGGGCGCGAATTCATCTTGGAGGCGTACCGGGAGGCTGTTCGGGAGAAATACCGTTTTTACAGTTACGGGGACTGTATGTTGATGATTTGAGGAGCTGTGATTTTTCGATGGCGCCACGCGCTGCGTCTTTGAGTGAGTGGACAGGGGGGGGGATTTGGATCATCTTTAGACTCTGATTTTTTGTTTTGCATGTTCTTGGATTACCTTCGTAACCCGTCTCCATCGCCGCTCTTGCGTCGTTTTAGTGACTTGCTCGAGCCTGCCTCGAATGAGCGACTGGAGGCCATGGCTCGGGACTCCATGGCGATTACCCGCCGTCATTTCGGGAAGACGATCCGTCTGTTTGCTCCGCTGTACCTGTCCAACGAGTGCATCAATTCGTGCGTTTACTGCGGTTTTTCGCGTGAAAATGCCATTCTCCGCGTGACCCTCGAGATCGAGCAGGTGCTTGAGGAGGCGAGACATCTCAAGGCCCAGGGTTTCCGGCACCTCCTCCTCGTGGCGGGTGAGCATCCCAAATTTGTGTCCAACGGCTATCTGGAGCGCTGCGTTCGAGCGCTTTCGGCGGAAATTCCCTCGATTGCACTTGAGGTGGCTCCCATGGAGACACCGGAATACGAGCCGTTGGTAAAGGCTGGAGCGGAGGCTCTTGTGGTGTACCAGGAAACGTACGACGAGGAGGTGTATCCCGAGTTGCATGTCGCCGGTCCCAAGAAGGATTTTGCGTGGCGACTGGCCTGTCCGGAGCGCGCCTACGCGGCAGGGTTTCGCCGAATCGGCGTCGGCGCGCTTTTTGGCCTGTCAGACTGGCGACGCGAGGCGTGTGCTCTGGCTGCCCACCTGGAGTTCCTTTCGAAAAAGTGTTGGAAGGCGCAGTTCACCGTGAGCCTCCCGCGCTTGCGCCCATGTGCTGGAGCTTTTCAACCCAAAATGCTCCTGGGGGACCGCGATTTCACCCAACTGATCTGTGCCTTTCGCATCTGTTTTCCTCAGGTCGGAGTGGTTTTAAGCACCCGCGAACAGGCCGAACTCAGGGACGCCCTCATGCCCTTGGGGGTGACGATGATGAGCGCTGGCAGTCACACCGAACCAGGGGGGTACACGGGTCAGGGGCGTGAATCCCTGCACCTCACTGTCAAAGGGAAGACGGTGTCGCCGGAGGCGCTTCCTTCTGAGGCGGGGGCGACCGAGCAATTTTCAATCGCGGATTCACGCTCGCCCGCCGAAGTGGCAAAAGCCTTGGCGGGGCGCGGTTTGGAGGCCGTGTGGAAGGACTGGGATCCGGCAATTTTGGCAGCCGTCTAGTTTCTCGAAAGATTTTTACTCATGGACATTTGGTTGAATGGAGAAATTCGACAAGTCGCTACGCCGCAGACAGTTCATGGTCTTATGGAGTCTCTGGGGATTCCTCTGCCAACCCTTCTCGTCGAGCACAATGGAATCGCTCTCCGACGAGAGGAGTGGAAGGACTCCGCTTTGGCCCCGGGCGATCGCCTGGAGGTGATCCGGATTGTGGCGGGCGGATAAACCCCGGGGTGGTGATTCCACCGGGTTTATCGGTCTGGCAGCCTCGAGAAGAAAGGAGGTCCGGACGGGTGAGCGCTTGAGTGGTCAGATCCGCGGGGGTCAGTCAGATTCGAGTTGTCGGGCGGCGGCCTGTTGGAGCGAGTGCCAGCGTTCCCATGGATAGGAGGGGGCGTGGGAGATATGGCGGAGGAGGCTTTTCCACTCCAAGAGTGCGCGCTCGATATCGCCGAGCCGCAGGGTGGGGGTGAGGAGTTGGCGTTTTCCAAGACCATGGAGGACGACGTTGCGGATCGCTTCGCTCGCGCCTGCGGCGTAATCGGTTGGGATGCCGAAGCGGAGGTAGCCTTCGAAATCGGCGTTGCGGAAGGCTTTCTGGCAGCAGGCGGCGAGGCGTCCGAGGTCGAAGGCGTCCTCCTCTGAGAAGCGAGGGCCTCCCCGAAGGTTGGCGAGATCAAAGAGGAGTTCTGCGACGGGATATTCGGGATCTTCGAGGGCGGCTGCTATGGCGAGGCCTTCCCCGTGTTGAAAGAAGGAGAAAAGGATGCCGCGCCGTGTTGGAGTGCCATCGGCTTCGATGAGTTCGAGGGTGCGCCAGGCTTGGGCTGGGAGGGAGGTGATGGGGGTGGT
>JBANFR010000192.1:0-5878 GCA_037975925.1 Verrucomicrobiota bacterium
ATGAGCCCCGGATTTTTTCATCAAACAAGATGTCCCGCATCGGCTTCAAAATGTGCGGGTTAAACGCGATCGCAAACTCCCCGATGTAACGCGCCCCCGCGTCGCTATCCAGGATCTCGTTCAACCGCTGTGTCTGATTCGCCGTCGCCTCCACAATCTTCCCCTCCTTGAACTCCAAGCGCACATTATCGAAGGCCGTCCCCTGGTAAATCGTCGGCGCATTGTAAGTCACATACCCCTGCACGCTATTCTTCACCGGCGCCGTAAACACTTCGCCATCCGGAATGTTGTGCCTCCCACCGCAGGGAATCGCCGGGATGTTCTTGATCGAAAACCGCAGGTCCGTCCCAGGCCCGCGAATCTCCACCTTGTCCGTGCGCTCCATCAACGCCTTCAACGCCTTCATCCCAGGCACCATCCGGGCGTAATCCAGGGTGCACACATCAAAGTAAAAATTCTCAAACGCCTCCGTGCTCATCCCCGCCAGCTGCGCCATCGACGCCGAAGGCCACCGCAACACACACCACCGCGTCTTTTTCACCCGCCAGTCCAACACCGGCTTCATCTTCCTCGCAATCAACTGCAACTGCGACGCCGGCACATCACTCATCTCCGTCACATTCGCCCCGCCACGCACCGCAATGTACGCATCCATCTTCTTCATCCGCGCAAGCTCCAGCGACGACGAAAACGACAGCCCCTCCTCCTCCGCTCCCATCGCCATCTCCCGGCTCACCCGCCCCTGGTGCATCTGCACAAACGGCACAGCCCCAGCCCCGCGCGCCGCCCGGATCAGCGCCACCGTCATCTCCGGCGGAATATCAAACGCATCCAGCAACACTTTTTCCCCCTTCTTCAGGGACGTCGAAAAGGAAACCAACAGGTGCGCCAGGCGATCAAAACGTGGGTCGTGCATGGAGGAGGAGCTTACGCCAGAAACCCTTGCGCTCAAAACCAGAAAGCACCCCCCTTCCGCCCACCCCAAACCGCCCCCGCCTCACTCCCCGTACTCAGCCCACGAACTGCTCGTCTCCCAAACCCGCACCCGCTCCAAACGCACACACTCCCGCACCGGATAAGAGTCCTGCTCCCCACTCACATACCGCGAAAGACTCTCGCGAAGATGATCGAATATGGTTTTCGCAAGCAGCTCTGTCGTCGGATCTTGCCGATCAAACGCAATCACCCTCTCGCCATACGCCGCCTTGAGCACCCCAAACTGCGGGTCCTCCGTGTTCACACACAAAGAGTGGTCGAACTGCTCCACAAACTCCCCCACCAACGTCTTCACGACCTTAAAGTCACACACCATCTCGTTCCCATCCAAACTGTCCGCCGAAAGCACACACTCCACTTTCCGGGTGTGCCCATGCGGAAAACGACATTTGTCGGGATGCTTCGAGAGCATGTGACCGCTCTCCACCTCAAAACTTTTGCAGACGCGAAAAACCATGCCCATCAGCAGCTTAACAGTTATCGACTCCCGCGCATCAAACGATTCAGGGCACTGACCACCCCGTAGATCGAGGCCAACTCAATGTGCGTGCTCACTCCAGCCCCCCAACTGCGCCGCCCATCACCCCCGCGCACCTGAAGATACGAAATCGCACTCGCCTCCGTCCCGCTCCCCAACGAGTGCTCCCGATACTCGGTCACCTCAAAAGCCGGTAGCCCCGCGCCCAACAATCCGTTCACAAACGCCGCAATCGGCCCATTTCCCTCCCCCGTCACCAACAACGGCTCCCCATTCTTTTTCAACGAAGCACGACAGCGGAAAACCCCGGCCGTTCCATCCGCGTGAAAATGATTCAACTCCAGCGGCGACGTGCACTCCACGTACTCCTCCCAAAACATCCTCTTTAGCTCTGCCGCCGTCACCTCCCGCCCCAAGGCATCCACCGCATCATTGGCCAGCGGCCCAAACTCCCGCTGCATCTCCTTGGGCAGTTCCATCCCAAATTCGCTCTCCAACAAATACGCCACCCCACCTTTGCCAGACTGGCTGTTCACGCGGATCACCTCCCGGTACTCCCGCCCCAAATCCGAAGGATCAAGGGTCAGGTACGGAATGTCCCAGATCCCCTCTCCCCCGCCTTTTTCCCACGCCGCCAGTCCTTTGCGAATCGCATCCTGATGCGACCCCGAAAACGCGGTAAACACTAGTTCCCCAGAATACGGATGTCTCGGAGGCACCGTCATCCCCGTGCACCGCTCGTAGATTTCCAGCAACTGGTGCATGTTCGAAAAATCGAGCCCCGGGGCGATCCCGTGCATGTACAAATTCAGCGCCACCGTAATCACGTCCAGATTGCCCGTGCGCTCGCCATTCCCAAACAGCGTCCCCTCCACCCGCTCCGCCCCCGCCAACATCGCCAACTCCGTCGCCGCCGTCCCCGTCCCACGATCATTGTGCGTGTGCACGCTGATGATCGCGCAGTCCCGACGACGCAGGTTTTTGCAAAACCACTCAATCTGGTCCGCATACACGTTGGGCATCGCCACCTCCACGGTGTCGGGAAGATTCAGAATAATCTTCCGCTCCGGCGTCGGCTCCCACACGTCCATCACCGCTTCGCACACCTCCAAAGAAAACTCCACTTCCGTCGCAGAAAAGCTCTCCGGCGAATACTCCAACCGAATCTCCGACGACTCCAAACGCGACACACGCTCGCGAATCCACCGGGTTCCACGCCGCGCCATCTCCACAATCTGGGGTTTCTCCAACCCAAACACGATCCGCCGCTGCGCCGGAGAGGTCGAATTGTAGAGGTGAATAATCGCCTTTTTCACCCCTTGGAGCGACTCCACCGTGCGCTCAATCAAATCCTCCCGCGCCTGCACCAACACCTGCACCGTGACATCCTCCGGAATCCGCCCGTCCTCAATCAATCGCCGCATGAAGGCAAACTCGGTGTTCGATGCCGCCGGAAACCCCACCTCAATCTCCTTGAACCCGCAACGCACCAGGGCGTCAAAAAGCTCCAGTTTCTGGGAAACGTTCATCGGCACCGCAAGGGCCTGGTTCCCATCGCGCAGGTCGACACTGCACCAAAGCGGGGCATGCGTGAGAATCCGCCCAGGCCACTGGCGCTCAGCCAGGGGTACCTGAGGAAACGGACGGTATTTGCGGCTCGGATCCGGGATCATAAGGAAGGCAAAGCATCGCCCTTCCAGTGGGGGTTGGCAATCCCGGGCGCAAATCCAACCCCCTTGCGCAACCCGCCTCCGCCCAAATCAACCCCGGGCTTTGCGCCGGAAAAAAACCGCCACATTCCCCACCAACTGCACCAACAGACTGCCAGTCGCCTCAGCCAACTGCGGCGCGAGCGACTTCTTCTCCTCCTTGAACCCGGAAAAACGCAGCTTCACCAACCCGTGCACGGACAGCGCCTCGTCCAAGCTCCGGATCACCGCCTCGTTCATCCCCCCTTGGCCCAACCGCACCACCGGTTCCAGCAATTGCGCCCGCGACTTCAACTCGCGCTTCTCGGCGCCACTCAATTCCACACGATTTTCCTCACTCATCGCACAGGCTTTTCCTCAATCATCCCTTTCTTCAACAACTTTTGCAGCTTCGGCGTAATCACAAGCGAACAGTACCGATTCGTCGAAGCGTTCAAATTGAAGTAGTTCTGATGGTAATCCTCCGCGATGTAGAATTTTTTCAGCGGCGCTATCTCCGTCACAATCGGATCACTGAAATCTTTCTGGGCCGCCGCTTTCGATTTTTCTGCCGCCGCCTTCTGCGCCTCATTCTCGAAAAAAATCGCAGACCGATACTGCGTCCCAATGTCGTGGCCTTGCCGGTTTAGCGTCGTCGGATCGTGCGCCGCCCAAAACACCTCTAGCAACTTCTCCAAAGGGAGCACCTCCGGCTGAAACTCAATCTGCACCACTTCCGCGTGCCCCGTCTCCCCCGAACACACCTGCTTGTACGTCGGATTCTCCACCTTCCCACCCGCATAACCACTGGCCACGTGCACCACCCCTTTCAAACGCTGAAACACCGCCTCCAAACACCAAAAACACCCGCCACCAAAAGTGAGTCGCTCCGTCTTCACCGGCACGCTGGCGGGTGCTGCAGCCGAAGCCGTCATCGCAAACAGTCCAAACATCAAAGTGGAAAAGAGAGCCTTCATGGGAGTGGGAACCTCACTACCCGTTAGCCGTTTTTTTGAAAGTGTCATTCCAGTACACGCCCATAATCCGGCTTGAGCCCGTCTCTGTCCCACGCTGCTCTCCCTCCATGCGCCCTCCAAGACCCTCACGCATTCTCCCCTCCCTCCTCCTCGCCGTCCTCACTCCCCTCGCCTCGGCCCAAACCGAACCCCACGCCGACTGGCTCGCACGCGAAAAAGCACTCACCGAAGCGCTCATCCAAACCCCCAACTCTCTCTCCCTCCTCTCTCGCAGAGGCGATTTCCGCCAGTTCCTCGGACAACCCGAGCAGGCCGTCGCCGACTACGAACGCATGATCCAAATCGACCCCGCCCAGGACGCCCCCCACTGGCGCCTCGGCATCGCCTACTACTTCGCAGGCGCCTTCTCAAAAGCCGCCCTCCAATTTCAAAAATACCACGCCTACGACGGACGCGACCGCGAAAACGGCCTCTGGAAATTCTTCTCCCAAGCCCGCGCCGAGGGTCTCGATGCGGCTCGTCGGGACATGCTGCTCTACAAGGAGTTCGACCGGGAACCCTTCCCCTCGCTCTACGCGATGTGCGCCGGAAAAATGCCTCCCGACGAAGTCCTCAAAGAGGTGGAAACCAAGGGCCTCCAAAACCAGCGCCAGGTTGTATTTTTTGCAAAATACTACGTCGGCCTTTACCTCTGCCTCCTCGATCAAAAATCCGAGGGCCTCGCCCTGGTCAAAGAGGCCGTCCGTCTCTTTTCCCCCTCCGAAGCCGCCGTGGACGGTCCGGGTTACATGTGGCAGGTCGCACGCCTCCACGCCGAGGCCCTCGGACGCGAAATCCAAAATCCCCAAAAACGCTAACCACAACTCCGATTCCCTCCCGCTGGCAGTCCTCGCTCGCGAAGCTGTGTCGCACTAGCGCCAAGTGGGACAAATGGCCGCCGACGCCAATGGGATCCCCCCCCAAAAACTGGGACAGCTCGGGCGGCCAGAGCGCAAACTCACCTTCCACGGTGAAGGCAACACAAACCTTCTGTTCACCCGCCAAGACATTCTCCGCCGGTCTCTCCCTCGAGCCGCACATGGCAGGTATCCTCCCCCTCGAAGACTCCCGCAGGATGAAGGTTGCGGGCTTCCCCCTTTTCTCCTTCGCTTCCCAACGATGCCCGCCGCCAAAAGCCAAGTCTCCGCCGCCATCCACGCCGTCCTCGGTTCCGACGAATCCGAAGTCAAACGCGCCGCCAAAACACTCGCAGATCAGCTCACCCCGGCCAACGCCGGCGATTTCGCCTGCGACCTCATCGATGGCAACGCCTCCAATGCCGAAGACGCCGTCTCGCGTATCCGCCAAACCATCGACGCCCTCCTCACCTTCCCCTTCTTCGGCGGCGAAAAACTCGTCTGGCTCAAAAATGCCAACTTCCTCGGAGACACCGTCACCGGCCGCGCCGCCTCCGTCCAGGAAGCCCTCGAATCCCTCCTCAAACTCCTCACCGAAGGCCTCGGCCAGGGAATCCGCTTCCTCCTCAGCGCCAACGAAATCGACAAACGCCGCTCCTTCTACAAGTCCCTCGGCAAAATCGCCAAAGTCTCCGTCTACGACAAACTCGACACCACCAAGCCAGGCTGGGAGGAAGCCGCCATGGAGCTTGCCCAAACTCTCGCCGCCCCGCTCGGACTGCGCTTCGATCCAGAAGCTCTCGAACTCCTCGCCATCCGCACCGGCGGCGACCGACGCGTCCT
>JBANFR010000193.1:0-5867 GCA_037975925.1 Verrucomicrobiota bacterium
GAAATACAGCTCGGGCACGTAACGCATCCGCTTTTCGTCCGCCACGTTGCATCCCGTTCCGATGCAGATCATCACATCATGCGCCTCATGGTGTGCTCTCTCGAGAAAGTGCACATCGTTGGCCCCGACGATCCCAAGCCCGAGATCGCGGGCAATCTTGGGCAGCAATCGGTTGCAACGAATCTGCTGCTCAATGCCGTGGTCGTGCAGTTCAATAAAGAAGTTCTCGGGCCCGAGGATATCCCGGTACTGAGCGGCCAACTCCCACGCCCGGGGCTCATTATCCGCCAAGATCGCCTGATTCACCTCCCCCTTCAAACAACCACTGAGGGCGATCAACCCACGGCCATGCTTTGATAGCAAATCCTTGTCTATCCGCGGCTTGTAATACATCCCGTCCAAGTGGGCTATCGACACAAGCTTTACCAAGTTTTGATACCCCTCCTCGTCCTTCGCCAACAGAGTGAGATGATTTGCCGACTCCCTCCCATTGCCAGCATTGCGGTCCAGGTGAGACCCCGGAGCGATATACGCCTCAACCCCGACAATCGGCTTCACCCCAGCCTTTTCCGCCTCCTGATAAAACTCGATAGCCCCGAACAAATTACCGTGGTCCGTTAAGGCCACGGCGGGCATTCCGTATTCCCTCACTTTCTTCATGAGCGCGGGGATCCGGGTGGCCCCGTCGAGGAGGGAATATTCGCTATGCAAATGAAGGTGAACAAACGAGTCGGACATGCAGTTTAAAAATATCACCTCAAACCGCCCGTAACGAAGGTCAAATCAGTTAAGCGAAAACGGAAATCTGCCGACTCACGCTTAGGTACAACGGTGCCCCCCCCGTTTATGTCCCGCCCCCAAAACTTCTCCCCCCCGCCGTCGGAAGGACTCGCATGGCGTGCGAGTTTTCTCCGGTCCCTTAGTCCGGAGACCCCATTCTACCGACTGTTCGATCACCTTCCGGACGTCGCGTTCTTCGCCAAGGATCGACAGTGCCGGATTCTTTGCGCCAGCAGGCTCTTTTATGAGCGTTTTGGTTTCACCGAGGAGGCTCAAATCGTAGGCCGAGACGACTTCGAGCTATTCCCAAGCCGACTCGCGGAAACATTCCGCCGAGACGATGAATCCGTCCTAACCACCGGGGAGGCAAAGCTCAACTTGGTGGAACTGTTTTTTAACCGCCAGGGAATTCCCGACTGGTACGTCACCAACAAATTGCCGCTCAGAAATCCAGAGGGCGAGGTGATCGGCCTGATGGGCACCACCCACGGTTACGATGACCGCAGATCCGTGCTGCAGCCCTTTTTCCAACTCGACAAGGCAATCGCCTACATCCGCTCCCACTTCAGAGACAAAATTTCGGTGGAGGATCTCGCCGCACAGGTCCACCTGTCCGTCCGCCAACTCCACCGCAAATTTGTAGAGGCATTTGGGGTTGGCCCTCAGGCGTTTGTTCTTAAACTGCGTATTCAGGCAGCCTGCGAAGCACTCCAGCAGGAATCCACCCAAATCGCAGACGTCAGCCGTGAACTGGGTTTCTGCGATCAAAGCGCTTTCACTCAGGCTTTCCATCGTCATATCGGAATGACGCCCAGGCAATTCCAAATCCAGTTCCGCCTCCGCCGAAACTGAATCCAAGGCACCGCCTGACTCCCTGCCTGCGCCAGATTCCACGTTGACGCCGCCGGATGTCCGCCGGTATCCTCACTCCGCTTTCATCAAGAGTGGCAGAGGGACTGGCCCTACGACGTCACGGCAACCGCCCGGACACATCGCGAGATGTGGCGGGGACCAGGTGCCAAATCCAGCTCCGCTTAGGCGGGGAAAAGATGAGAGGCTACCTGAGGCGACTTGCTTGCCTCAGATATCCACTCGCCGCTCTTGGGACAGCACCTCGCTATGGAACCCAAGACCTTTTTCAGCAACCTCAAGTGCCGCGAATGCGGACGCCTCTACGCCAAAGAGGCGATTCACGTCTGTGACTTTGATTTCGGCCCCCTGGAGGCGGCCTACGATTACGAGGCAATTAAACAGGTTCTCAGCCGGAAGGTGATCGAGTCCCGTCCGCAAACGATGTGGCGCTACCGCGAACTTCTGCCGATCGACGGAGAACCCACCGTGGGAACGGCAGTCGGATACACTCCCCTAATCAAGGCCGATCGTTTGGCTCGATTCCTCGGAATCCGCGAGCTGTGGATCAAGAACGACACCGTGAATTACCCGACGCTCTCCTTCAAAGACCGGGTGGTTTCCGTGGCATTGAGCCGAGCCAAGGAGTTGGGCTTTGAGGTGGTAGCCTGCGCGTCTACCGGCAATTTAGCCAATTCCGTGGCCGCTAACGCGGCCGCTGCGGGTCTCAAAAGCTACGTGCTCATTCCCGCTGACCTCGAGCAGGGTAAAATTTTAGGCTCACTCATCTACGGAACACAGGTGATCGGCATCCACGGTGCGTACGACCAAGTGAATCGCCTGTGCTCTGAAATCGCCGGCAAATTCGGGTGGGGATTCGTCAACGTCAACCTCCGCCCCTATTATGCCGAGGGATCCAAGACCATGGGATTTGAAATATGCGAGCAACTGGGATGGCGAATCCCGCAGCACACCGTCATCCCGATGGCCTCTGGATCGCTCCTCACGAAGATTCACAAAGCCTACAAGGAGTTCACCGAATTGGGTCTTGTGGAATCCACCCCGTTCAAGGTTCACGGCGCCCAGGCCTCCGGTTGCTCCCCTATCTCCGCTGCCCTCAAGAAAGGCACCGACATCGTCAAACCGGTGGCAAAGCCGGAGACCATCGTCAAATCCCTCGCAATCGGAACCCCGGCGGATGGCTATTATGCCATTCACACGATGAAACAAACGGGGGGCACCGCCGACGACGTCACCGACGAAGAAGTGGTAGAGGGGATCCGGATGCTCGCGGAGTATGCTGGTATCTTTGCGGAAACCGCCGGTGGAGTAACCGTGGCGACTGCGAAAAAATTGATCGCCGCCGGACACATCGGTGCAGGCGACAGCGCCGTGTTGTGTATCACAGGCCACGGGCTCAAGACCCAAGAGGCGATTGCCGGAAAATGCGGAGCTCCGCGTCTGATTGCCCCGAACATCCGTGAGTTTGAGGAAAAAATCTACGCTCCCGACAGCGCTGCGTCCGCGATCTAATCAAGAACCAGTGATCCTAATCTTTATGCCACAAGTACGAATCCCCACCCCACTCCGAAAACTGACCAGCGAACTCGAAGTCGTCGAAGCCAGCGGCAGTACCATCGGTGAAGTTTTCACCAACCTCGAAAAGGCATTTCCCGGCCTGAAGGAACGCATCTGCGATGAGAACGGCCAGATCCGCCGCTTCGTGAATGTTTTCGTCAACGACGAAGACATCCGCTTCCTCGAGGAGGCCGCCACGGCAGTGAAAGAAACCGACGAGATCTCGATCGTTCCGGCCATTGCCGGTGGCTAGTATTGTAAGGGCACCACTCACTCCCCCTTTGTCTTCACTGCTATGGCAACCTACAAAACCCGTCTGTGGCTCATGCTCCCACCGCGTCTCATCACGCGCCCCATTTTGTGGGAACTCAGCAAACAGTTTCAGGTCATCCCGAACATCCGTCAGGCCAGTGTCACGGAAGAGGTGGGAATCCTGTCGCTCTCGCTCGAAGGCGAACACGAGGAGGTCACCCGAGCCATCGCTTGGCTGGAGGAACAGGGAGTGAAAGTAGAGCCTGTCGAAATCAACACCATCGCGAGCTGAGCCCTCCTCATTCCGTTGAGGGAGGCAAGTGACAGCTGACGCTGCAGATCCCTAGCAGCGTTCGAAGCGAAAATGACCCGGCACGGGTATCCGCAGCATGGATACGCCGTTCCGGGTTTTCTCTTTCGCCAATAGATCCTCCAAAACGCCCTGCCCACCAATGCATTAGCATCGACAGAGGGCTATTTGGTGTGAAAATCTTTGCTCTCCACGAGAGCGTGCACGATCGCGCGGAGACTGAAGTTTTTCGCCTTTGCTTTCTCATAAATCTCCTCGGCCAGTTCCGCATCGGAGAACCCGAATGGCCTTCCCAAGGCATAAGAGATGAGCGGTTCGATGACCCCCTTCGCAAACGCGTCCTGACGAGCAGCAACTCCGTCGCGCATTTCAAAGAAATTCCGAAATGCGGTTCCATCGGGGAGAGAGCCGCTCGCATCGATCTCGTGCTCCTGGGCTTTCTTCACCCGGTTGCCAGCTGCAATTTCGGTGAGCTCCTTTTCGCGCCAGAGCCCTGCCGCGTTAAAATGTTCGAGGCCAAACCCGATGGGATCGATCTTTCGATGGCACTGCGCGCATTGAGCCTCTTCCATGTGAGCAGCAAGCAAATCTCTTGCTGAAAGCAATTTACCCGCATGACGGCTCAACTGTGGCACATTAGCGGGGGCGGGCGGTGGCGGCTTGTGCAGCAGAGTCCGAAGCACCCAAGCCCCGCGCTCGACAGGCGACGAACGCTCTCCATCCGAACCCATCGCCAGAATCGCCGCCATGCCCAGAAAGCCCCCCCTCGGTAGTCCCTCCGGCACTTGAACCTTCCGGAAATGAGACCCATGTACTCCAGGAATGCCGTAGTAATGCGCCAACAGGTCGTTGATCACCACAAAATCACTCTTGAGGAGAGCTCCCAATGGAAGCCCCTCTGCCAGAATTGTTTGCAGAGTGTGAAACACCTCCTCCTTGGCCGCCTGCCGGACGCTTTCGTCAAACTCGGGGAAGAGACGGTAATTGAACTGGAAGAATCCGAGCCGCTCCAAATGCAGCCACTGGTAGCCAAACCCCGAAACAAACTCCCACGAGCGGGGAGACGCCAACAGTCGCTCCACCTGAGCGGCCAAAACTTCTTTCTTCCCCAGTTCACCCGAACTGGCCAGGCGCGATAACTCCTCGTCTGGGGGAGCACTCCACAGGAAATAGGAAAGCCGGTCTGCCAGCTCCCTACCATCGACAGGACGCCTTCTGTCTTTCCCGGAAGAGGGCTCGGACAGATACAGGAAACTGGGCGACGCCAGCACGATACTGAGAGGCTCCATCAGCGCCTGCTCAAAGCTCTCTCCCTGATTTTGCCGATCACGGAAGTGCCCAACCAATTTGTCCAAATACGTGGACCGAACTTCTTTGCCACGGAAAGCACGGCGCGCGAAACGCTCTAGGATCTCCCGCGCGTAGGCCTCGTCCCGAATGGCATCCGGGCCCTTAAAAAACAACTCCTTGGCCAACTCCATTTGTCGCTGGCTCCGGATGGGTCCCTCCCACTCCACCCAATCCACCCACAACGCAGGCTGAATTCCAAAACCGGTCTCGTCGATGGCCTTGGCATACATTCCCGAAGACACCTGGGGAGTGTTATGCTGCCGCTCCCGAAACCCAATCACGCGCTCCCCAAGTAAGATCACCTTTTTGGTTTCCGGACCGATGTCTTCCTTTAAGGGCACGGTCAATTTCGGGAGCACAACCTCCGCCTCAATCACCTCCCCCTCCGACAAAGGCGCGCTAATTTTGCGGCACGCGATCAACGAAATCGCATCGTTGAGCGACTTTCCGCGAACCCCGATTTCCAAAAAAGACCGACTAGGAGTTGCCTCCGGAGTCAATCCCATCCGCGCTCGAATCCGGTAGGTCCCCGGAGGCATTTCGTCGGGAATCGCGAGCCCCACCTGAGGATTCGGTTCTCCCACCGTCAGAAAGGCGCCGGAGCGAGACTCCGGACGCGTGAGGTAGTCAATCATCGGCGGGGTATTCCGCTCCCACACACTCAGCCTGAATTTCATCTCCCCTTCATCCACAATCCCAAAATCCGAGGGCGGCTTTCCGTTCGAGGCCTTCCACTGCTTGTAGGCTC
>JBANFR010000194.1:0-5712 GCA_037975925.1 Verrucomicrobiota bacterium
GGCACGGCATTTCGAGTCGATAAAAAGACCGATTTCCTGCGGCGCCCAACCCGCCTTATGTCCGTGGGGCATATTGACTTGGATCCGGATTTGTTTTTCGCCGGGCACCAGCGCGTAGCTTTTCCGGTAACTGTCCAGGACGTAGTGCACGTCGTTGGTTCCATTCACAAAAAGGATGGGGACACGGCACCGGGGCAGGTGGCTGCTCGGATCGTATTCCCGGACCCACAGGGCTTTCCGGTCGCCGAGCCGGTCGATGCTCGGTTTTTGGACGGATTCGCCTTCGTGGAGGAATCCGCAGCCGTACACGGGCACGGCGGCCTTGAACCGGTTGTCGAGCGAAGCGACCAGGCACGTCGTGTAACCACCCCAACTGATGCCTGTGACGGCGGTGTGCTCAGCGTCCACTTCGGGAAAACTGCGCAGGAGCGTGTGGGCGCGCATCACGGAAGCCACCGCGTGGAAGGGCCAGTCGTCGCTGGTGTCGCCTCCGATGGAATCAAATTTTTCGGGGTGCCCGTGGTCTGGGCCGCCGTTGGGGAGGCGGGTGCGTGTCCCTTGCGCGTGGGCATTTCCGGTCACCGTTCCGGTGGCGTCGACGGCGGGATCGATGGGGCGGGAACCGCTGAGGTCCATTGCGATCGCGGCGTAACCCCTTTTGGCCCAGAGATAAACCCAATCGGCAAAGGCTGTCCCTCCGCCGCCGTGAATCAGGACGATCCCTGGAAATTTCCCGCCCTGCGGGGCGTCGCCGACGGTGCTGGGGGACGCGTAAAAGGCGAACACCTCGGTTGGGTTCCCGCGAAACGCCTCACCGGCGTAAAGAAGCGAGTGCACAGGCTGATCCTGCCGTACCCAGCGCATGGCGGGGATTTGCGTCTGCAGGGCCTCGATATTCCAAGGACCCACTTGTTCTGCGGAGAGCGAGAGGGAAGTGGCGACGAAAAGGAGAAGGGTCGTGGCCACGACACGGGGGAGTGAGAAGCGCATTCCCAAATCAAAGACCGGCTTTTTTGAGGGGAAAGGAAATTCCCGGATCGAGCGGGCGGTGAGGGTTGCGCAGAGCTGTGGGCGAAACGAGCGCACAGCGCAGCTGGGGCTGCGCGCTCGTGGCTGAGGCGCACAGCATCTCCGCTCAAACCCATGGTGCCGTGCTGCCAAGATGTCCCGGAGTTCAAAAAGTCCCTGAACGATGGTTTTTTGTTCAGCGTGCTAGCAGGGTCCATCGTCCACGCTTTCCTGAGCTTTGGAGCTGATTGCCCATTTCTCTTCGGTGGAATTTTGGCGGGGCTTTTTGAAGCCGAACGTCTCAGGAGAAGGAGCCTCGACCATTTTCTCTTACTTCTGCCGTACCCACCGCTTCATTTTTTCCTCCGGTGAGCGGCCTTGCCCTCAGGAGCGCGCAGCCCCAGCTGCGCATTCCCGCTCCGCTCGCCCCAAGCGTCTCCCTCCCACTTCCTCCGCAGGATTGACAGACTGTGTATACACGGCATATACAGAATGCCATGCTCCCAAACGCGGTGCCCGTCGCCTCACTGCTCCCCCCGCTTTCCCTGGCCGCCCCGGGTGCCCTCTACGAACAGATCATCGCCGGAATCCACGCCGCCCTCGCCAATGGCCAGCTCCCTCCCGGCGCGCCTCTTCCCTCCGTCCGTAAGCTTGCTGCCGAAACCTGCGTCAGTGTCATCACCGTCAAACGTGCCTACGAAGAACTCGAAAGACAGGGCCTCATTTACAGTCGGCCCGGCCTCGGTTCCTTCATCACTGACGCTGCTCTCGACCGCTCCCGCGAGACGCATCGCGCTCGGGCGGAATCCCTTCTGGCGGAGGCCCGAGCGGAGGCGGAGCAGGCCGGGTTGAAGCCTTCCGAAATCCGCGCCCTTTTTCTCAAACACCTCAACCCATGAACACCACCGAAACACCGGCGCTTGAAGTCCGGGGCCTAGTCAAAAAGTTCCGCAAATTTGTGCTCGGGGAAGTGTCGCTGAGCGTGCCCGCCGGGAGCATCACGGCCTTGCTCGGAGCCAATGGCGCCGGCAAAACCACGCTGCTCAACCTGATCTTTGGTGTGGGTGCTCCGGAGGCCGGAACGATCCGCGTCTTTGGCTACGATCATTTCAACGAGGATGTGGCGCTCAAAAGAATCGCCGCCTTTGCCGGTCCCGATCTGGATCTCTCGGGCTGGGGGAATGTGCGTGCGGCGCTGGATTTTCTGGCCGCCTTTCGTCCCTCCTGGGATGCCGCTTATGAGGAACGGCTTTTGGAGCAATTTGCGTTACCTGCCAAAAAGAGCATTCGAGCGCTGTCGTTTGGCGAACAGACCAAACTGGGACTGGTCGCTGCGATGGCATGGCGTCCCCGCTTGCTGGTGCTGGACGAACCGACCACCGGTTTGGATGTGAGAGCGCGCCAGTTTTTGCTCCAGGAGTTGCTGGCGGTGGTGACCGATCCCAACCGCTCCGTGTTGCTATCCTCGCACCAGCTCACGGATGTGGAGCGGATCGCGGACCGGATGGTGTTGTTGCAGCAGGGGCGCGTGTTGTTGGAGGGAGAAGTGGCGTCGCTGCTGGAGGAGCATTGCGGGGTGCAGTGGTCGGCCCCTGCCAATGCGCTGTTTCGGGGAATGCCGGGTGTGTTGGGGGCGCAGTGTGAGGGCAACCGTTGGAGGGCTGTAATTCGCCGGACGGTGTGTTCGGCGCAGCAATTGGAGGCGGCGGGTGCCACCCAGGTGCACACGCAGCCGGTCACGCTGGAGGAGCTGTATCTCGCACACACCGCCAACGCCTAGCCCCCCCTGTGACCGCTGCCATGACCTCCTCTCTTCCCGCCTGCGCTCCGGACCGCACAAGTCGCGGAGATCACCTCCTGCGAGCTTTCGGATTTGTTTTCCGAAAATCTTGGTATCTGTGGGGCTTGGTCCTAGTGGTCTGCCTCTGGAAGCCTGCAGAGGCCTTCGAGATCTCGTGCGTTCTGTGGGTTTTTTTCCTCACAACTTCCCACGCTGCTCAATTGGTGCAAAAGGCTCGGCTTTGTTTGCCGCTGGGGAACCGCCGGGCCTCGGTGTTTTTGTGGTGGTGGCGTGTGCCGATGACGCCGCTGGTCGTGCTTGTGGCGGGCGGTCTCCGAGGGCTGCTGTGTGAGGTGCCTGCGTTTCGCGATTCTGCACAACACACGCTTTGGGCTGCCGGGCTCTTGGCTCTCCTGAGTCTGGTTCAAACGCTCTTCGGCGGGAGTCGTCCCCTCATCCAGTGGCTGCGGTCAGTGGTGTCGATCGGGGTTGCCTCCCTTTTTTTTCTGTATGCTCGCTCGTCGTCCCCTGTGGCCGTCGCCGTGGCTTCGGGGAAATACGACATGGCCTTCACGCTGACTGCAGCCGCGCTGGTTTTCCTTTCGTTTTGGGCGCTCCGGTTTTCTTCCCGCGAAAATCTCCTGAGTGACATGCCAATGACGCCACAAGTCGCTGCTCGAGAGTTGGACCGGGGCGGAGGCGGGGGGGCACGGGTCTTATCCGCTCTCGATGGAACGATTCCATTGAAACGAGCGTCTCGCCACTGGCTTGCGCAGCTTCTGGCGCGCTGTCTCTTTTCGTATCAGAACCTCTTCTGGCTCACGCTGATCCTGCTCATCCACTATGGGTTTGCCATACCGGCCTGGAAGCGAGCCTCCATGGATCACGTTCTTTTTGTGATGGTGGCGCTTGATATGTTGATCTTGGTCGACCCGCTGATACTCCGCCGCCTACCGGTGAGTGCTTGGACCCTCACGAGCGTCACGGCGGGGATTGCGCTGAGCGCTGTAGGGTTCCTCCTCCTGCCGCAACTGGCTTTCCAGCGGATTCCAGGCCGCCTTGAGGTGGCAGTCTTTTTTTCTAACCTCTTTTCTATCCAAACCCTCGGGATCCTTTGGGCAAAGGCTGCGTTAGTCATGGGGTACTGGACTCTCCGAACATTGGTTCGTGGGAGTCTTTCCATGTCTGACAGTTGGAGAGGGAATGGGGGGTGGAATTTGCCACTGGCGGCAGTGTTGGTGAGTGTGGCCGATCTTATCTTGGCAGAGTTCTACAACGACTTCGGTTGGCGTTCGGATGTTTTGGTCGGAAGCGTGCTCATGTTCGGAAGCATGGCGTTGTATTACGGGATGATCCGTCGGGGGGACCGGATTTACCGTTCTGCTGGGAGGACGCGGGGGGCGAGGGCGGCGTAAAGCGCAGCCGGGGCTGCGCGCTCCCGGGCTTTCGGAACCGCAGCACCGCTGCTAACCATCCCCTCCCGCCTTTTCTCCACCCATGTTTTCCAGACCTTCTTCCGCCTCCTCTCACTCGGGGGCGTTTGTCCACCTGCGCCGTCTCTTTCCCTACCTCAAACCGTACCGGGGGCGATTTGCCCTCGGCCTGGTGACGGCCCTGCTCGCAGGCTTCAGTAATCCCGTGCTCCTGGCCGTGGTTCAAGGCGTCGCCTCCCTCGTCCTCAAAGGCTACGTCCATCTGGGCAACAAGCAGGAGTGGTGGTCGAAAATCACCGCCAAATTCCCCGAAATCCATGAACACCCGGCCTGGTACGCCAAGGTCGACGCCCTCCTGAGCTCGCTCGAACAGCTGCGCGATACCGTGACGGCCTGGGTGCCCGCGCTCCAATCAGGCACGGGTGAATGGCGCACCCTGGGCGCGGTTGTGGCCCTGTGCTTGTTGATCCCCTGTTTTGTGTTTCTGAAGGGGGCGCTGGATTTTCTCGCGAACTGCCAGTTTGCGTGGGTCGAGCAGCGGCTGAGCCTGGATCTGCGCCGCAAGGTGTTCGCCAAAATCATGGGGCGTTCCCTCGAGTTCTTTAACAAACAGCACGCCTCCGAGCTGATTCAGACCGCCTTCAGCATGACGTCCACTTCCGCAAACACGGCGATGACGTTTGCGCAGGACATTATTCGGCACCCGGTGAGTGTGGTGTCCACGCTCACCTATCTCCTCGTGCGCGACTACCAGTTCATGCTGTGCAGCGTAGGGCTTTTTCCCCTGTTTATGCTGCCAGCCATCCTCTTGCGTAAAAGGGCCCGGCGCATGGGGCGCCAGGAGCAGGAGTTAAACTCTCGCATTACGGGGATCATGATGGAGTCGCTGGCGGGCATCCGCGTGGTCAAATCGCATGCGCGGGAGCCCTACGAGGTGGAACGCTTCACGCGCACGGCCCAGGAGGTGAATGGGCTCGCATTCAAGATTTACCGGACGATTGAGATGGTCGGCCCGATGGTGGAAACGTCCGCCTCGTTCGGGATTGCGGGCGGGCTCGTCTACTGCTGGGTGCGCGGGGTTTCTTTCGACACCTTCATCATGCAGGTGGGCGCTCTGGTGCTGCTGTATCCCAGCGTGCGGGCACTCACCCGTCTCCAGTTGGTCCTGCAACGGTGCGCCACGTCCTCCATCGAGGTTTTCCGGATGCTCGACGAGCGCCCCGAGGTCCAGGACGCCCCAGGCGCGCTGGCCATCGACCGCGCTCAGGGAGCCATCCGGATGGAAAACGTCACCTACACGTACCGACCCGGGGCGGCGCCTGCGGTGAAGGGGCTCAGCCTGAATTTTGAGCCCGGGAAATTTTACGCCCTCGTCGGAGAGAGCGGTGCAGGCAAGAGCACGATTATTGCCCTGCTCCTGCGGTTTTATGATCCGAATCAGGGACGCATTTTATTGGATGGAAAAGATTTGCGTGAAATCCAGCAGGACTC
>JBANFR010000195.1:0-5616 GCA_037975925.1 Verrucomicrobiota bacterium
GGTGACGGCTTTGGACGTTGAGTTTGCGCGATGGGCGGGGGCGACAGGGGGGGATGCGGCGGGGGGGAAATAACTGAAAAACGGGCGCGGGCGTTGTCAGGGGCTGGGGAGCGCTTTAGTTTGGGGGCATGTTACATTCCGACTCCCGGCTTAGACCGGAAACGACGATGCGCGAGTTGGTGGCTTGTTTTCCGGGGGCGCAAAGGGCGCTGTTTCGGGGCTACCACATTGGGGGGTGTTCGAGCTGCGGATTTCAGGCGGACGAGACGTTGGCGCAGGTGTGCGAGCGCAACGGGGGGCTGCCGGTGGAGGAAGTGATTGCGTTTTTGGCGGATGCCCAGGAAGCGGATGCACGGATGGAGGTGACGCCTGGCGAGGCGGCGCAGTTGGTGAAGGAGGGGCGGGCGCGTTTGGTGGATGTCCGGACGCGGGAGGAGTTTGAGGCGGTGCGCATTGAGGGGGCGATTCCCTTCAGCGAGGAGTTGATGCGCGAGTTGCCGGGATGGGATCGTTCGCAGCAGATTATTTTTGTGTGTCACCATGGCATTCGGAGCTTGGATGCGGCGGCGTATTTTGCGGGGCACGGTTTGGAGAACGTGAGGAGTATGAAGGGGGGGATGGACGCCTGGAGTTGCGAGGTGGATCCCGAGTTGCCGCGCTACGAATTAGCCTGATTGCCCCTATGAAAAGTGACTTGGAGAAGAGAATCGAAGACGCCTTGGCGCGGCCCCAGAACCTTGGGGAGATGGCGGATGCGGATTCCGTTGGGACGGTGGGGTCTGCGGAATGCGGCGATATGTTGCGGATGTGGGTGAAATTTCGGGAGGACGGGGAGGGGCGTCGGGTGATTGATCGGGCGACGTTTCAGACGTTTGGGTGCGAAACGGCGATTGCGGTGGCGAGCGTGGCCACGGAATTGGTGGCGGGGAAGACGGTGGAGGAGGCGTTAGAGATGTCCGGGGCGGATCTTTCGGCGCCTTTGGGAGCTTTGCCGCCGATGAAGATTCATTGTGCTCAGTTGGTGGAGGGGGCGCTCCGTTCAGCTCTCACGCAGCAGAAGGCGGAGGCGCCGGCAGTTTCGCCTGTTTTGCCGGAAAAGGCGCCGTCTTTGGTGGACAGCTTCCGGCCCTCGGCGGGGGAGCAAAAGGGGCGAGTGATTATTAAAAAACCGGCGGTTTCCTGATTTTATGCACGAGAATTCTGAGAAAATTTTGCTTCGCGATTGTGATGCGGTTCGGATTCCGAGCGGGGAATTGATTCGGTTGCATGCGGGTGCGCGGGTGACGATCACCCAGGCCTTGGGAGGAAGTTTTACGGTGGCGACCTCGGAGGGGTTGGCGAGGATCCGCGAGGCGGATGCCGATGCTTTGGGACTGGAGGTGGCACCTGCGTCGAAGCCGGTGGTGTCCGGGGAGGTTGGGGTTCGGGTGGAGGAGGGCGCTGTTTGGGAGCAACTCAAGACGTGTTACGACCCGGAGATTCCGGTGAACATCGTGGATTTGGGGTTGGTTTATGACTGCGTGGTGGAGCAGGCGGAGGGGGAGGCGGCGCGTGTTACGGTGAAGATGACGCTGACGGCGCCGGGGTGCGGGATGGGGCCTGTGATTGCGCGGGAGGCGGAGGAGAAGATTCAGGGTATTCCCGGGGTGGGGTCGGCTTCGGTGGAGGTGGTTTGGGACCCTCCGTGGAGTCAGTCGATGATCAGCGAGGTGGGGAAAATGAAGTTGGGGCTCATTTAATCCGGCTTCTCTCTTAGGGGGTGTTGTGGCACCTCTGCTGAGCTGATTGTTGCCCGTGTTTTCCATCCCTCGCTTTTTCATGAAGTTTCGTCCTGCTCTCCTCTGTGCCGTTGGTTTTGCAGCGTGGAGCCTGTGGAGTTTGGAGGGGCGTGCGGAGGGGCCTTCCCGCCCTTCTGCGGGGGAACAGCGTTTTGGGGCGGTGGCGCGTCAGCGGACGCTTTCGGGGAAGCTGACGCTGGATGAGGCGGTTCAGTTGGCGATTCGACAGAATCCGGAGGTTTTGCGGGCTGTGCGGGAGATGGAGCGAGTGCATGGGGAGGTGGTGGAGGTGCGTGCCCAGGCGCTGCCGCGAGTGGGTGTGGTGGGGAATTTTGACAATCTGGATTCGAAGCTGATGGTGAACCCGCTGGCACAGCTCAATTCGTGGCGGATTGCGATTGAGGCCAGACAGGTGCTGTACGCGGGGGGACAGGTGCGTTCGGCCTTGAATGCGGCCAAGAGGGTCCAAGACGCCGCCTATTACCGGCTGCGGGATGTTCTGGACCGGACGGTGAGCGACGTGCGCAAGCAGTTTGCGCAGGTTCTGGTGACGGCTGACCTGATTGATGTGGCGCAGGAATCGGTGGAGCTAGCGGCCTCGCAGTTGCAGGACGCCAAGAACCGTCTGGAGGCGGGAACGGTCCCCCGTTTTAACGTGCTTCGGGCGGAAGTGGAGCTGGCGAGCGTGAAGCCGAATTTGATTCGCGCCAAAAGTGAGTCGCTGATTGCGCAGTTGCAGTTGGCCAAAACTTTGGGCTTGGACCCAGCTCCCGGGGGGCGCCCGACATTCCAGTGTCATGGGGATTTACGAGTGGAGAAGCCATCCCTGGGTTTGGCTGACGCCTTGGCGTTGGGGCGGGCCCGGCGGCCCTCCTTGAAGGCGCAGCGTGAGCAGATCTTGTTGGAGAAGGAGCGGATCAAGGTGGCGCTGGCGGGATTCAAGCCGCGGCTGGATTTGCGTGGGGGCTATGAGTTGAGAAATCGATTCATGGCCAAGAATTTAGATGACACCATTGACGGTTATTTCCTGGGGGTGACCGGAAGGTGGAACATTTTTGACGGCTTTGAGACGGTGGGGCAGGTGAGTCAGGCGAAGGCGCGTTTGGAGTCGGCGACGGTGGGGTATGAGGATGCGGTGTTGCAGGTGGAGTTGGAGGTGCAGAAAGCGTTTACGGATCTGCAGCAATTTCAGGAAACGATTGAGAGTCAGCAAAAGAATGTGCAGCAGGCTCTGGAGGCGTTGCGACTGGCGCAGGAGCGGCTGGCGGCAGGGGCCGGGACGCAGTTGGAGGTGTTGGATGCGCGAGTCGCGCTGACCCGCGCGCGCAACACGGAGTTGCAGGCCATGGGGGACTATGTCCGGTCAGTGTCCGAGTTTGATCGAGCGACGGGGGCGGACACCAAGTATTCAGAGTCGTTTCAGGATCCTCTGAGCAAAGTGGAGAAGGAGATTTTGCATCGGGTTCCGCGCTAGCGGGTGAGGGACCTGAGAGAACGATGGGTTTTGGAGGCGCCGGCATGAGAGATTCGAATCCGCTGACTTGGGCCTCTGCTCCGACATCGATGCCCTCGGAGTTCTGTCCGGTGCTTTGGGATGCGGGGGCGGTGAACGGTTTTGCGATTCGTCAACCGGGAGTGGCGGTTGCTGTGGAGCGGGCGGAGGCTTTGGCCCGATTGGGTCCGGTGCACGCCCGTTTTCAGGATGAATTGGCGCTGGGGGACCGGCGTCTGTGTCTGGCGGAGCAAGTGCACGGCAAGGAGGTGGCCGTTGCCGACTGCCGTACCGAGTCGTGGTTTGCAGGGGCGGACGCGTTGGTGAGTAGAGATCCCGCGGTTTGCCTTGGCATTTACGTTGCCGATTGTTGTGCGGTTTTTTGTTTCGACTCGGAGGGTGGAGCGGTGGGGCTTGCGCACTCGGGAGCCAAGGGTACGCGCCAGGGGGTGGTGCCGGAGACCATTGAGGCTATGAGGCGCCAGTATGGGTCGCGTCCGGAAGCGATTTGGGTGGTGTTGAGTCCGTGTATCCGGCCGCCGAATTACGAGGAGGATTTTGCGGCGGAAATTCGGGCACAGTGCCGTGGACTCGGGGTGCGACGGGTTTGGGACGCCGGGATTTGCACGGGGAGCGGGGTGGATCGGTATTATTCGTACCGGATGGAAAAGGGGCGGACCGGGAGAATGCTGGCTTTGATTGCAGCGGGTTTAGGCGTGCGGCGCTGACGCGGTTTTGCGCGGGTCAATCCGCGGAGGGTTGGCGGCCTTGGGAAAAATACCACCCATGGACTGCATGGACTCCGTGGACTCCGTGGACTCCGTGGACTCCGTGGACTGTGTGGACTGTGTGGACTGTGTGGACTGTGTGGACTGTGTGGACTGTGTGGACTGTGTGGACTGTGTGGACTGTGTGGACTGTGTGGGAGGGGCGCCGGAGGCGGAGTTTTGGGTCACCGCCGGCGATTTTCACCCTGTGAAAAGAAAGCGGAGCCTCCGGGTCAATCGACGTGCATGCGGCCGAGGCAGCGCAGGAGGTAGGGCAGGAGCTGCTTTTTGCGGGAGACCACCCCGGCCAGTTCCCAGATGCACGTTGAGTGCGCAGGGTAATCGATGGTTCGCAAAAAGGCGTCCTCTCCGCGGACGAGTAGGAGAGAGGTCTGTGCGTTGATGTCGGTGACCAAAAGAGCGGTGAAGAGGAGTTTTTGGCTCTGGCGTCTCTCCTCCAGAGCTCGAAGGAGTTCCTCTCTTTTGGACTCAAAGTGATCAAGGGAGAGCTCTTCGATTTGGGCGACGTTGAAGCGGTACCCGTTTTCTTCGTACACCTTCGAATCAGCACCCACGGCCTGCTCGGGGGTCATCGTGAGCAAGGGCGAACCGACTGAAAAAATCTCGCTGGCGAGGGCTTGCGATTCCACTTCCGCGATGAGGGAAAGCTCGGCGAGGAGCGTTCGATCGATGGCGGTTGTGGTGGGGGAATGAAGGTGCAGGGTATCCGAGATCAGGCCTGCCATGAGCAGTCCGGCCAATGGTTTGGGGATGGGGATGCCGGCGTTTTTGAAGCACAGGGCAACGATGGTGCTCGTGGAGCCCACCGGGTTGTTCCAGAACAGGATCGGGCTGTGGGTTGCGAACCCACCCAGCTTGTGGTGGTCCAGAACCTCCACGATGGGAATCTCTTCCGCTCCACGCACGGCCTGGTTGAGCTCGTTGTGGTCGACCAAAATGAGTTGGCGCGGAATGGGTTTGATAAAGTCGGATTTCGAAAGGATCCCGACAAGCTTCCCGGAATCGTCCAGAATGGGAAAAGAGAACTGGGCGCTGTCTGCGACGACGCGGCGAGCTTCCTCAAGGGGGGTGTTGCAGTGGAGCGAGACGTAGTCCGACTGGAGCATCTCGCCGACGCGCACGCCTCCACGTGCCAAAAGCACGGAGGTGGCCGTGTCGTGAGGGGAGGAGATGAGGGTGACGCCGGCCCGCGCAGCGGCCTCGTGGATTTCGGGAAGGACACCGAGGTTTCCGGTGACAACGATGGCGTCGACTTTTTCCTGGATGGCGAGTTCCTGGATGTGAGGGCGGTCTCCGACGAATAGAATGACGCGGCGGTCCCGGTAGCGCTGGAGGCGGGGAATAAAGGAATCCTGGGCCATGGCCCCGACCATGAGCAGTTGCTCTTGGGGTTGGTCGCCGAGGGAGCCGGTGATGAGTTCGCCGCCGAAGGTGGTGACGATGTCCCGCAAGGAGGCTTTGACGATGCGAGCGGAAAAGGCTTCGTCGCGGGCGGGGAAGAGGTGGTGGGTGATTTTGAGGGCGCTCAGGAGTCCGAGGCAGCGGTGGTCACCATCGA
>JBANFR010000196.1:0-5581 GCA_037975925.1 Verrucomicrobiota bacterium
ACGCCTCACACGCCTCACACGCCTCACACGCCTCACACGCCTCACACGCCTCACACGCCTCACACGCCTCACACGCCACACACGCCTCATGTATGGATCGATGAACCCGAAGGGTTCACGGCCATTAGCCGGGCGGTCGTGCCTCGCACGACCCCCGGGGTTTTGCGTCCATTCAAACAAACGCATCCCAACGGGATGCAGGCAAACGTCCAGGCACGGGGCCATTCCCGCGCGTCCGCCATGGTCGACCGGAGCCGGCACCTCGGAAATCAGCGTTCGCCCCCAAAATACAGCGCCTTACCTCGACGCCCAACCCCACCCGGAGCTATCCTCCCAACCGTGAAAGCGCGCAAAAACCGACTGGGAATCGTCATCTCCCTCGTCGCAGGAATCAGCTTCGCCCATCCCCTCCCAGCCGAACCCGGCCCAGACCGTTTTGCGAAATGGAATGCCGAACTCGCCGCCTTCGAGAAGGAAGACGCACGCGTGGCCCCGCCCAGAAAAGGGATTGTCTTCGTGGGAAGCTCCAGCGTGCGTTTGTGGAAGTCCCTCGCAGAGGACTTTCCGCATCACCGCCTTCTGAACCGGGGGTTTGGAGGATCCCAACTCGCCGACGTAGAGCATTTTGCGGATCGCCTCGTGCTCGCCTACGAACCCCGTTTCATCGTGGTCTACGCGGGCGGCAACGACATTCATGCGGGCCGAACCCCGGAACAGGTGTTTGATGCGTTCTGCAGCTTCGTGAACAAGGTGCGCGCCCGACAACCGGATACGCCCATTGCCTACCTCTCGATTGCGGGGAACCCGGCACGCTGGTCGGAGATCGCCCAGGTGATCCGCGCCAACGGGTTGATCGAGGCTTACACCAAACAAAATCCCGGGCTGCTCTTCATCGATGTCTTCCACCCCATGCTGGGACTCGATGGCCTCCCCAGACCCGAAATTTTTGGTCCCGACAAACTCCACATGAACCCGAAGGGATACCAATTGTGGACAACCATTGTGGGCCCTTACCTCCCCAAACCCGACTTGGAGTAAAAATGCCCGCGCAAGACCCCGCTCCCTCCCCCACGCGCTGCGGGCAGTCTGCCGGAACCTCACGAGCTGCCGTTCCATCAAACGCCTCCCTGCGCTGTCCCCCGCTCTCCCGCCGTCAATTCCTGCAGACAGCCGGCACAGCAGTGGCCACCGGCTTTTGGGCATCGCCGGGAAAATGCGCACTCGATTCGGAGCCTGCCGGAATCATCGACACCCACGTCCACTTTTATGATCCGACCCGGCCCGGGGGCGTGCCCTGGCCGCCGGCAAAGGACCCCCTGCTGTACCGGCCGGCCCTGCCCGAACACTACGCCACAGCCGCCCCCGACGTCGCCGGAGTCATCGTGGTCGAAGCCAGCCCACTCTACTCAGACAATCACTGGGTTTTGGACCTGGCGGAAAGGAACCCCCTCATCGTTGGGCTGATCGGAAAACTGGACTTCAGGGCCCCGGAATTCGGCAAACAGCTGGATCAGCTCATGGGAAACCCACGCTTCCTGGGGACAAGGGTGTCTGCTCTGGAGTGGGGACCGCATTGGGAACGTTTTGTGGCGTGTGACCGCATTTTGGAGGTGATCGCCCGCCGGGACATCCTTCCCAAGGTGCTGCAATTTTGTCAGCGAGCGCCCGCGCAACGTATCGTGCTTGAGCATTTGCCCTTCGATTCCTCAGGCGGCCCCGAACACCGAGCCTGTCTGCGAGAACTGGCGCAAGCCCCCAACGTGTACGCCAAGCTCTCCAACGCGCTCCAGAGCGGCAGACAAGAACCGGGCCGGCTGGACTCCCTGCAGGCCGAGGCCTTGGAGGAAATCTGGCAGCTTTTTGGCGAACAACGGTTGGTATTCGGAAGCAACTGGCCGGTCAGCGACCGGGTGGGCACTTGGGTTCAGCAGCGGGACGCTCTCCATTCCTTCCTGAGCGAACGCAGCCCAACAGCCGCTCGCCGTTTTTGGGGGCAAAACTCCCGGATGCTCTACCGCTGGAGTGCGCGAACACTGAGACAGGAAGCCATTCGTTAATTCGTTCAACTCAGCCGGTCCAAGGAGCGCTTCACCTCCCGGGTGCCGGCGGCCCGCCCCATTTCCAGAGATCAGCCACGCACTCCCTGCGGTCCCTGCGATTCGGGGTGGGATGAGCACAGTTTCCGGACCGATCCGCATTCCCGGCTCGGCACCGTGGTGGATTGGAAAGCGCGCGGTTGAGGGCCTTCGGGGAATATGACGGCCTCTGACTCCGGCTCGCCTTCACCCCCAGATCCCCAGCAACCTCCCCAGTCCGCCCACGCGTCCCCTGCGAAACAACCCGTCGACTGGAGCGAGGAACTCCGCGATTGGCCCCCATTTGCGTGGACTGAAGAGCCCGTGCGCGCGCCCGCACCGGCCCCGGAATCACTGCGGGTCGTCCGTATTTTGGCTGGAATCGGCACGCTGGCTCTCTGCCTGCTCGGCGCCCGTCTGCTGCGGCCGGAGTCGCGCGGGGTGCCCTGGTTTTTCTGGCCCTTTCTGCTCACGATCGCCTACCGGGCCCTCTGGTGGGGAATTGAGTGGCTACACGACATCCGCCCGAAGGTGGAACCTCATGTGTCGCCCAAAAAGGAGTGGTCCGTCGATGTCCTGACCACCGCCTGCCCGGGGGAGCCTCGCGGGATGATTCTGCGCACCCTGCTTGCCATGCGGGCGATGCGCTACCCGCACACGAGTTATCTGTGCGACGAAGGCGACGACCCGGTGCTCCGGGAGGCGTGCGCCCAATGGGGGATCCGGCACGTGACGCGCACCGTCAAAAAGGACGCCAAAGCGGGGAACATCAACAACGCCCTCGAACAGGCAACCGGCGAGATCGCGGTCGTGCTGGATCCGGACCACGAACCGGCGCCGTATTTTTTGGAAAGAGTCCTGGGCCATTTTGAGGATGCGCGGGTCGGCTTCGTGCAATCCGTCCAGGCCTACCGCAACTCGCTCGAAAGCGACGTGGCCAATGGGGCCGCCAAACAGACCTACCTTTTCTACGGCCCGATGATGATCGGCATGAACGCCTACGGGACCACGCAGGCAATCGGGGCCAACTGCGCTTTCCGGCGGGCCGCACTTCATTCGATTGGCGGCCACGCCGCCGGACTGGCGGAGGACATGCACACCACCATGCAGCTCTACGCCAAGGGATGGCGCTCGGTGTACGTGCCGGAGATCCTGACCCGCGGACTGGTGCCGGCTTCTCTCTCGGCCTACTGCAAGCAGCAGCTCAAATGGGCCTGCGGCGCGCTCGAACTGCTCTTGCAGGTGTATCCGCGGCTTTTCTGGAAAATGACCCCCTGGCAGCGGCTGCACTATTTCGTGGCCCCCCTTTACTTCCTGCGCGGTTTCTTCACGGCCATCCACATCGCCCTGCCCGTGCTCTGCCTCGCGAGTGGCGAGATGCCGCTGCAAATGCCCCTGCAGGAATTCCTCGCCCTCTACATTCCCGTCTTGCTGATCGTCTCGCTTATCCGCCAGCGCACCCAGGAGTGGGCCATCGAGGAGAGCGATCGCGGGGCACACCTGATCGGTGGCCTGCTCGGCACCGGCTGCTGGTGGGCATTTTTTCGAGGCGCACTGTGCGCCCTCTTGCGGATCCGCCTCCCCTATATTCCCACCCCCAAGGACAACGAAACCGCGGACGCCTGGGGGCTCGCGATCCCCAATCTAATCGCGGCAGCGGCAAGCCTCGGCGCCCTCGTTTACGGCCTTCTCCGGGATAAAACCCCGTACACCCTGTTCATGGCCACCCTCGCTCTGACCAATGCGATGCAACTCTTGTGGACCGCCGCCATTGGCCAGCAGAAATCGCTTCAGCGGTTGCGAGCCCTCCTGTCTCAAAAACCACGCCGCTGGTTCAAGCGCACCCAATTCGAGTGGGCCTACCTCCTTTTCCACGGAGCCGCCCTGCGCTTCATGCGACGAAGCCCGTGGACCTGCTCCATCCTCGCCCTGCTCACCGGTCTCGCTCTCCACAGGCCCACCCAACCCCACTCCCCATTTGCCCTCCCCCGCACCTTCGTCTCCTCTCACACTTCCACCCCACTTGAGAAGGGCACTCCGCCCCAGGACCCGCCCACCCTTGGCGCCCAATCCAATCCCCCCGACCCCTCCGTTACCACCCTCCCCCAATTTTTATGGGACGACTTCCGTGAAGCCCAAACCCTCGGTGCGGCTCCTCCTGTTTTTTGGCGACAGAATTCGATCTGGGGCCCTCGCTTCGCGGAAACAGAGCCCGGACTGCCGGCACCCCCCGAGCAAACCCAACCCACCATTGCGACTGCACCGCAACGAGCCGTTGCCCCCCACCCCTCCACGGCGCTTTCGGCCACCGAGGCGGCTCTTGCAAAGGCCTACCGCTCGCGTTCTCGAATCGATTTTGAAGTCGCCGCTCAGCGCCTGGAAGCCGCTCTGGAAAAGGCCGAGGACGATTTGCCCTCACGCAAAATCCTCGCTCACCTTTATCAAACCGAGCTTGGGACCCCTGCGGAGGCGATTCCGCATTTGCTGAAAATCGTCCGGCAAAGCCCCACGGAGGGCGAATGGTGGGGGCTGCTCGCCCAAGCCCAACAGGCCACGGGCGATTTGCACGGTGCAAGCGTCAGCTACGAACAGGCGGTCCAGTTTTGTCCCGGAAACGTCTGGTGGCGTTACCATCTGGGAAGCGTTCTGTCCCAAAGGGGCGAACACCCCCGAGCAGCCCACTGGTTGGAATCCGCCCTGCCCCTGGAGCCCGACAACCGTTGGGTGCGCATCGAGCTGGCTCGTTGCTACTGGAAGCTCGGGGACTTTCGAAAAGCCGCGCCGCTCGCCCGCGAACTCGCCTCAGACGCGACAGCGGACGGCGACACGCACACGCTTTACGGCGACATCGAGCGCTCCCAACTCCATTTTGCAGAGGCCCAGAAACAGTACGAAGCGGCCCTCGCCCTCCAGCCTTCCCATCCCGGAGCACAGTGGGGCCTCCAGGAATTGCGCCAGCAGAAGACGACCGCAGCCGACCTCTCCTACTATTCCTTTCGGGATAATGACGCCTTCCTGCGCGGCGGCTTTTTTACCCAGTTCAAGACCCCCATTTCTCCGCGCATCCGGGCCGCCATTTCACTCAACCGGCGCTTCTTTGAGCAACACTCCGTCCACCAACTCAACCGCGACGAAAGTCGGCTCGGCGCCGACTTTTTTTGCACCCCCACCATTCAACTCGGCACCGCTCTCCACACTTTCCAAGTGGAACGTCATCCCACTCATCTCGGAGCGGAGATCGCCCTGTACGCCCAGCCCTCCGCCTCCTCGGAACTGTGGGTCTCGCGTCATTTCCGTCAACCCATCGAGGACAGCTACACCGCCATTCAGAAGGACTTGATGCAAAACACCCGCGCGGCTGGCGTCACCTTCTACCTGCCTCGTGGCCTCGCTTTTCGTGCAACCGCTTCGGAGGGGCGCTATTCCGACCGCAACAACCGCCGTTACGCCCTTGCGAGCCTGACATGGCAGCCAGCGCTTCCAGGCAAGCCGGGACTCCGCCTGGA
>JBANFR010000197.1:0-5554 GCA_037975925.1 Verrucomicrobiota bacterium
GTTTTTTGGTGGCCTCACTTTCGCCGTCGATTTGGAGGAGTTCCGGGACGGCGGATTGCATCCGGAAGGCGAGTTCGGCGTTGGCGATGGCGCTTTCGAGTTGGTCGATTTGGCCGACGCGCTGGATGAGCCCCTGATCCATGCGGCGCATGAGGTCGAGTTTTCGGGTTTGGAGTTCCGGGCTGGCCTCGGACGGGGTGATGTTGGCGACCGCGTTGGCGCCTGCCTTAAAAATGGAGCCCTGGTAGCTGGCGGGGAGGAAGCCGCTGTTAAAATTGTCGAGGCCCCCGGGGGGGATGAGCCCGCCATTGAGGACCACGAATCCCGGCAGATTCGCGTTTTCACTGCCGAGTCCGTACCCGATCCACGCGCCCATGCTGGGGCGTCCCTGCAGACCGCTGCCGGTGTGCAGGAAGTAGTTTGCGTTGGTGTGCTCGGAGAACGCGCTCGTCATGGACCGGATGACGGCGAGGTCATCCACGCACTGGGCGACGTGGGGAAAAAGGCTGCTGACGGGGATGCCGCTCTGGCCGTGCTGCTGGAATTCCCAGGGGGAGCCGAGGGTGTTCCCATTGTTGTTAAACTGGGTCGCCTCCTTCTTCATGGCAAATGGTTTGCCGTCCTCCGCCCTGAGCCGTGGCTTGGGGTCGAAGGTGTCCACCTGGGAGGGGCCGCCGTCCATGTAGAGAAAGATGACGTTGCGGATTCTGGCGGGGAAATGGGTCGGTTTGGGGGCCAGAGGGGAGGCTTTGGGAGCAGTGGCGGCTGGGGCGTTTTGGGCAAGGAGAGAGGTGAGCGCCAGGGAGCCGAACCCGGTGGCGCAGCGGCCCAGCATTTCCCGGCGGGAGAGGGAGCGGAAATTTCGGCAGGAGTGCATGGTTAGTTCAGGTGGATGAATTCTTTGGCGTTGAGAAGGATATGGCAGAGGTCGGACCACGCGTGGATTTCCCCGGGGGGCTTGGCTTGTCCTCGCAATGCAGCGGTTTGTTCGGAGACGAATTGAAGGGCGTCGGCGATTTCCTGCGGGAGCGGCGGGCGTCCGAAGGCGCGGAGATACATGGCGCCGATCTTTTCCGAGGGCTCGGCCTTTGCAGGAAGGCTCTCCGCCCAACGGCGAGCCTCGGCCACCACAAAGGGGTCGTTCATGAGCACGAGAGACTGGGCCGGGACATTGGAGATATTGCGTCTACCCATGGGGCTGAAGGGAATGGGCATGTCGAAGGCAAGCATCATCGGGGAAAGGAAGTTGCGCTTGATCGACAGGTACACGCTGCGGCGCCCATTGCCGTCGAGTGGTCCGGAGGCGGGGCGGCCCCTTCCTTCCATGAAGGGAGTGATAAATACGCCGACGCTGGGGCCGCCCTGGGTGAGGTCGAGGCGGCCGGAGACGGCCAGAATGGCGTCGCGAATGACTTCTCCCTCGAGACGTCTGAGGTTCATGCGGTGGAGGAGGAGGTTGTCGGGGTCAACGCTCTCCGCCTCGGGATTCTGGGGGCTGCTGCTCATCGCGTAGGTGCTGGTGAGCGCCAGTTCGCGCAGGAGCGCTTTGAGGGACCACCGTTGCTCCTTCATGAAGCGCAGCGCCAGGTAGTCCAGAAGCTCCGGATGCGTCGGGTCCTGGCCGAGGACTCCGAAGTTGTCTACCGAGGGAACAATTCCACGGCCGAAGAGATGGTGCCATGCCCGGTTGACCATCACTCGGGCAGTGAACGGATTCTGTTCGGAAACCATGTGTTCGGCGAGTTGGAGACGGCCACTCCCGGAGGCGATTTGCATCGGCTCAGGGCCCGCAAGTGCCTCCAGGAAACGGCGGGGGACGGGTGCGATCGGCGAGCGGCTGGAGCCCCGCCGGAGCAGGAAGTCATCCGCCCCGCTTCCCTCGAACATGGCCAGGGCGACCTGAGATTTCGGGCGGAAGGTTTTGGCAATGGCCTGCGCTCTGGCGCTCCACGCGGCGATGACTTTTTGGAGTGCTTGACCCTCGGGGGAATGGGAGGGGCAGAGCATCTCCCGATTGCGCACCATCCATTCGGCCCAGGCAGCGGTTTGGGGATCCTGCCCGTGGGTGTTTTGTTCGAGACGGCGGGCGGTCTCTTGCATGGTGGTTTGAACCAGCCGCGCCAACGACTCGAGGTTGGCTGCCTTTTCCGGAGTAAAGCCCAGCAGCGACGGCACCGTGGCGGGCCAAGGGGCGGGCTTCTCTGCCGATTCCACAACCATGGCCACTTCCAGGTCCTGCTTGCCATCCGGGACGAGTTCGATGTGAACGCGGTGGCCCTTGTAATCGGTCAGCGCGTGGGGGACCCATTCCCAGGTGGGCGAGGCCTTCCATTGCGTGATGAGTTTTCCATGCAGAGGCCCATTGATGATGAGGTGGGAATCGACGGCTGCGTAGGCCTTTCCGGCGCCCCTGACGAGGTACCAGAGCTGTCCATGGCTGAGGGTGAATTCCGGGGTGCGCAGGGTTTGGCCGCTGCGACGGAGGTCCTTGAGGCGTCCCGTGTCGGGTTCGCCGGCGGACTCGATTTGTTTCCACAAATCGTGGAAACGCGCGGCCCCAACGGGGGCCAGCGCCAGGGGGGTGTCGCTTGGAGTGGCGGGCAGGAGGAGTTCGCCGGCGCGGACGGGCCGTACCCCGAAGGCGAACCCGTCCTGGAGCCACGGAGTGGCGTTGGGGCGCGTGTAGTCGGCGATGGTGACCATCTCGGTGGGATCTGGCGCGGTTTTGGAAAGCGAGTCCGCGATGGACTGAGTGCGTGAAAGCAACGCCGGAGCCTGTGGGCGAGACGCCAGGGTCGTGGCCGCGAAGAGGTGTAGCGGGTGGGTGGGAGGCGCCTTCCGTTGGGCGGCGAGGAAGGCTTCCCTCAGCTCCCGAAGCCAGAATTCGAGGGCGTATGGATCGAGTTGGTGCTGCTGCGCGTAGGCGGCGGCCGCTTTGGAAACGGCCTCGGCGGCATTCCCTCGGGCGTCTGGCTGTTGGTGGTAGCAGTCCTGGGCGGCAAGGAGATAGCGCTGGGTTTTCTCGATGCCCGGTCGCATTGCTCTCGCCAGCGCCACGCGCAATTCCGCCTGGGCTGCGTTCTGATTCGCCTCCAAGGCGTGTGCAATTCGGCGTTCCTCTTCGATCGTCTCAAAGCGTACCAGACGGGTGCTGCTGCTGAGGAGAAACCCCGTGAGCGCCGTGTAGTCCCTCTGCGAGATCGCGTCGAATTTGTGGTCGTGGCAGCGGGCGCAGGTCACGGTCAGCCCCAGAAAACTCTTCGACATCACGTCGAGTCGGTTGTCCATGCGGTCGGTTTCGTCGCTGCGAATGTCCACTGGTGAATGGACTTCTTCGCCCAGGAACCAGAAGCCGGTCCCGAGAATGGATTCGTTGGCACGGGTGACCGGGTGCAGTCGGGGCTGCGGGAGAAGGTCTCCGGCAATGTGTTCGCGCACAAAATCCGGATATGGAATGTCGGCGTTGAGTGTGCGGATGAGGTAGTCGCGATACTGCCAGGCGTTGGGGATGGGATAATCGTATTCATGGCCCCGGCCCTCAGCGTAGCGGAAGAGGTCCATCCAGTGCCGGGCCCAGCGTTCGCCGAACTGGGGTGAGGCGAGCAGACGATCCACGACCTGTTCCCGTGCTTTGGGGGAGGGGTCTTGGAGAAAGGACTGCACCTCGTTTGGGGAAGGGGGAAGCCCAACGAGCGCGAAGTGCACCCGCCTCAACCAGGTGGCCGGGTCGGCAGCGGGCGCGGGTTGGAGGCCTTTGGCCTCCAACCGAGCGAGCACAAAGCGGTCAATGTCCGAACGCGCCCAGGAGGCAAGCTGGACGGAGGGGATGGGCTGGGCAACGGGCGCCTTCCAGCACCAGCGCGCCGCCTTGCGTTCCTGAAGGTCGAATTTGGCGAGGGTCTTTGTTTTTTTGGTTTCTGCCGGCCAGGGGGCCCCCATGGCCACCCACTTTTCAAAATCGGAAATCACTGCCTTGGGGAGCTGGCCACCGGTCTTTTTGGGAGGCATCAGCATCTCGTCATCGGTGTATCGGATTGCCTTGATGATCAGGCTTTTGTCCGGATCGCCCGGGATGATTCCGGGGCCGGTATCGCCCCCCTTGATCCAACCCTCCCGGGAGTCCAGGAGCAGGCCGCCTTTGACGCTTTTGGCCTCCGATCCGTGGCAGTCGAAGCATTTGTCTGCGAGGACTGGACGGATTTTTTGCTCGAAGAATTCGAGTTGCTCCGGAGTGGGGGCCTCATTGGCCGAAGCGCAGGAGGACAGGGCGGCCAGGGCAGCCCAAGCGACCCGGAGCGGAGTGGACGCCGCCAGCGGGAAGAGGGAGGAGGAGGGGCGCATGGGATTGGCGGGTGGAAGTTAACGGTAGGTCGGGCCCTCGAGGGGCTTGCCCTGAGGGTCGAGGATTTGGAACTCGTGGATGCCGTGTGGTTTACCGTCCTGCCGACTCCAGACGATCTGTTTGTCTCGGTTGATTTCGATGAGCTTGAGAGCGTCGCCCTTGGCGGCGTACGAGGTGACCACGATGTGGCCATTGGGAAGCCACTGGGCGCCACAAGGATCCTTCAGCGGTGCGCCGGGCAGGTCCGCGTTGGTGACTTGCCAGACGACCTGACCCTTGGGGTCCACCTCCACGATGGAGTTGCCGTGGGTGAGGGTGACAATCGTATTCCCATTCGGAATGCGAATGGCCGTGAAAGGCCACGAATCCTTGGGAGTTTCCGGGGTTTTGTACTCCCAGACGATTTCACCCTTGGGCGTGTATTCCCGGACCACCTTGTCCAATAGCTGCGGAACCAGGTAATTGCCGTTGGGCAGTTTTCGCGCCATGCGGCTCTGCATGTGGTGATTGGTGTTTTGACACTGAAGCGCAAATTCCACGACGACTTTTCCGGTGCGGTCGACTTCGAGCAGGCGCGGGTTGGGGCCGGCTTCGGTGAGAACAATGTTCCCGTTCTCCAGTGCCTGGGAGGTGTTCACCTCGGACTGCGTCCCCTTGTACTCGAAGACAATCTGATGGTCGCGAGTGACCTCAATGACGCCGCCCCCGGGGAACTCCCCGCCCCGGCTGAGTGTGAGCAGGAGGTTGCCGTTGGGGAGGACCCAGCCGTCTCGCGTGCCGGCTGGATATTTCCAAAGGACTTCTCCTGATGAGGAAACAATTTCAGTCGCAGAACCAAAACTGGCGTAGGCGTGAGACACGGGCTCGGATTGAGCGACGGCTGAGACGAGGGAAAGGAGGAGGCTAGTCAGGAGGGCTGGTGTTTTCATGAGTGAAATCGGGTTCGCTAAGGCGATGAGGGGCGAGCGTGGTTTGTGGGCCCGGGAGCGGTGAGATCGGTGGAAGCGGGAACTGAGCCTGGGGCGCTACGGCTTCTGCGGGGTGTTGGGGTTCACGCATGATAATCCAAAACGGGATTGCATCCATAGACAGTTTTTGCAAAAAGTAGGTCATAGGGTGCATGCGCTGGCGCCCGCTGTCCTTTTCCGTTCCTTCGCCCCCGATGAAACCCAAAAAAAACGTCCTCGTGGCCCTGGGTTGGTATGACCCGCG
>JBANFR010000198.1:0-5520 GCA_037975925.1 Verrucomicrobiota bacterium
TTGTGGCCCGGAGAACACCGAAGGTGCCTTGCCTCAACGCCCGTGTGAAATCAGCGCGGGGCACCTCACTGGCCCGGCAGGTCAGGCTCGGATGATGGTTGGTAACCCAGTCGACGCGAAAGCGCGAGCGCCTGACTTTTGACAGTCTGCGCGAACTGCGGGAGAGTTTTTGGAGTCACGCGATCCGAGGGTCCGCTGATCCAGACCGCCGCCACGACCCGTCTACGCTGATCAAATACCGGAGCCGCCGCGCAAGCGTAGGTCTCGCTTTCCTCGCGGCGATCAAAGCTCACGCCCTCCCGGCGTACCGTTTCCAATTCGGCCCGGTAAGCGTCCGCCGAAGCGAGGGTGTGCGGGGTGTGGCGGACAAACCGCATTTTGGAAATCAGAGCCTCGCGCTCCCGCGGATCCAGAAAAGCCAGGATCGCCTTGGCCGGAGCCGCTGTCTCAAGCGAGAAGGCGCATCCAATCTCCACGACCACCTTGACCGGGTGTGACGACGGGTTCTGGTCCAGCACGACTCCGTGGTCACCGGCCAAAATGCCGATCAAAGCGGTTTCCCCGGTTGCATCGCGCAGCGCTTCGAGTGTCGGCCAAGCGGCTTTGAGAATACTTTCGACCCCGAGAGCCGTGTGACTCAAGGCCAGCAGGCTCCGGCTGATACGGTAGATTTTGGTGGCCTCATCGCGCTCTGCATAACCACGAAGCGCCAGAGTCGTCGCAATCCGGAAAACCGAGTTCTTGGGAGTCTTCAAGGCCTCGGTCATCGCCGAGAGGGTGAGTCCTTCGGGATGCCTGGCGAGCAGTTCCAGGAGATCGATTGTGCGATCGAGGATGGGCACCCGGTAGCGGTTCAGATTGGGAGGGGGCGGCGGTGGGGATTTTTTGGAAGGCGAACTCACCGGGGTGGAATTTCAAAAACGGCTCTTTTTTCAACCTAATAACGGAGGTGAGTCACGGTTTGTATATCAAACTGTGGTTGCCATATCAAACGCCCCTCACCCCTCCGGCCTCTTCTCTCCACGCCACTCCTGCGCCATGAATCTTTTCCCTTTCCTCTGCCGCGGTTCGTTTCCCCTCCTCGGAGCCTTTCGGTGGCTCCGGGCGGACGCGGGTGCCCTCACGCATCAGTCTAAAGACGCGGAGTTTTACCGTGAGAAAGTGCATCCCATCCTCGAGGCGGACTGCCTCAGGTGCCACGGGGGCGAGAAGGTCAAAGGCGGGCCGGTGCTCACCTCCCGGGAGGATCTCCTCAAAGGCGGCGAAAGCGGCGCCGCTCTCGATCCTGCGGCTCCGCGCCAAAGCCTGCTGCTGGGGATGATGAGTGACAAAGAGGACAGCCACCAGATGCCTCCGGCAGGCAAACGCCCGAAGGCTGAAGTGGAGAGCATCGAACGCTGGCTTGCGATGGGCGCCCCCTTTGACCCGCAGCTCGAGGCCGACCCCGCCGCAATCGCCAAAGAAAAAAACGGCCCTGACTCCGTCTCGAAAGAGAAGCAAAGCCAAGAGCGTCATCTTTCTCTTCATGTACGGCGGGCCGAGCCACATCGACACCTTCGACTACAAACCGAACTCGATCGGCATGGACGGAAAGTGCGTTGCGGTCGAGACCAAGGGCCGGGCGGGTACACGGAGTCATGGCCGGATTGTCGAACCCAAGTGGAAATTCAAACAGTACGGACAGTCCGGCAAGTGGGTGTCCAATCTCTTTCCAAACATCGCGCAACATGTGGATGATATGGCGTTTATCCACAGCATGATCGCGGATTCTCCCCTGCACGGGTCCGCGATACTGAAAATGAATACGGGCTCAATCCTCAACGGCAAACCCTCCCTCGGCTCGTGGGTGAACTACGGGCTGGTCGGCGTCGAGGGCGCCGAACCCCTTCGCGCGATCCTCGCCTAAAGCCACACGTCGCCTCCTTTCACCTTCTCTTTCCGTATGCACACAAACCCATCCATCCCCTCCTTCCCCTTTGCCTCACCCATCAGAGCGCTCGGCTGCGCCGCGCTTCTTGCCATGGAAGCCACCCTGGGCGCCGCCCAGGAAGGCGCGCCCCAGCGGCTTCTGGTGGCCAACCAAAGCAGAATCGCCCTCGTGGCTCCCGACGGCACCATCGAGCGCGAGGTGAAGGTCAGCGGCCTTCATGACGGTGCGCTGCTGCCCAACGGAAACATCCTCTGCCAGGCAAACTGGACCAGGGTCATGGAGGTGAACCCCGCGGGCGCCATCGTCTGGGATTACGACGCTGCAAAGTCCAATGGCAACCAGGGCGTTCCCCTGGAGATCCACTCCCTCCAGCGGCTTGAAAACGGCGACACGCTCATTGCCGAGTCCGGCCCGGGCCGGCTCATCGAGGTCGATGCCCAAGGCAAACTCAAGCACACCATCCGGCTCACCCTCGACAAGCCGAACAAACACCGGGACACCCGGCTTGTGCGAAAGACCACCGAGGGCACCTACCTTGTCGCTCATGAGGGCGATGGAAAGGTGCGCGAATATGACCGCGATGGAAAAGTGATCTGGGAATACCAAGTGCAGCCTGCGGGCACGTTGATCTTTTCCGCGATCCGATTGCAGAACGGCAATACCTTGATCGGCACCGGCCGCGGCAAAAGCGTCATGGAGGTCAACCCCCAGGGGCAGGTCGTTTGGAAAGTCGGCCAGGAGGACTTGCCCGACATCAAGCTGTCGGCAGTGACCCGCGTCGAGCGACTCCCCAACGGCAACACCCGGTTCGGCAACTGCCACGCCGGTCCCAACATGCCGCTCTGCATCGAGGTTACCCCCTCAAAACAGGTGGTCTGGTCCTACTCCGATTTCGAGCGCTTTGGAAATTACACCATCCTCGTCGACGTCGTGCCCCCCGCCGAGAAGGCACCCTTGAATTAAACCGGCGCACCGACACCGCCCTCCGCATTCCTCGCCGGTCCCAGGCCGTTCCACCCTCAAGAAAACCACGATGCTCCACCTTTCTCCGTCCCCACGAATACAGCACCCTCCCGATGCGACCTCCGCCCCCGCCCTCAAGACGGGATGCGGCGAATGGGGCTTTCGCAATTTGCCAATGCTGCGGCACTTCGAAATCGCAGCCGAGTTCGGCTTTCAGGAGCTAGAATTCGGCATCGGCGGCAGCCAAATCGGGCGCCTTTCCGAGCAACCGACCTCTGCGGAAATTGCGGATTTCCGGGCACTGTCCACGGCTTGGGGCATTGCCACACCGGGATGCTGCATCGAAAACGACTTTACCCTTTCGAACACCGCACTTCATGAGGCCCAAGTCCAAAAAGCCATCGCCCAATCCCGAGCGGCGGCGCTCTGTGGAGCCAAACAGGTCCGCTTCTTTGCGGGATTCACTCCGGTGTCTGAGATGAGCGAGCCCGTTTGGAGCCAGCTCATCTCCGCCCTCATTCAGTGCGATGCGGAACTCGAAAAGCTCGGGCTTACGATGGCGATTGAAACGCACGGCGCGATCCGTTTTCAGAAAGACGGATCGGCCATTCACCTGCACACAGTCACGACAGAGAGGACTGCTCTCGCGAGACTTCTGGCGGAACTCCCCGAGCGCATCGGCTTTAACTACGACCCGGGTAATGTCCGTGCTGCCGATCCGAGAGACACCCGGTACGCGGTGGATCTTCTCGCGGGAAGAATCACGTATTGCCACCTGAAGGACTGGGTCCGCTTTGGCGAAGGCTGGCTGGCGGCCGCCGTGGGGGACGCGAGCGACGGGATTGATTTCAGAGCGCTGCTTCCGAGGACGAATTATCAGGGTACCTATTTGATCGAATACGAACCGCTGGCCGACACCCGGGAAGGGATCGCCCGGAGCCTCGCCCATCTCCAGTCCGCGGGATTCGCCCTCACCTCCTGAGCGCCGGTCGGAAGCGTCCGTCTTTTGCTCGCAGACGACCTCGGAGGTTTGAGAAACGAGCGCTTTTTCAAAATCCAAAAAGGAACCATCAGAGCCCTTTGATCTGGCCTTCCCGATGTCATCGTTTCCCCCGCGGATGTCTCCGGTTGCGGCGACTGGGCGTGTCACGGAAATTTTCCTGTCCAAACGCCGCAGCTTGACGCTTTTTCCAGCGGAGAAAGATCAGGTGCCGCACCCAGGACCGTTCAGTGAACGCGCAAGCGCCGATGGCAAATCGGTTTAGCTCTCGGGCATCAGAGCCAAGCACAGAGAATCTTGGATCGCGGGAACGGTGGGCTCTTGATCAAAGATTGGGGAAATCGGGTTTAAAAACCCAGGATGTGCCGAACCAGCCACACGACTGGAATTAGAGGTTACCGAGTACTCAAAGAGCGGCCAATGGGAGAAATCCTGGAACTGGATATGAAACCGGAGGTTCCCCCCCAAGTTTTGCCCTCATTGCTCGGCTCGCCGCTTTTTCAGTGAAGGACGCTATTTGCGACATGTCCTTCATCTGGAAAGCTTTGGGTGGGTCACCCTGGACTCGCCTCTTGTTTTTCATGTCTCTATTTGGGGTTTCCCGCCCAGAGCATCCTTTTTTTCGTCATCATCCCCCTGGCTCCGTTTCACCGAGCCAGCCCGGGCTTCCACCCGAAGATGAAACCGATCCAACGCAGGGCTTGCGGCTTCCGTAATTTTGAAAAAACCGTCTGCGTGTCATCGCCGATTGCGGTTCAAAGTTCCCTCCCCAAACCCACAACCCAATCTTAGGCGTAGCCCCCGTTAACCCCTCCAGCTCCGAATCTTAGGATGGTGGAGGTAAGGGGATTCGAACCCCTGACCTTCTCATTGCGAAGGACTTAGGACAAATTTGACATTTTCCGGCACCATGTTGCACCACCCGGAATTACTCTGTTGGAGCACTCTTTTCGAAAGCCCTTGCGCCCGCACCAAACGGCACCCAATGGCCCCATTTTTAATCACCGGGTGATACGCTGGGTGATACGCTTCGCCACGGGCCATCCTGAGCTCACCCACGACAACTCGCGGGACGAGCAACCAGCATGGAGGCGCTCAAGGACGTCGGTGCCACCGCCTCCGTCCGGTTCAACACCACCCGCGCGGACCGCTGGGAAGCACACCCCTCGAAGTGTCACATCAACTCGGTCATGCTCGATAAAGACTGGGAGGCCGAGTTATGCCGGATTGCGGAGGCCCATCCACTCGTCCGCGCCTATGCCAAGAACGACCATCTCGGGTTGGAGGTTCCCTACCGCTAGGGCTCCGAGGACCTTCTCCACCTCATCGTTGAAATCAAAGGCTACCGCCACCAGGACACCCGTCAAAAGGCTTCCACCATAAAGACCTATTGGGTGCCCGGCGTGAATCACCTCAAGGCCCATGGCCGCTGGGCGTTTGCGGAACTCACCAACATTTTTGAAATGTCCAAGGACTTTGCCGACCGTGGTCGGGGGGCATTCGATCGGATGATCCAAGCCCCAGCTAAGGAGGCCAACCCGTGAATTTCACTGGCAACGCGGAGCCCCAGCTCCGCCACAATCCGTACCGAGCCGGTGGGCGTAGCATGGAAAGCGAACCGTCTTTT
>JBANFR010000199.1:0-5350 GCA_037975925.1 Verrucomicrobiota bacterium
CACAACATTCCGGATGGCGAAGTGTTTACGGCGCCGGTGAAGAATAGCGTGCAGGGGTATGTGACTTACAATGCGCCGACGATTTACCAGGGGACGGCCTTCGATAATGTGCGGCTGGAGTTCAAGGACGGGAAGATTGTGGAGGCGACGGCGAATCAGACGCAGCGGCTCAATGAGATTCTCGATAGCGATGCGGGGGCGCGTTACATCGGGGAGTTTGCGATCGCGTTTAACCCGCACATTTTGAAGCCGATGCGGGACATCTTGTTTGATGAAAAGATCCGGGGCTCATTTCATTTTACGCCGGGTCAGTGTTATGAGCAGACGGACAATGGGAATCGGTCGCAGGTGCACTGGGATTTGGTGAATATCCAGCGAGAGGACTACGGTGGGGGGACGATTCATTTTGACGGGAAACTCATCCGCGAGAATGGGATATTTGTTCCCAAGAGTTTGCATGGGCTGAACCCGGAGGCGCTTCTCGGGTAGGAGAGGCTTCGGGGAGCCGGAGGAGAAGGGCTGGTGTCAACGGGGCGCCAGCCTGGGGGAGAGGAGGTAAAGCGGGTCAGTGTGCGGTGTAGTGCACGCTGACGGTGCGAAAGGCGTGTTTGGAGTCGGTCGCGGAGAAGTAGACGAGCTGCATCGTGGTGGCATTGACGGTCCACTTGTAGCCGGCGACGGTTTGGGTGACGTTGTTGATGCCGACCTGCTCGGTTCTTCGGGCGATTTGTTGGCCGTCACCGTAGCGTTCGGAGATACGGCGGCGGAGGTCGCCCATGAGGGTGTTGTATTTTTCCTCGGCCCAATCGTCGGACTGGTATTGGAGTTCGACGCCGGTGAGTGAGCCCTGTTTGAAGTAGAAGATGGTCTTTTTAAGGCCCTCCTGAAGAAGGCCTTCGACTTCAACGGCTTCGCGGTTCCCACGGGCCATCCGGCGCGCGGTGACTTTGCCGCCGGCGGCGCTCACGAGTCTTTCGAGGCGGTCGGCGGTTTCGCCCCAGGTGAGGTTAAACGGGGGTTTGATTTCGGAAGGCCGGCTTTCTTGCGCGCTGCCGGGGGCCAGCGACAGGAGGAAGACTCCTGTTGCTGGCAACGCCCATGAAAGGCAGCGGAGGGAAAGCCTCATGCTTTCTTCAGTGTGCTCGTGATGGAGAGTTCGCGGAGCTGACGCGGTTCGACGGCGGTGGGGGATTGGGTCATGAGGTCAACGCCCCGGTTATTTTTGGGGAAGGCGATGACTTCCCGGATGCTTTCGGCGCCGCACAGGAGCATGACGAGGCGGTCGAGTCCGAGGGCGATGCCGCCGTGGGGAGGAGCGCCGAAGCTGAAGGCTTTGAGGAGGTGTCCGAACTTGTGTTGTTGTTCTTCCTCACCGACGCCGAGGATGGTGAAGAGTTTGGATTGGAGCTCTTTTTCGTGGATTCGGATGGAGCCGCCGCCGAGTTCGACCCCGTTGAGGACGACGTCGTAGGCGACGGCGCGCACTTTGGCGTAGTCGCCGGATTCGAGGAGGGGCAGGTCTTCGGATTTGGGCCGGGTGAAGGGGTGATGGACGGCGACCCAGGACTGGTCTTCCGGGCTGAACTGGAGCAGCGGGAAGTCGACGACCCACAGGAAATTGAGTTCCGTCGAGTTTTCGGTGAGTTTGAGGAGGTCCGCGACGCGGAGGCGGACGCGACCGAGGACGTCGCTGACGGCCTGCGGTTGGTCGGCACCGAAGAAGAGGACGTCGCCGTCTTCAAAGAGCATGCGTTCGGCGAGGGCGGCTTTTTCGTCCTCGGAGAAGAATTTGACGATGGGGGATTCCCATTCGCCGTCTTTGAGGCGGATGTAGGCGAGGCCTTTGGCTCCGAGCTCGGTTTTGACCCATTCCTCCCATTTTTTGAGTTGTTCTTTGGAGAGGGCGGAAGCGGCGCCTTTGGCGTTGATGGCCTTGATGACGCCGCCGGAGGCGAGGACGTTTTGGAAGACCTTGAATGTGGTGCCTTGGAAGATGTCGGTAAGGTTTTGGATTTCGACTCCGAAGCGGAGGTCTGGTTTGTCGGAGCCGAAGCGGTCCATGGCCTCGGAGTAGGGCATTCTTGGGAAAGGGATGGGGATTTCGATGCCCTTGGTTTCGCGGAAGATGCGCTGGAGGAGGCCCTCGATGAGGGTTTGGATTTCGGTTTCGGTGACGAAGGAGGCTTCGAGGTCGATTTGAGTGAACTCGGGCTGGCGGTCGGCGCGGAGGTCTTCGTCGCGGAAGCAGCGAGCGATTTGGAAATATTTTTCGAGGCCGCCGACTTGGAGCAGTTGTTTGTACTGCTGTGGGGCTTGGGGGAGGGCGTAGAAGTTGCCCGGGTTGAGTCGTGCTGGGACGAGGAAGTCGCGTGCGCCCTCTGGGGTGGGGTTGGAGAGGATGGGGGTTTCGATTTCGAGGAAGCCGTGTTCGTCGAGGAAGTCGCGGGTGGACTTGGTGACTCTGTGGCGCAGTTTCAGGTTGTGGGTCATTTCTGCGCGGCGCAGGTCGAGGTAGCGGTAGGAGAGGCGGAGGTCCTCGTTGGCGACCTTGGAATCGAGCGGGAAAGGGGGGACCTCGGCTTTGTTGAGGACGGTGAGTTCGCTGGCGATGACCTCGATTTCACCGGTGGCGAGTTTGGGGTTTTCGCTGCCTGCGAGGCGTGAGGCGACGAGGCCGGTGATTTGCAGGACATCTTCGCTGCGCAGACCGTGGGAGGCTTCGGAGATTTGGGGGTGTTCCTCGGGGCGGAAGACGACTTGGGTGAGGCCTTCGCGGTCGCGCAAGTCGATGAAGATGACGCCCCCGTGGTCGCGGCGGGAGTTCACCCAGCCGGCCAGAGTGACGGTTTGGCCGGTGTGTTCCTTTCGCAGGCTATTGCAGGAGGTGGAGCGGTACATAAGAGGGCGGGACAATACGCACGAAAAGGGGCAACTCCAGCGCGGAGTCTGGGGTTGCTAGGGCGAATAGAGCCGCGCCAGCTCAAGCAGGAGTTTTTCCAAATCCCGGGAATAATCGGCGGGGTCTGCGGCGGCTTTGGTTTTGCGCAGTACAGCGAGCTGTGCTTCGAGCTGTTCGCGGCGGGAGCGTTGCTCCGGGGTGAGGGCGGTCTCCTCCGGGCTGGGGCGGAGGACCCAACGCTGGGCGGTGAAATCGGGGGTGCCCGCGCCCGGTGGGGGCTGGGCGTTGTCTGCCAGGACGGAGTGTTCGGTGGGGAGGCGTTTTTGGGTGGTGTAGAAGGATTCGACGGCTTGGGAGGCGTGTTTCCAGGCTTCGTGGAGGGAGACTTGCCCGTCGCCATCGGAATCCGCGTCGAGATTGGCGAGGGCGGAGGTGAAGAGGCGCGGGAAGCGGGTCCAGTTTTCCTCGGAGCCGGACTTGGTGGCACAGACGACGATGCGATTGGGGGCGGAGAGGGGCTTGAGGAAGGCGCCGGAGGCGGAGAACCCGGCCACGACGATGAGGGGGCGCTGGAATCGGGAAAGGAGACGGGCGAGTTCTTCGGCGGTGAGGTCTGGTCCGGTGAGGTTGAATTTGGGGGAGCGCCCCTGGGCGGTGCCGTGTCCGAGGAGGACGATCCAGAGTGGATCGGGGGATTGTGCTGGGGCGGCGAGGAGGGCGGAGCGGAGGCGTTCGAGTTGGGAGGGGGGCTCTGGGGAGGGGGTGTCGGGCGTGGGTGGGAGGAGGGTGGTTTGGTGGCCTTCGGCGGAGGCATTTTGGATCCAGAGGGAGGCGGTGGTTTCGATTTCTGGGCCGAAGGGGTTGGAGCCCGGGTGGCCGGGAACGACGATGATTTCTTGAGCGGCGGTGGCGGGAGAGGGGGCTGTGGTGAGGAGGGCGAGGAAGCCGGCCGCGAGGAGGAGAGTTTTTGCGATTTTCATACTCAGGCGGCGCCGTTTCGGCGTCTCAGGGTCCATTCGGCGACGAGGCATAGGAGTGCTGCGAGGAAGAATGGGCTGGAGTGCCACAGGGGGCGGGTGCGTGTTTCGGTCACGAGGTGTGGGGCGTTCTGGATGCGTTTGACGAGAGCGTCCAGTTCGGTGGGGGAGGCGAGGGCGCCTCCGGTTTTGTGGGCGAGGGCGCGGAGGGGATCCAAGTTGGGGGAAGCGGCGTTCCACTCGGCTTCTGCGGTGTCCTGGACCCAGCCGAGGGTGCCGCTCCCGAGGGGGGTGCCGTCTACGGTTTGAGCGGAGGCGCGGGCAATGAGTGCGGCCTGGATGGTGCCGGGATACTCGAGGGTGTAGGTCCCGGGTTCCGGGGCGGGTTGAGCCAGGAGGGTGACGGCGGCAGACTCGGGTTCGCCGATGCGGCGGACCTGGACTTGGACGTTGGCGTTTTCGACGGGTTGGGCCTGGGGGTCGCGAACGCGGATGAGCAACTGGGTGAGGGGGGCGTTGGGGGGGGAGACGAGATGAAGGTCGACGGGGTTTGGGGTGTCGGAGACCAGCCAGCGGGCGATTTGACGCCAGAGTTTGGCCAGGTCTTTGGCGTGTTCGGGGTTACCGATTCCCCAATGAAACAGGTCGCCGGCGAGGAGGGCTGCGGTGCGGCCGAGGCCGGAGCGTTGCATGACCATGGCGGGGCGTTCGCCTTCGGCATTGACGGCGAGGGCGAGGACGGAAGCGGCGGGTTTGATTCCCTGCACGTTGTTGAGGATTTCGAGTTTGGGGAGTTGGCGGATGCGTTGGGTTTCGTCGGTCTCGGAGGGGCGTCGGCGCAGCCATGGGGTGAGGAGGCCGTCGCGGGTGAGTTGCCATGCGGTTTCGGCCGTGGTGGAGGTGGTTGGGAGGGGGTGTTTTCCGATCCAGACGGGGAGGATGTTTTCGACGGGGGTTTCGTGCCATGCGCCGCCTTCAAAGCTTTCCATGCCGCCCAGCATGAGGAGGCCGCCGCCGCGTTCGGTGACGAAGCGTTGGAGGAGGCGGAGTTGTTCTGGGGAAAAGAATTCGGCTTCGAGGTCGTCAAGGATGAGGGCTTTGAAGGCGAAGAGTTCTTCGGCGGTTTTGGGGAAACCGGCGGCGAGTTCCTGGGCGTTGTCGACGTTGACTCGGACGAGGACGGGTTGGTCGTAGCGTTGGACGGGGTTGTTTTCGCCGTTTTGGAAGCCGCGGAAGAGGGGGTTGGAGGATTCGCCAGAGCGGCCCTTGAAGGTGAATTTGGGTTCGCGTTTGGCGACGCGGATGAGGGCGCGCAGCTGGAGTTCGGGATCGGACTCTAGGGCGCGTCGCATGGGGCCGAATTCCCAATTGGGGCGGCCTGCGACGTAGAGGAGGCTGTGTGGGCCGGAGGAGCGGTTGACGCAGAGGAGGCGGGTGTTGTTTTCGAGGGTGAGTTCGGAATTTGGCGGGAGTC
>JBANFR010000200.1:0-5310 GCA_037975925.1 Verrucomicrobiota bacterium
CGCCTTCGCCTCCATCCCCCGGAGCGGGGCATCCCTCCTCGCCCCGCTCGCCCCCCTTCTCCCACTCACTCCGCTCCCCCTCCTCGACGCCGCCCAACAAGTCCAAAAAAACCGCTGGGACCCCCAACAAAAACTCCTCCTCCTCGTCCGCGACCCCCGCGCCCTTCTCCTCTCCCGTCATCCCGCCTTCCCGAGACAACCCTTCTTCGGATTCGACCACTCCCTCCATCTCCCTCCCGACTGGATCACCTTCTCTCACCCCGGACTCCTCGACCACTTCGCCGCCGCCCAACACCTGCGCGAGGCCGCAGGCATCGACCTCCGGCTCGATCTCCTCTGCCTCCGCTTCGAGGACCTGCTCTCCAACCCTCAACGCGAAAAAAACCGCCTCCATCACTTCACCGGTCTTCCCCTCAAGACCCTCGACCAACACCTCCCCCTCCCCCCGCAACCCCACAGCGTCCCCTCTTGGCAGCTCCCCCAAAACGCCCGACGCATCATCCGCCAATTCCAACTCCAACCCGCTCTCTTCGACCTCCTCGAGACGTGGGGTTACGAGCCCAATACCTCCTGGTTCGATCAACTCACCCACTCTGCACCGGACGCCCTCCACCACCGCCAGGGTCACATCGTCGGCTATTTCACGGAAGGCAACCACTACGTCCAGGAAGCCAACCGCCTCCTCGCCTCCGTCCAACGCCTGGGAATCCCCATTCAACTCACCCCCATTCCCAACCAGGGCGACTGGCTCGCCAATGTCCGTTTTAAAGTCCGCTTCCTCACCGAGCTTCGCAAAAACCTCCGCGGCCCTCTCCTCTACGTCGATGTCGACGCCATCCTCCACAAGGATCCCTGGCCCTACCTCGACACCCTCGACTGCGACGTGGCCTTTTGCGCCTTCCGCGACGGCAAAGCCCGAAGTGGTACGATCTACCTCGACGACACTCCAGGTGCCGCACTCTTCCTCCAAGACTGGCAGCGCCGTCTCGATCAGGCCCCCGACGCCTGGGACCAGATTCCGTTCAACGACTTTACTCGCGAGCAGTTAAGCACTTCGCATCCCGCATTTCGCGTGCAATTTCTTCCCCCGGAGCTGTGCTACATTTTTGACCGAGACGCCCAGAGTCAGGGCACCCTCCACGCGCCCATCGTCGAACACCTCCAGGCTAGCCGCGAAAAAAAAGAAGGCCCCAAACTCCAACGCAGGCGCTCCCGGATCGAAGAACTGGAGGGAAATCTACCCCCAGTCTCCCCTCAAAACGGCACCGCGCCACCACCCATTTCAAAAGAACAAATCCGAATCCTGATCCAGGAAGCCAATGCCCTGGTTCAGCGAAACCAATGGGAGGCCGCCACCTCAGCCTTCTGCGTTCTTGCGGAACTCGCACGAAAACAACGCGACGCCAACACCCTCGTAGTTGTCGGCGACACACTGGAAAGACTCGGCTGTTACCATCAAGCCTGGACGGCTCTGGCAGATGCCGCGACCCTCAAAGTCCCCAAACACCCATCCACGGGACCGGAATGGGCAGGCCAAAACTTGGCAGGACACAGCATTCACGTGGAAAGACGCATGAAACACACGGGCGCAGAACTTCGCATGGCCCGCCTTCTCCCCCTCGCCGTGCAACAAGGGGCGAGAGTCAGCGCCTCAGTCGAAGCTCGCCTCGTTCCCCTGCTCCGTCGCAGTTTCCCCGAGGTCACCATTCTCCCGACCGGAACCATGCCCCCCTGGAGACCCGATTTCTTCGCCTCCTACGAGCGACTGGCTCAGTTCCTCATCCCGGACCATGAAGCCATCGCCCGCTCCTTTCGTCCGCTTGTCCCCGACTACCTTCTGCGAGCAGAGCTTCAAGCCGGCTACCCGCAAAGCGATCTCCCCCGAATCGGTCTTGCGTGGCACTCCACAAACCCAAAGAAAGACCTGCCCTCCCTCAGCCGCTGGGCCCGTTGGATCCAAAACACTCCAGCCACCTACGTCTCCCTCCAATACCAGGAAGCCGAAGCAGGCATTGCAGAGCTCGAACAACTCGCTCACCAAAAGATTGTGCCCTCGGGATCCATCAATCAGTTGCGGGATCTCGATGGATTCGCCGCCCAAGTCGCCAGCGTCGACTACGTCCTCTGCATCAGCAACACCACGGCCCACATGGCCGGTGCCCTTGGAATCCCAACCACCGTCCTCCTCGACACCCACAACCATCTCACTTGGCCCACCCTCCACTCCCGCACTCCCTTTTTTCCACTCACCAAACTCGTCCGAAAAAACACCTCCTCCTGGGACTTCGATCTGCACCACCCCTAAAGCCTCCCATCCACCTGTGGACGCAAGCCACGCTTCCTGTGGCGACCTTCTGAGCCCAGAGAACCTCCCCCCCCTCCCCGCCGGAAGCCCCGCATGCCAACCGCAAGCCCCACGCGCCTACCTTCCGCAAGCCCAACGGACAAGCTGCGCTGGAAAGAGCACCAGCCCCTCTCAGCGCGCCGCCCGTCCGCTCAGTGAATCACTCACCAACACTCACCAGCTCAGAATATAGTCGCCAGACACCGATTCCCGCAGCTTAGCACCCAAGCTCTCCAGTAAACTCACGGCCTCCGTGTCACCGTACCCAAATAAAGATCCCTTCCCCGGCTTCTGCTCGACCACAATCACCGGGCGACAACGGATAATCGTCCGCAACGCGCCCTTCAGCACAGCGACCTCATAGCCCTCGCAGTCGAGTTTCATAAAATCCACGTTTTGGAGGTTAAAATCATCCAAGACCGCCGTGCGGGTATCCCCTTTCCCGGAGGGCAAAATGGACGCATCCCCGGTGCTTTTCGGATTCTTTCGGAAGCTCACGTATTCGCCGCGTTCCCCCAATGGCACCTCGTGTATCACCGCCTTCGGAGCATTCATTTTCAGACATTCCAAATGCTCCGGAATCGGTTCAAAGCAATGAACCGTCTCAAATCTTTTGACAAGATTCAGTGCCCAGGTGCCACAATGTGCGCCCACATCTACCGCACATCTCCACTGGGTCACGTAACTAGCCGCAAGTGCCTGCTTTTTAAGTTGATATCCCCCCTCACGCTCGATCCATTCCACCATGTGCACCTCCGAGTCAGGCAGCCAAATCCCCTTCACATTTTTCATAAAACAGCATGTTTCGCAGCGCTCATTAACTCAATCAACAAAAAACAACGACCCATCAAAGCGCACATGCAATCGACAACTTTCGATATCGCCACCCCGTTGCTGTATAGAACAGTCAATGGCGACGTTGAATTTTAACTAAACTACTTCCCTTGCCGCAACGCACCTCATTCTAGACTCAGGCTGCACAATAACCATGGCTACCTCGTGATGCTTTAATTGCATCGCAAACTCATTATACCTCAATGCTTTTTGACTTCAGCCCTGCAAAACTCACTATTGCTAATGGTGAAACCGATAACCCTCCGCTCCCGCTGGAAAACTTGCAGGTTGGTTGGTTTCTCCTCGCCGCTGACATCAACTCAGCTTCCGCCAGATACAGGTGCTTTCACCCGGCTCTAGCCCTGAGTCATCAGGGCATCCATAGCCGTTTCTTTTCAGAAAAGGATGCACTCATTCGCTCCCTGAAGGACATTCAGGTTCTCGTGATTGTCAAACGCCTGGATCTGCTCGCAATCACCTTAACGGCGCAAGCAGTCGACCTCGGAATAGCCGTATATATCGATATCTGTGACGACATCATCTCCACGGCTTACCGATCGGATTCTTTGAACCTCCATCAGATGGTACTCCGATCTATTGCTCCCTACCTTAGTGGCATCATTGTCACTGGCAGCGCAATGCGCGATCGGGTCAACAACTACTTACAGACCCTCTCGATTCCCCCAGTTCAGATATTTATTGTCCCTGACGTCGCCGAGGATGATGCGATCGCGGAAAGCTCACGCCGCTACTCCGCCGAGCGGATTATCCCCCGCCCGACTCCTCCATCGTCCCCAAACAAAAAAGGCGCTGGACAGCCCCCCCTTTCCCACCGCGCGTCCAACCGAAAGTCCGTTTTGTGGTTCGGAAACTATGGCGCTCCGCACACCAACTTCGGAATGCTCTCGCTCCTGCCTGCCATTTCTCCGCTCCGCAAGGTAAGCACCGAGGTCCCATTAGAATTGGTTATTGTCAGCAATAATCAGCCGCTTTTTGAAGCAGCGATTAAACCCTTAGGACTCCCGTGTCGTTATGTCGAGTGGTCGCAGGAAAATGTTTATCGGGAGTTAAAACAGGCGCACGTTGCTCTTCTTACCAATGGAGACGACGAATTCTGCAGTATTAAATCATCCAATAGAGCTGTGTTGGCTTTGCAGAACGGCTGTCCTGTGGTGGCAACCAACAGCCCTTCCCTGATCGATCTCGAAAGCTGCATCGTCCAGAATGATCTGGAGATGGGCCTGCGATTGTACCTATGCGACGCCCATTCTGCTCATAGGGAAGCTCACCTGACTCGTGCCCAGGAACTGCTGGCAGAGTTTTCGCTCCAGTCAGTTTCGGATGCCTGGATAACAGCACTGTCGGCCCGCAAGCCACGCCAAAAGGCACCGGATTTGTCCTCAAACAACCAGACGATCCTCGCGTTCATTGCCAATGGCGATTCTGCCACCCAGTTGCTTCCGTCTTTAGAACACCGTATCCAGTTGCGCCAATCGGTGAAGGTTTTATCCACATACGAGGCACTGCAGAGCTCAGACAAGTTACGAGAATTTCTGATCACCAAATCCATTATTCCCACAGTGATAAACAGTGGGAACATTCAAAAAAATGAGTCTCGCAGGCTCCGTAACGCGGATGCCCTGCTGATCGCATCTCCACCTCATTGTGACATCACCCAAACTCTTCTGCGGTGGGCGGCCCAAAGAGGAGTGGAGGTGCTTTTGCATTCGGACGAACCCAAAAGACTCCCGAGATCTCTCCCTGATTCCCCTCTTCGAGTCGAGAAAGCCCCTCCGCAAGCCACAGGCCACAAACCTGAAACTTCGAACTCACCGGCGCCTGCGAAAGGCTCATCCATACATGACTGGATCTTTAACACTCCTCAGGAATCGAAGGGGTGGATTTTAGAGGCGATCTGCAGAGAGATTGGCACCCGCCACCAGGGGTCTTGGAATATTTTATACAACCCAAAGCAGGACCTCCCAGCGGCAAAGAATTACTTCTTTTCGCATTACTGGAACTATTTGGACCGGATCCAAAAGCAGCCAAAAATACTCGAGTCAAATTGCTTCATTTGGCACACGCATCCACGGCCTATCCCCTACAGCATTCAGGAACAAATTGCAGGCTAC
>JBANFR010000201.1:0-5164 GCA_037975925.1 Verrucomicrobiota bacterium
AAGACACCCCCGGCGTCCTGTTCAACGCGCAGCAGGCCGGACTCGGCCCCAACGTGCTCGTCATCCGCATCCAGCCCAATGAGGGGATCTCCCTCCAGATGCACTCCAAACGCCCGGGTGCCCAGCTCTGCATCGAATCGGTAAAGATGGATTTCGAATACGGCACCAGCTTCGGCAAACCCAGTCCCGAGGCCTACGAGCGCCTCCTCCTCGACGCCATGGCCGGGGATGCCACCCTCTTTGCCCGTCGCGACGAGGTCGACCATGCCTGGGCCTTCGTCGACCGCATTGAGGAAGCATGGCACCAGCACCCCAACCCGCCGCCGATGACCTTTTACCCGGCCGGTTCCTGGGGCCCGAAAGAAGCAGACGACCTCCTCGCCGCCGACGGACGCGCCTGGCGCCGACTCTAAACCTCTCTCCTCATGTCTCCCGCGACGCCCTTCGATCCCGCCGTGCTTGGATTCCCCGTGGAACTCGGCCAAGTCACCCGCCAGCTCAAAAAGCTCTGGGAAACCGAGGGCGAAGCCAAAACGCGTGCGAGTCTGGTCAACCTCGCCGTCTACGTTCAGGGCACCGACACTCTCGAGGAAAACACCCATCTGCTCGCCCAGTGCGTGCGCAACCACGCCTGCCGCGCCATCCTCGTCGGGGACAGTCCCTCCAGCCCGGGCCCGAAAATCTCCGCCTGGATCCAGGCCCACTGTCACCTCAACAAGGCCGGCGCCAAACAGATCTGCAGCGAACAAATCACCCTTCTCGCCGAGGGCGTCTCCGAAGAGGGCGTCGCCAACGCCCTCATGTCCAACTTGGACTATGACCTCCCCCTTCTGCTCTGGTGGCGGGCGCCCCTCCCCGAATCGACCGCATCCCCCCTCTGGACTTGGGTCGATCGCCTCATCTTCGACAGCGCCACCTGGGACAACCCGCTCGAACAATTGGGGCGTCTTCGCCAACTCAAAGCCCTCTCCGACACCCGGATGGCCCTCAGCGACCTCAACTGGACCCGCTCCCTCGCCATCCGCCAGGCCATCGCCCAGTGCTTCGACGCCCCGGATTTCCTGGCCGAAATCCCCAACCTCGACCGCATCGAAATCGCCCACGGCCACGGCGCACGCCTCACGGCCATTTTGGTCGCCGCTTGGTTCGCCGCCCAAATCGGTTGGACCCTCGAACACCGTTCTGGAGACACCCTCATTTTCCGCGCGTCCTCAGGATGCAAGATCACCTGCGTGCTCGCGCCGACTTCGAGCGAAATCCCGATCCCCTCGCTTCGGGTGGCCTCTCCCAACGCCTCCCTCCAACTCGAGCGCGAGGCCGGCTCTGCCCTCCTCCACGCCCTACTGCGCAGCCCGCAAGGAACCCGCGAAGCCCACTATTCCGCGGGCGCCCAGTCCCTCAAGGACCTCCTCGGCGAGGAACTCAATCCGGGGATACGCCACAAGGTGTATCAAAAGGCTCTCCAATTCGCGGAAACGCTCCTGTAGACGGCACTTTGACGGGGCCACCGGGACGGGCCGCTTTTCCACCCTCTCCGCGGACGTTCTCCGGGATTCGACTGTGCCCTACGCAGGGCACAGTTCCTTTCGCCTGACCTCCGGTCCAATCCGGGATTCGAATACTTCCGAGTCCGGAAGATTTTACACTCGTTTGACACATCCATTGGCGGCTTCTGCCAACTTCCGCCCACCATGAAATTATCCCCACCACATTCCTTCCTTTTGTCACATCGGACTCCCCAGCGCGGTAGCCACATCCCGACTCCGAAACCGAAACGGACAGCCGCTTTGCCGGCCCTCACCGCCATCCTCCTCGCCCTTGCCCCCGGCGTGCAGGCTCAGGAAGCGGTCCCAAATCCCAAGGACCCCTTCGTCGAGGAGTCCTCTGCAAAAACCCCTGCACCCGCCTCCAATCCAGGCAGAGCAGAACCAACCCTCTCTCTCACTTATGAGGTTTTTTCCCTGCCAATTGCAAAAGCAGGTGAGCTACACCGCCGGGGATTATCCGATCCCGACCTCTACAAAGAACTGGTCGCCACAGCCAAACTGGAGCGCTTCAGCGTGCTGCGAAACAAGAGCGGCAATGAAGGCGTCAGCGAAGCGGTCTACGAGCATCACTACCCCACCGAATACGGCCCGATTACGTCTGAAAACATCGAGGGTGAAAACGCACCTCCGTCGGCTGGCCAGGCCGACGCTGAGAGCGGAGACTCCAAGAAAGCCAATCCCACCAAGCCAAAACCACATCCAACCAAAAATGGTGCGCCCAAAAATCCCCCTTTTTGCCCTATTGCCTTCGAAATGAGACCCACCGGAGATCGTCTCCCCGTGACCGCGACCGCCGAGGGGAACCAGGTTGAATTGGACATAAAACCGGAACACGTCATTTTTATGGGCACTGCCAAACACTCGGAGTGGCAAATCGAGCGCCCCCAAGTTGGGGTCTACAGGATGCAGAGCGCTCTTTCGGCGGAAATTGGCAGTCCGCGTCTGATCGGCACCCTGAGTCCTTTCTCGAAAAACAGCCTCATCACCCCGGACATCTCCCGGAAGGATCAGGACATCTGGTTCTGCTTCATCACCCCAAATTGGGTGAACGACACTCCCTCCAGCAAGGGCAAGGCTCCCCGCTAAAATGCGGCCTTCGCGGCACCATTCCTCATCGCTCCGCACCGCCCGATTCACCCTCGGGCTCATGCTTCTCGCCGCCTCCCTCCTCACGCTGGGAGGCGTGCGCCTTGCCCGCCGCGAACGCATCGAACGCCTCCCTGCAGATCGCGTCCGCCTCCAGGAGTTCACTGACGCTTTTCAGGGCGAACTCGAACGCCTCGCAAGCCTCTATCAAGAACACCTTTCCACGCTTGCGGTGGCAGCCAACCCGAACGCTGTCGATCAAACCAAGAGCCAGTGCGCGCGAGTCGCCGGGGTCCGCGCGATGCATGTTTTCCGTACCACCGGAGCCGCCGAACTCGCCGTCTCCTTGCCCGGCCTCCACCGCTCACCGCCCCCGGTCTCCATCGAGGGCGCCAATGCATCCCCGAGCTTTGCCAAACCCCTGGTGGTACCCGCGTCCCTTTTCTCGGGCCAAAGCCCGAAGCACGGCTGGTTGAAGAGCCTCGACCCGCACTGGAAAGTTTACTGGCAACGCGTTTCCCGGGAACGATTTGTCGTACTGCTCATTGAATCTGAGCGCCTGCGCCAAACCGTAGACACCCACCTCAAGTCTTGGCTCAACCAGGCATTCGCTCCCATCCGCGAATCTGGTGAACTGGTGCGACTCCGCAGCAACTCGGGTGTGCTCGCGGGAATCTCCACCCCGCCGCAGTCCCCCATGGCCCTCACCACCCCCCTGCGAAACCTCCTCGGCTCCTGGGAACTCTCCGCCTGGGACCGCACCCAATCCCACATCGAATACTCCCCCGCAGGCCTCACCACTGCTTTTTGCGCGGGCACCCTTCTCGCCCTCCTCGGATTGCTGCTCTTCCGACAGCAACGCCGCGCCTTGCGTCTCGCCGAAGAACGCGTGTCCTTCGTCAACCGCGTCTCGCACGAACTGGGCGCTCCCCTGACCAATTCCCTCCTCAACCTCTCGCTCGCGGACGACTTTCTCAACCTGGACCCAGACCGCGCACGCAGTCGACTCCTCCTCGTCTCCGAAGAAATGCAGCGCCTCGCCCGCATCGTCTCCAATGTCCTCACCTTCTCCAAAACCGAACGCGGCACCCTCTCCCTCGCGGAAAATCCCTGCGTCCCGGACGCCGTGGTTTCCGAGGTTCTCGCACAATTCGAACCGGCGCTTCGGCGCCGTGGAATGCAGATCGAATGGCTTCCTGGCTCAGCGACGACCGTGGTTCTTTGCGTGGATGCGCTCGTGCAAATCACCGGCAACCTCCTCTCCAATGCCGAAAAATACGCGCACTCAGGGAAATGGCTCCAAATCCAGACCGAATGGAAGAACGCCATGTTCTCCCTCCGCATCTCCGACCGGGGACCGGGCATTTCCGAAAGGGATCAGGCACGCATCTTTGAACCTTTTGAGCGGGTGGGGTCGCATGTTCACGAAGGGGCTTCGGGGACCGGCCTCGGGCTAGCCATCGCCCGTGACTTGGCGGGGCGCATGGGTGGCTCCCTGAAACTCCTCCCCAGCGATTCGGGCGCCTCCTTTGAACTGCGAATTCCTGCGCACAGTGCCATCCTCTCCTTGCCCCCCCACTCCCTATGAAGATCCTGGTTGCGGAAGATGACCCGATTACCCGGGATTCTCTCTCGGAGGTTTTGATCGCCGAGGGCTTTACTCCCATCCTGGCACAGGATGGAAACGAGGCCATCGCCCAGTGGACCCGCCACCAACCCACGCTGCTGTGCCTCGACATCATGATGCCGGGCCTCGATGGATTCGAGGTTTGCCGCCGCATCCGCTCCGTGGACTCGGAGACCCCCATCCTGTTTCTTTCAGCCAAAAATCAGGAAGCCGACGTCGTGGTCGGACTCGAACTGGGAGCCGATGATTTCATCCGCAAGCCCTTCACCCGCGCCGAGGTTGTGGCACGAATCCGGGCTGCGCTGCGCCGTGCGGGGCAAAATGCCGCAAAAACCACCCGCTTCCGCCTCCACGACCTCACCGTCTGGCCGGAAGAACTGCGAGCCGAGCGGGCAGGCCGCCCCATTGAACTCAGCCCCCGCGAAGTGGCCATGCTCGCCCTCCTCCACGCGGAGGCAGGCCGCCCCGTTTCCCGCGACCTCTTTCTCGACCGGTGCTGGGGGATCGATTACTTCCCCAACTCCCGGACCCTGGACCAGCACATCGCAACCCTGCGCAAAAAGATCGAGCTTCCGGGCGAATCCGAATTGATCGAAACCGTACGCGGTCTGGGCTACCGCTTTGCGCCGGGCGGGTACAGCCCGTGACCCACACACACAATCTCAACAGGCCTGCGCCGTTCGCCTCTTTGCTCATCTGCCCCTTGTCACCCATGAGAACCAGACTCACGTCTTACCTTGCCCTCCTTGCGCTCCCAGGCGCCGCCTTCGCAGAGGGAGAACCCATCCCGAACGACGCCGCACGGAGTCTGAAGGAGCGTTACGAAAACCTCGGTCTGATGCACAGGGACGAAAAGCATCCCTGGCTGCAGGAGTTCTGGTTTCTCGGACGCTATCATGGTCAT
>JBANFR010000202.1:0-5163 GCA_037975925.1 Verrucomicrobiota bacterium
ACTTCGCCAACCCCGGTTCCGTGGGACAGCCCCGCGACGGGGACTGGCGCGCCTCCTACATCCTCTACACCCCGAGCATTCAGACCCTGGAGTGGCGGCGCCTCGAGTACGACATCGAAACCACTCAGAGGAAAATTCGTCAGGCCGATCTTCCCGAAAGGCTGGCCCTCCGACTGGCAGAAGGCTTCTAGCCCCATGCCCCTTCCCCCTTCCGCTGCGCCAGACGCTTCCCCGTTTGCGGAACGCGCTCCGGAGTCCGTGCTCATCCTCAAGCCGAGCTCCCTCGGGGACGTCGTCCACACGCTCCCAGCCGTGGCCGCCCTCAAGCGCCACTGGCCCCAGACGCGCATCCGCTGGATGGTGAACCCCGAGTGGTCACCGCTTCTCGAGGGAAACCCCTGTTTGGACGAAGTCCTCCTTTTTCCCCGAGCCTCCTTCCGGGGCGCCTTGGGCCCCCTGAAAATGCTGCGGTGGGCCATTCATTTCGCCCCAAAGGCCGCCTCCGAACTCGTGCTCGACTTCCAATGCCTCCTCCGGAGCGCGCTCATCGGCAAGCTGTGTCGAAAGGCGCATTTCTTCGGCCTGTCCGATGCCCGGGAAGGCGCCCGCTTCTTTTACGACTCCACCGCCCCTGTCCTGCCCACCCAACACGCGGTCGACCGCTATCTCGCACTCGTTCGAAAAGTCGGTGTACCCACGCCGCTCCCCCTGGAGTGGCCGCTTCCTTCGGGCAATCTCCCCGTAGACTTTGACCTCAAGACCCCCTTTGTGGTGCTTCACCCCTTCTCGAGGGGGAAAGGAAAATCCCTCCAATCCGCGGAGGTAGAATCGTTCTGCCGGGCCATGGCCCCCTGGCGCGTGGTCGTTTTGGGGCGCAGTGCCGAAAAAGTCGCGGCGTTGCCGAACGTGGACAACTGGCTGAACCGGACCACCCTGCCGGAGCTCATCGCCATCATGCGCCAGGCGACTTGGGTCGTCAGCGTGGACAGCGGCCCGATGCATATCGCGGCCGCCCTCAGCCCACGCGTCCTCTCCATCCACACCTGGAGCGATCCCCGAAAGGTCGGTCCCTACCCGCCTGCGGCGTGGGTCTGGCAAAAAGGAACGCTTTTTCAACAGGGCGCCCCGGCTCAAGCCCGCCCCGCCCCACTCATCCAGGACACTGCACTCTGGCTCAAGGAGCAGCTCGCCCACTCTTCAGACTCGCCGCTTGCCTCCCGCTAAAAATTGCCGCAACCCATTGCATATGGAACAGCCCGAGGTGCCTCTGGAACATGTGCAAGAACATGTGGAACACGAAGCAAAGCACGCGGGGGGCGGATTCGTCTCCCTCGTCGCAGTCTCCACCGCCATCCTCGCAGCCTTTGCCGCTGTCACCTCCCTCCTCGCCGGCTCCCATGCCAATGAGGCCATGATCGAACAGATCCAGTCCTCGGACCAGTGGGCGTTTTATCAGGCCAAAAGCATCAAGGCGGCGATGCTGCAAACCAAAGTTTCCCTGCTTCAGGCGCAGGGACACCCCACCGATCCGGGCGACTCCAAAAAACTGGAGGAATACGCCAGAGAACAAGCGGAGATCAAAGAAGTGGCGGAGACCAAACATCACCACGCGGAAACCCATCTCCACCGTCACGAATTGCTCGCCCGTGGCGTCACCCTTTTCCAGATCGCCATTGCCATCGGCGCCATCTCGGCACTCACCAAAAAGCGCATCTTCTGGGGAGTCAGCATGGCCTCCGGACTGGGCGGAGCGTTTTTCCTGTTCAAGGAATTGCTGATGCACTGAGGCCGCCCGGTCTGTTTGGAGAGGCCCGCGCCCGCAAGCGTGGCACACAACATGCACCCTGTGAGTACCGGGTCTTGTTCCAAGACCACGGCCCACTCGCTCGCTTCCCACACCCCCACTCCGCCCCACCCCACGCGTCTCTCGCAAACTCCGAGCCTTCCCCGTGTTTCCCGCAGAGCCACTCCCCCATGAAAGGCCTCCTGCCCATCGCCCTCCTGCTCGCCGCGCTGGAAGTGAATGCCAGCGAGTCTTTTGAGACCACTCTCGCCCCCTTCCTCGCGGAGTACTGCAGCCGATGCCACGACGCCAAAGTCCAGAAGGGCGAGTTCCGGATCGACACGCTCTCCCCCAAAGTCGGCTTCGAAAACAACCCCCAGTGGCAGGAGATTCTCGAGCGGATCAATGCCGGCGAGATGCCTCCCAAAAAGGAAAAGAAACAGCCCCCAACCGCAGACGCCACACAAGTCGTGGAATGGATCGCCTCAAAAATGAGAGAGGGCGAGGAAGCGCGCATGGCCGCCCGTGCCAGGGTCACCTACCACCGGCTCACCCGGGATGAATACGTCCACACAATCCGGGATTTGATCGGCGTCCAATACGATGCCTCGGATCCTGGCGCGCTCCTGGAGGATCCGGAGTGGCACGGCTTCGAGCGCATCGGCTCGGTGCTCACCCTTTCACCCTCCCATATCGAAAGGTATCTCGCAGCAGCCGAAACCATCCTGAACGAGGCTTATCCCGATCCCCCCGCCAAAAATGCAAAACCCGCCGCCCCTTTCGGTGGCACCAAAGCGGCCGTCAGCGCCGAACAAATCCCCGAGCGCCATCGCGAACCGCTTCGCAACCTGGGGCTGCTCGACAAGGTCCGCTACGAACTCTGGCCGGGGGACATCTTTCGAGCGTCCGCCTTGAAGGAGCCCATCCCCGTGCCTGGAATTTACGAAATCAGCTACACGCTGAGCGGACTGAAGCCGGAAAAGGGGCGCGCCCCCCGGCTCAAAGTGTACGCCCCCCAACGCGACCGGGTGCTGTTTGAAAAAGACATCGTCGCCTCCGAAGAAAACCCAGTGACGGTGAGTTTCCGGGCGCATCTCCCCAAGGGCGGGCTCACCCTGGAGGTTTACAACGACGTTCCCGGGCCCTCGAACCTCCCGCGCTCGGGCCGTCACGGCGCCGCTCCCTTCGTCAGCACCAAAATCGGGCGGATCCCGTGGCAGATGAAGCTCACGGACGAGTCAGGCAACCCGCGTTATCCCTTCCTGATCCTCGACTCGATCACCTGGAAGGGGCCGATTGTGGAGGAACCAGAACGCATGACCCGCCAGGAGTACATGCCCATGGAGGAGGGCAACCTGCAGCAAGCTCGCGAGGGACTTTCAAAACTGGCCAGACGCGCCTTCCGCCGTCCGCTCCACGAGGGGGAAATCGAGCCGTACCTGCAAGTCGTCACCAGCGAACTGGCGGCGAAAGAAAGTTTCCGCAACGCCGTCAAAGCCGGAATGGCGGCCATCCTCAACTCCAAGAGCTTCCTCTTTCTTGCCGAGGGCGACGAGGCGGCAGACCGGCTCACCCTCAACGACTGGGAAATCGCCTCGCGGCTGTCCTACCTGCTCTGGAGCACGATGCCGGATGCGGAACTGTTCGCTCTGGCCGAACAGGGTAAACTCTCGGATAAGGCGGTGCTTTCCAGCCAGCTCCGGCGCATGCTGGGCGATCCCCGAGCCGAACGTTTCAGTGATGCCTTCGCCACGCAGTGGCTGCGCTTGCGCAAGGTCGGCATGTTCCCGCCCGACAAAAAGCTGTACCCCGATTACGACAAAACACTGGAAAAAAGCATGATCGCGGAAACGAAGGGTTTCTTCCGCTCCGTCCTCCAGGAAAATCTCCCCCTGCGCGAATTTCTCAGCTCGGACTGGACCCTACTCAACGAGCTGCTCGCCAAACACTACGGGCTCGAAGACGCCTTCCGAAATGCGAGGCTCCAGAATCCCAGTGACGCGGAATTCGTCCGGGTCGCGCTCCCGCCAGGGTCGCCGCGAGGAGGCCTCCTCACGCAAGCCTCCATCCTGTCGCTCACCAGTGATGGCGTGCGCCATCGTCCCGTGCACCGTGGGGTTTGGTTGAGTGAATCGATTTTTGGGAAATCGCCACCGCCACCGCCTGCCAATGTGGCCGCGATTCAGACGAACCCGGCCGGCCCCAAGGCGACACTCCGCGAAAAACTGGAAGCCCACATCCACAACGAGAACTGCGCGGGATGTCATGCGCGCATCGACCCGCTCGGGCTCGCCTTTGAAAACTACGATGCCATCGGCCGCTGGCGGACCGAGGAGATCACGGACGGCCTCGGTGCAAACCCGAAAGTGAACGCGGCTGGCAAGCTGCCAGACGGGCGCGAATACCGGGACGCCGAAGAATTCAAACGGCTGCTACTCGGGAATCTGGACACCTTTCAGCAGGCCTTCCTCGAGAAACTGGCGACCTATGCTTTGCGACGCACGGTGTCTTTTGGGGACCGCGATGAATTGAAACGGATCGCCGCCGCAGGCAAGGCGGCGGACTACCGGTTACGCGACCTCCTCGAGGCGTTTGTTTGCTCCGACCTTTTTCAGAAGCGTTAGCCCACCTTCATCCCCCCCTCCTATGAGCAACCTCCAACTCCGTCGCTGGCAAATGTCCCGTCGCCAAGTGCTGCGCGGTCTGGGTGTGACCATGGCGCTTCCTTTTCTCAATGCCATGGCCGCGCTTCCGTCGCCCTCCCAGCCGAGGCGCAGCGTGTTCCTCTACATCCCGAATGGGGTGAACACGCTCACCTGGCAGATCGAAAAGGCCGGGGCGGATTACGAACTCACCAAACCGCTGCGCCCCCTCGAAAGACACCGCGCCGACATCACCCCCATCAGCGGCCTCCATCACCCGATGGTGCTCGGCAAACATCACAACTGCGAAAAAGTCTGGCTCACGGGAGCCAACGTCCCCGGCGATGGCGGCGCCTTCCGCAACACCGTGTCGGCAGACCAGCTCATCGCTGAAAAACACGGAGCCGCCACCCGTTTCCCATCCCTGGAAATCGCCGTCGAAGGCACCTCCCTGGCCTGGTCCCGGGACGGCATTCAGCTCCCCGCCGAGCGCAATACGCAGCAAATCTTCAACCTGCTTTTTGGGGTCGAAAAGGACTCCAAGGAGACTCTCCGCCGACGCCTTAGCCGACGTGGCAGCATCCTCGATGTTGTCGCGGAGGACGCAAAACGGGTGCACCACCGGCTCGGCAGGGAGGATCGCACCAAGCTGGACGAGTACCTCACCTCTGTCCGGCAGGTGGAGGAGCGGACGCAACGGGCGGATGGGTGGCTGAATATACCGAAGCCGGTGATTCC
>JBANFR010000203.1:0-5131 GCA_037975925.1 Verrucomicrobiota bacterium
TTCTGGAAATTTCGCCACGTGAACCTCCCGCCCGACTCGCCCTCCCGCGTCCTCGCCCGACTCGAAGGCGGCAGCCCCGCCGTTCTTGAAATGCCCGTGGGCAAAGGCCGGATCATCGTTTGGACCAGTGCCTGGAAACCGGAAGACAGCCAGTGGGTCTTGTCCTCCCGGTGCGTGCCCTTCCTTGCAGCTTGTGTGGACCTTGCCGGAGGCGAACACCGGACCTTCACAGTGGGCACACCCGGCGATGCGCTCGCCGTCCCGGAGGGCACCCTGGGGGTCCGTTCCACGGACGGACGTCTCTTTGCGGCCGAAGGACGGCACGTCACCCTTGAGGAACCCGGGGCGTATCGGATCGAGCCCGCAGGCGGAATGGTCGTGGTAAACGTCGCCCCGGACGAAAGCCGCCTGTCCCCGATGGCTCCCGGGACCCTTGAAGCACTCGGAGTCCCCTGCGCCCCGTCCGAGGCAAGCGCCCCCGCCGGAGGTCCCGCCCCCATTGCCGCCGCCGAACCGCAATCCCTTTCCGCACTCGAAGCCCGGCAGGGCACCTGGCGCTGGCTGCTGGTCGGTGTGCTCGGCTTGCTGGTGTTGGAAACCCTGTGGTCTTACCGAATCACCCTCCGGAAAGGAGGCGTCGCATGAATACTTCCACCGCATCTCCGCCCCCCCAGACGCCGCCCCCTGCCCCTGAGGACGCCGCCGACTGGGAAAAACCCCTGCAACCCGTGCTCGAACGGATGCGTCTGGAGCGAATCCACTGGGTGTGGGCCGCAACTGGAACCGGCATCGCCCTCGGCGCGCTGCTCGCATGGGAATTTCACACGCCCCTGCGCATGGCGTTTTGGCTGTGCATGCTTGCCTTTACGATAGGCAAACTCTCCCAACTCACCCTGCGCCAGTGGACGCCGCCCGCATCCCAAATCGGCAGGCGCATCGAACAGTTCGATCCTTCCCTGCAAGGCCGACTCATCACCGCGCTCGAACAGGGCGAAAGCGCTTCCTGGAACTACCTGCAGCGCCGGCTCTTCGCCGAAGTCGTCGACCGGGCAAATGCCAACTCCTGGGAAAAATGCGTCCCCTCCTGGCGCATCGTCGTCGCCCGCTTTGCGCGCACCCTTTCCCTGATCTCAGCCTGCTCCGCCCTCTTTGTGTGGTGGTGCATTCCAAAAGCTTCCAGCCCTATCTCCCACCCGACCAGAGAACGCCCGCACTCCACCGCGCGCCTCCCCGAGGTGCTCCCAGGTCACGTGGAAATTGAAAAGGGCTCACGCCTCTCCGTCACCGCGCGCCTCGAGGAAGCGGCTCTGGGCGTCCGACTCTTCCTCCATCCGGCCTCCCAGGAAAAACCCTTCTCCCTCCCCATGGCGCAAGGCCTCGCTGAGCCCCTCTACGGAGCCGGCCTCGATGCCGTCGAGGAAGACGTCCAGTACTGGGTCGAAACCCCCTTCGGATCCTCCCCCAAATTCCAGGTCCGCGTTTTTGAACTCCCCAAACTCCTGCGCTCCGACGCCACCGTCTCCTATCCGGAGGGCATGCAACCCCGCGAAAAATTTTTCGAAAACGCCCGCAAACTCTCCGTTCCCGAAGGCAGCACCATCCTGTGGACATTCGAACTCAACAAACCCGTTCGAGAAGCCCGGCTCCGCTTCCCAAACACCCCCACGCAAATCCTCCCTTCCACCCCGGACACCACCCGACTGCCATGGAAGCTCAGCGGTGTCCGCGAGTCGCTCTCGGCACAGTTGGAACTCGAGGACGCTCAGGGACGATCCGCCAAAGAGGCCATCCAGCTTCAGGTTCAGGTGCTCCCCAATCTCCCCCCCAAACTCAAACCCCTCTTTCCCAAACCGGACGCCCGCTTCACCCCCATCGAGGAAGTCGATTTTGAAGCCGAAGCCTGGGACGACAGCTTTCTCAAGCGCTGGGGACTGACCCTCCAGTGGGGCAGCCAAGAGCCCCGGGAAATTGTCCTCGGAGAAAACTCCCAGGGCACGAGCAAGATCACCATGCGCTTTTCCGAGGCGCTCGAATCGCAAAACCTCAAACCCGGCGATTCCGTCAGCTGGTTCTTCTGGGCGGAAGACGTGCAGGGCCCGGGAAAGACACGCCGGGTCGAAAGCGACCTGCACCTGGGCAGAATCCGTTCCTTTGAAGAGGTGTACCGCAAGGGGGCGGACTCCGAAGGGGAAAGCGGCGAGAATCAGCCGCATCTGCTCGAACTTCAAAAGCAGGTGCTCTCGGCCACCTGGAATCTCCGTCGCAAAAGCGCCGAGACTCCGGCTGCCGGCGCCGAAATCGAGAAGGGACTCGCCACCGTCCGAGCCTCCGAAGCCAAGGTGCTTCAAATGGCCGAGATGGCTCTCGCAAATACGGAGGACGAGACCCGGAGCGCCCACCTCTCCGAGGCGATCACGCACCTCCGGCAGGCGCTGGGAGCCCTCGAACCGAAACCGAATATCCCGTGGGACCCCGCTCTGGCCGAGGAACGCGCGGCGTACAACGCCCTCGCGCATCTGGCTCCCTCCAACTTTGAAATTTCCAAAAGCAAGTCCGCCAAACCCTCCAAGGCGCAGGAGCAAACACGCCAGATGACCCAGCTCGACTTCGCGAAGCAGGAAGACCGTTACGAATCCAAAAAAGAGGCCAAGACCGACGAACAAAACCAGCAGCGCGCCGAGATGGAGGAACTCCTCGCTCAACTCCGGGCGCTGGCACGTCGACAGGAGGAAATCTCTGAACGCATGCGCGAACTGGAAGCGCAATCCCGCGAGGCAGCCGACGAAAAAGCGAGAGAGGAGGCCCGGCGCGAACTCAAACGCCTCTCCGAGGCTCAGCAAGCCCTCGCCCGCGAACTCGAAAACGCTCAGCAAAAAGCAGCCGCCGCCGGCGAAGCCCTCGCAAGCCAGAAGGATGCCTTGGAAGCCGCCCGCGAAGCCTCGCAAAAAGCCGCATCCGCTGCGGAGCGCGGAGGCATTGACGAGGCCCGCGCCGCTGCGGGACGCGCCTCGGAAAAACTCCGGCAGAGCAGCGACTCGTTGCGCCAACAGCTTTCCGGAGCCAACCGCGAGGCAGCCCGGCAACTCCAGGAACGCGCAGCGGAACTCACCGAGCAACAGAAACGGCTCGCCGAAGGCCTCCAGCCCGACAAAGGCGGACAGGGAAAGCTCGAGACCCCGTCTCTTCGCAAAGATCTGGATGCCCAGCGCAAGCGCCTTGGCGAGCTTCAGAGCGAGCTCCAACGCGTCGCCGAAGCCGCAGAAGCTTCGGAGCCGTCTTTCTCCAAGGCGTTACAGGAGGCGCACCGATCGACTGTCCAGGAACAGACTGACGAAAAGCTCAAGGCGGTGGCCACGGCGCTTGCGATGGGGCAACCGAGAGTTGCCCGGCGGGCGGAAGCTTCCGCTGCGCGGGATTTGGATTCGCTGGCGGCGGCCGTTGAAAAAGCGGCGCAGGAGGTTCTCGGCGACGACGCCGAAGCACTGCGCCGGGCCCGCGCCGCGATCGACGCCCTTGCCCGGGAAGCGGCGGCGTCCACGGGGGAATCCGCGACAGCCGCCAATCCCCCCGCATCTCCATCGGCCAGTCCATCGGCCAGTCCATCGGCCAGTCCATCGGCCAGTCCATCGGCCAGTCCATCGGCCAGTCCATCGGCCAGTCCATCGGCCAGTCCATCCAGTCCATCGGCCAGTCCATCCAGTCTAGCGCAGTCTCCTTCGCAAGCCACCAGTACGGCCACGCCCTCCCAAAACCGCTCATCTTCCGGGGGCGGCGATACCCCACCCGCCCAGGACCTCGGCAAATGGCTCGACCAACTCGACCGCATCGAGGCCCTCCTCGAAAAACCCCAGCTCCGCTCCTCCGCCGCTCGCGTCCAGCAGTCCACCCAACAACTCCGCGCCGACCTCCATCGCAAAGCCACCAAACCCACCCCCCAAGAAATCCAACAAAACCTCCTCTCCCCCCTCGCCCAACTCCGCGATGCCATCTCCGCCGAACTCGCCCGCCGCGAAGGCCGCGACAGCAACACCCCCATCGATCGCGACCCCGTCCCCAGAAAATTTGAAGACGCAGTCCGCCGCTATTACGAAGCCCTCGGAGGAGGCCGCTAAATGTTCCCCCTTGCACCCACTCTCGCCTCCCTCTCCTTCGCTCGCTCAGAGTCCCTCCCCACTCTCGCCCTCCTCGCCGCTGCGCTCACGGCCCTCCTCCTCTGGTCCTACCGGTCCCTCCCCATGCCGCCAGGGAGGCGCACGGCCGCTTTCCTCCTCAAACTCTCCGGCTTCTGCCTCCTCCTCCTCTGCTGGCTCGAACCCCAATGGCTCTCCCTCGCCCCCAAACAACGCGCCCACTCCGTCGCTTTCCTCCTCGATAACTCCCTCAGCATGCGCCTGCCTGCCGCCCCAGGCTCCCCCTCTCGCGGCTCCCAACTCCTCCAAACCTGGCTCCCTGCCTCCGAGTGGCGCCACTCCCTCGAAAAACAATTCCGCCTCCGCTCCTTCACCTTCGGCAACGCCCTGCGCGAACTCCCCAAGGAAACCCCACTCCTCTTCCACGAAAGCCCGTCCTCCCTCGCCTCCGCCCTCTCCCAACTCCAGGAAAGGCTCGCCGAAAAACCGGCCGCCATCGTCCTCCTCACCGACGGCGCAGCCTCCGATCTCACCGATTTTGCCCCCCAAAACCTCCCACCCATCCACCCCGTCATTTTCGGTCAACCCCTCCCCACCCCCGACCTCTCCCTCGGAAACCTCACCACCACCCTCTCCGCCTTCGAAGACGCCCCAGTCTCCATTCTCGCCGAAGTCCGCGCCACGGGCCTCGGCCCCACCAAAGTCCGCGTCCAACTCGAACCCGTCGACCCACCACCACTGCCAGGCGCCTCCCCCATCCTCGCCGAAACCTCCGTCGAAGTCCGCCCAGAGCAAGGACGCGCCCTCGCGCGCCTCCAATTCGAGCCTCTCCGCACGGGCCCCTCCTTCTACCGCATTCGCATCGACGCCCCCGGACTCCCGCCAAATTCCGAACTCACCCTCGAAAACAACACCCGCCTCCTCTGCGTCAACCGCTCCTCCGGCCCACACAGCCTCCTCTACGTCGCAGGCCGCCCCAATTGGGAATTCGGCCCCATGCG
>JBANFR010000204.1:0-5129 GCA_037975925.1 Verrucomicrobiota bacterium
TGCCGCTCTTCCCGTGGGAACTCTGGAAGTGCAGCGACTCTGCTCCACCCAGGGCAATGCCCTCCCCCTGGCAACCCTTCCCGGACGCCTTCCCCTGCTGCTACGCCCGGCTTCCGCCAGGAACGTGAGCTTCCTCGCCACACTCCCCAGTCCCGGCGCCTCGAGTCTTGCTCGCGATGGCGTCGTCCTCTTCGCCCTCCTGCACCGCTCTCTCGCCGACGGCTCGCAGGCTCTCGGCCAGGCGCAACTGCGCCCCGCTTCGGCCAACGCCCTTTCCCACGAAAACGAACCGTGGAAACCCGCCGAGGCCGGGGCTAATCCGGGCGTCGCCTCCGACCAACTCGCTCTCCGCGCGGGGGTCCTCCATTCCGCCCAAAAGCTGCTCGCCCTGAACCGCCCCCCCGGGGAGGATGCACTCGACTACCTCGCACCGGAAGCCATTCAGGAACTGTTCACCGGGCTCGATTTTCGCATTCTCACGGACTCTCTGGAGGAAAAAGGAGACCTCACCCGCGAGGTCTGGCGCACCTTTCTCCTCGCCATGGCGGTGGCACTTCTTGGAGAGGCGCTTCTGTGCCTGCCCCCGGCCCGGAACCCCACTCCGGCCGGTGCCGCCTCTCGCAGGGAAAGCCTTTCCGGGGGCTTCCCCTCCTCCCCGAACCCTTCCTCCCTCCGATGACGCCGGCCACTGAGTCGCTCACTTTCAATCCCACGCCCCTTTCCCTGGCGTTCGGCGCGGCCTTTGTCTTGGCCATCGCGCTTTTGGCGTGGATTGCCGCGAGGCGCAGTCAGTTTCGCCCCTCGGTGTGTGCGCTGGAGGGGCTCCGGCTCCTCGTGGCCTGCGCCGTCGCGCTCACCCTCAATCAACCGGAGTGGAAACAGGTCTACCTGCCCGAATTCAAACCCACCCTCGCCATTCTCTCCGATGTTTCCCGCTCCATGGAAACCCGCGACGTGGCCGATCCTTCCAATCCTTCCGCCGAACTGCGCCCCCGCTCGGAAATGGCCCAACGCCTCGCCGATCCCGCGCTCTGGCAACCGCTCGCCACCAAGTTTGATGTCGTCCACGAACCCTTCGCCTCCACCCAAAATCCCCCCACCGAGGGCACCGACCTCCAGGCGGCCCTCAGCGACACTGCCGAAAAGCACCCCCACCTCAAGGCAGTCGTTCTCCTGAGCGACGGCGACTGGAATACAGGCACTCCTCCGTCCCAAGCCGCCACCACCCTGCGCATGCGCGGCATCCCCGTCTTCGCGGTGCCGATCGGCTCACCAAGCCGACTGCCCGACGTCCAACTCTCCAGCTTCGAAGTCCCCACCTTCGCTATCGCCGGAAAACCCCTGCGCATTCCTTTCACCATCGAGAGTTCGCTCCCACGCGAGGAATCCGTCGAACTGGAGTTCTCCACTTCCAAGGGGGAACGCCTCACCAAAACGGTCCTCCTGCCCGCCATGGGACGCCTTCAGGACGTTTTCCTCTGGAAACCCGACACCACCGGCGAAGTCACCCTTTCGCTCACCGTCCCTCCAACCGGGACCGAACGCATCCTCGAGAACAACACGCTCCACGCCCCTCTCTCCGTGCGCAAAGAACAACTGCGCGTTCTGATCATCGAGACCCTTCCCCGCTGGGAATTCCGCTACCTGCGCAATGCCCTCGAACGCGACCCCGGCGTCCAGGTCCACTGCGTGCTCCTGCACCCCGATTTGGGCAAAGCAGGCAATGGCCGCGGCTACCTCCCCGCCTTTCCCAAGGACGAAGATCTCCCCCAGTACGACGTCGTTTTTCTGGGCGACATCGGCGTCGCCCCCGGCCAATTGACCCCCGAGCAGTGCTCGGCCCTCCAGAAGCTCGTGCGCGATCAGGCCTCCGGGCTCGTCTTTCTTCCCGGCTTACGCGGCTTCCAGCTCACCCTCTCACAGAGTCCCCTCGGCGATTTGCTCCCCGTGGCCTACGACGATGCCCAGCCGCGCGGTTGGGGAACCTCTCACCCGGGACGCCTCGCCCTCACCGAGGCGGGGGCAGCCAGTCTCCTCACCAAGCTTGAGGATTCCGAGGAGGCCAACCTGCGCGTCTGGGAAAATCTTCCCGGCTTCCAATGGTTCGCCCCGGCATCCCGCGCCAAGGCAGGATCCGAGGTGCTGGCAACCCACGACTCCGAGGCCAACCGCTTTGGACGCCTCCCTCTCCTGGTCACCAAGACCTACGGCGCCGGGAAAATCCTCTACCTCGGCACCGATGGCGCATGGCGCTGGCGCAAGGGCGTCGAGGATCGCTACCACTACCGCTTTTGGGGACAGGTGGTCCGGTGGATGGCCTATCAGCGCACCATGGCTCAGGGCGAAAAAATGCGCCTCTTTTACTCCCCGGACCGCCCCAAAACGGGCGCCGCCCTCACCCTCAACGCGAACATCTCCAGCACCTCCGGCGAACCGCTCCGTCAGGGCAACGTCGTGATCCAAGCCACCGCGCCCTCCGGCAAAACCCTCACCCTCCGTCTCAACCCCGCCGGCGAAGACGCTTGGGGATTGTTCACCGGCGTCTTTACCCCCCAGGAACCCGGCGAATACCGCCTCCGCCTCCAATGCGCCGAAGCGGGCACCCCCCTCGAAGCCGTCGTCTCCATTCAGGGAACCCCCCGCGAAAAAATCGGGCAGCCCGCCCGACTCGATGTCCTGCAAGAGATCGCCCAAATCACCCGGGGTGCCTTCTTCGAAACGCCCTCGCCAGACACCCTGGTCGCCGCCCTCTCGGCTCTGCCCGCGCAGCAACCCGTGGAAAAACGCATCCCCCTCTGGGCCCATCCCATGTGGGCCGCCTCACTCGTCCTCCTCCTGGGAATCTTCTGGTTGGCTCGAAAATCCCTCGGCTCTTTCTGAAACGCCCTCGCTTTTTCATGAAATTCACCCTGCCCCCCCTGCTCCAATCGAGACTGGAGCGCTTTCAGCGCGGCATCTGGTTGCTCGAACTGGCGGACCGCCGCGCCGACCGCATCCTCTGGGTGGTCGTCCAGTCCTCCGTCGTCCTCGGGATCGGCATCCTCGTCATCCGGCTGATTTCAAAAAAGTTCTTCTGAGCCCCGTTTCACCGTTTCCCCGGCTATGAATCTCTCCCTGCCTCCCTTGCTGGAGTCCAAACTCAGCGCCTTCCTGCACCGCGTCTGGCGACTCAAACTGCTCGAGGGCACCCTGCGCTCCCTGACAGCCCTCAGCGCCTGCTACCTCCTCGTTCTTGGACTCGACCGGCTGATGGAAACTCCCGCCGCCCTGCGCGCCTTCCTCCTCGCCGCCGGTGCCGCAGCTCTCCTCCTCGGTCTCCCCTTCCAAGCCTATCGTTGGGTCTGGAAACAACGCTCCCTCGAGGACGCCGCGCGCCTCCTGCGCCGATCCTTCCCCAAACTCGGCGACCAACTCCTCGGCATCGTCGAACTCACCCACGCCTCCGACTCCGCCCGCTCAGAGCGCCTCGTCCAAGCCGCCATCCAACAGGCGACCGATGCCGTGAGGGACAAGGATTTCTCTCAAGCCGTCCCCAACCCATCGCACCGTTTCTGGGCAGCCGCCACCTCCGCCCTTCTCGCCCTCAGCTTCCTCGCCCTGTGCACCATCCCGGAGGCCGCTCAAAACGCCTTCGCCCGCTGGCTCAAACCCTGGGAACCCATCGAACGCTACACCTTCGCCAAAATCTTGCCCCTCCCCAAACACCTCGTCATCCCGGCCTCCGAATCTTTCACCCTCCCCGTTCAACTCCACCCGCAAACACGCCTCTCCCCCGTCTCTGCCACCACTTTCCTCCCCAATCTTCCCACCCTGGTCTCCCCCCTCTCCTCAGGCTCCTACCAACTCTCCATTCCCCCGCAAAAAGACGACCTGCCCCTCCGCCTCCGCCTGGGCGACCTCCGTCAATCCCTCACCCTCCTCCCACGTCCTCGCCCCGAACTCACCGAACTCTCCATCCTTCTCCGCCTCCCGGATTACCTCCGCTATCAAACACAGCCCCGCCTCCTCGTGCGCGGAGCCTCCATCCCGCTCCTCAAAGGCTCCCAAGCCGCTCTCGAAGCCAGGGTCAACCGCCCCCTCGCCGCAGCCTTCCTCGACGATACTCCACAGCACTTCGATACCCAGCGCATCCTCACCGAGTTCACCCCAGTCGATGCTTCCCAATCCCGCCGCCTCTCCTGGCGGGACACCGACGGCCTTTCTCCCAAAGACCCCCTCCTCCTCAAAATCCAGGCCGTCGAAGACGAACCACCGCGCATCGCCGCCCGCAAAGAATCCCTCGAGTCCGTCATCCTCGACTCCGAGGTCGTCCGCTTCGACCTCTCCTCCAGCGACGATTTCGGTGTCCAACGGGTCGGCCTCGAGTGGAGACCCGCCCTGACAGCCGGTGCCCCCCCAGCAGAACGCTCGAGCCTTGGCGAAAAAATCTCTGCCGCGGGCGCCCCCGAAAAAACCGAACTCACCTCCCTCGCCACCTTTTGCGCGACGCGCGAGGGAGTTGCTCCCCAATCGCTCGAAATCCGAGCCTGGTCCGAAGACTATTTGCCCGGCCGCAAACGCACCTACTCCCCGCCCTTTGTCGTCCATATTCTCAACAAGGCCGACCACGCCCTCTGGCTCACCGAGCAACTCTCCAAATGGCTCGGTGCCGCTCGCGAAAGCTACGACCGCGAACAGCAACTCCACCAAGCCAACCACGAACTCCGCCAACTCTCCCAAGACGACCTCGACCGTCCCGAAAACCGCCGCCGCATCTCCCAACAGGCCGCCGCAGAATCCTCCAACGCCGCACGCCTCGACTCGCTCACCCAGTCCGGCCGCCGCCTCGTCGAACTCGCCACCCGCAACGACGAATTCGACGCCCCGCGCCTCGAATCCTGGGCCACCATGGTCCAGTCCCTCAAAGACATCGCCGCCAACCGCATGCCCAGCGTCGCCGGACTCCTCAAACAATCCTCCAACGCCGCCACCGCCCCCCAACTCTCCACCCCAAACTCCGCCCTCGCTCCAACCGGCAACGCCTCCCCCTCGGCGACCTCCTCCAAACCCGCATCCCCCAGCCTCACCGACCGCGAATCCTCCCTCGCCTCCGCCTCGCCTGCCTCACCCCCTCCACCCCCTCCACCCAC
>JBANFR010000205.1:0-4895 GCA_037975925.1 Verrucomicrobiota bacterium
TTACGCGCCCGGAGATCACCTTTTTGGGATTCCCTGGCACGTGTGTCCGACGGTCGCTTTGCACAGCGAGGTGGTGGTGGTGAAGCATGGAGCGCTGCAAGGGGTTCTTCCGGTCACGGCTCGCGGCCGATCACTCACCCTCTGACGCATCGCTTTTCCGTTTTCTTAAAGCCCTCTCATTCCAACTCCGTTTCCCATGCTGATCTTCGACGCACATCTCGACCTCGCTCTCAATGCCCTCGAGTGGAATCGCGACCTGCGGGCGCCGCTTGCGGAGATTCGCGCCTCGGAGGTCCAGTGCAGTGGGAAGGCGGGTTGGGGAAAGGGGACGGTGAGTTTGCCGGAAATGCGCAAGGCCGGGATCGGTCTGTGTGTGGCGACGCAGCTGGCTCGGGTGGAGTTGGATGCGTGGAGTCCGCTGCTGGGGTGGCGTTCTCCGGCGCAGGCGTGGGCGATGACCCAGGGGCAACTGGCCTGGTACCGGGCGATGGAAGAGCTTGGCGAAATGGTGTCCATCCGCACCCGGGGAGCGCTGCGGGAACATCGTTTGCGGTGGGAAACAGCGCTCGCGCTCGGGGACGGCTCGCATCTCGAGTTGCCCATCGGTTACGTGCTTTCGTTGGAGGGGGCTGATTCGATTCTTTCTCTCGATCACCTGCATGTGGCGCATGCCCAGGGGCTTCGCGCGATTGGGCCGGCTCACTATGGACCGGGCGTTTACGCGAATGGGACGGACGCCACGGGCAAACTTTCCGAGCGCGGCCAGGCGCTGCTCCGTGAGGCGGATTCGCTGGGGATGATTCTCGATGTGACGCACCTGTGCGACGATGCGTTCTGGCAGGCGCTGGAGACGTACGAGGGGCCGATCTGGGCGAGCCATCACAATTGTCGCGCTCTGGTTCCGCACAACCGGCAGCTTTCCGACGACATGATTCGCGCGCTGGCCGAGCGGGAGGCGGTCATTGGAGTGGCGTTGGATGCTTGGATGCTGGTGCCCGGCTGGGTGCGTGGAAACTCGGATCCCCGGAGTGCGGGCGTCACCTTGGAGACCGTGGTTCAGCACTTGGAGCACTTGTGCGAGGTGGCCGGGGGAGCCCGATTTGTGGGGATCGGGAGCGATTTGGACGGATGTTTTGGCATCGAGCAGACGCCAGCGGATGTCCAGAGCATCGCGGATCTGACCCGGTTGCGGCCGCTGCTTGCGGCGCGCGGTTTTTCGCATGCCGAGGTGGAGTCGGTGATGAGTGGTAATTTCCTGCGGCTGTTGGAGGGGGCGCTGGAAGGGGGGGGCTGCGAGGAGCGGGTTTTGGGGCAAACGGCGGAGGTTGTCTGAGAAAAAAGCCGTCTGCCTGAGGCGGTCGTCCGTGATGGGGGGGATGTGGAGGCGCTTTGGGGGGGATCGGAGCGCGAATGCGGAGCTGGGGCTCCGCGCTCCTACTCGTACCGGAGGGCGTCGATGGGGTCGAGGGCGGCGGCTTTGCGGGCGGGGTAGAGCCCGAAGAAGATGCCGACGGCGGCGCTGAAAAGAAAGGCGAGACCGATGGCGCCGGGCGAGGTCAGCGTGGGCCACTGCGCAAACTTCGAGAGGAGCGCCGAGGTGCCCAGCCCCAGAAGGATTCCCAGCACCCCTCCGAGGGAACTGAGCGTGACGGATTCGATCAGAAACTGGCGGAGGATGTCCGATCCGTGGGCGCCGATGGCGATGCGGATGCCGATCTCCCGGGTGCGTTCGGTGACGCTTACGAGCATGATATTCATGATGCCGATGCCTCCGACGAGGAGCGAGACGCTGGCGATGGCACCGAGGAGGACGCGGAGCACCTTGGAGGTGGCGGTGGCCATTTCGGCGATCTCCTGCTGGCTGCGGACCATAAAATCGTTTTCCCGTTCCGGAGCGAGCCGGTGTCTTTGGCGCAGCAGAGCGGTGATGCCCTGGACGACGGTCGGCGTGGTTTCTTCGCTGCGACATTGGACGCTGATGCTGCGCAGGAGAGTGACACCCATGAGCCGCTTCATGGCGGTGGTGTAGGGGATGATGATGGTGTCGTCCTGGTCGGAGCCCATGATGGAGGTGCCCTTGGATTTGAGGAGGCCGACGACCTGAAAAGGCACGTTGCGGATGCGGATGATTTGGCCGACGGGATCGGCGTCACCGAAAAGTTGGCGGGCGACGGTTTGTCCGAGGACGGCGACTTTGGAGGCGGAGCGGACGTCTTGTTCGGTGAAGCTGGAGCCGGAGACGATGGGCCACTGGCGGATATCGAAATACTCGGGAGCTTCGCCCTGGACGGAGGTGGACCAGTTTTGATTGCCGAAACCGATTTGCGAGGAGGCGCGGACGCCGGGGCTGACGGCGAGGACGTCCGGAAGTTCCTCCGCGATGGCTTTGGCGTCTTCGAGTTTGAGAGTGCCCGCGCCGCCGAGGCCGGAATGGACGCCACCGGTGAAGGTGCTTCCGGAGAAAACGAGGACCATGTTCTGGCCGAGGGTGGCGATCTGAGCCTCGACCTGGGCTTTGGCGCCGTTGCCGATCCCGACCATGGCGACGACGGCACCGACGCCGATGACGATGCCGAGCATGGTGAGCATGGAACGCAGTTTGTTGCGTTGCAGGGCTCGGAGGGCCAAATGGAAGGTGGCCAGCAAAGTCATGGGCGAGTGGAGGAATCGGTGGGGAGAGGAGGGAGGGCCTCCCTTTCGAGGCGTGCGATGAGTCGGTCGGAGACGAAGGTGTCGCTGGTGAGGAGGCCGTCGCGCATGACCAACTGGCGTTTGGTGTAGCGGGCGATGTCGTGTTCGTGGGTGACCATGGCGATGGTGATCCCGTTTTCGTTGAGGTTTTGAAACACCTCCATGATTTCAATGGAGGTGCGGCTGTCGAGGTTCCCGGTGGGTTCGTCTGCGAGGATCAGCGCAGGGCGGTTGACGAGTGCGCGGGCGATGGCGACGCGTTGTTGTTGGCCGCCGGAGAGTTGGTTGGGGTGATGGTCGAAGCGCTTGGCGAGTCCGACCATTTCGAGCGCCTCCATGGCTCTTTTGCGCATGTCTTTGGAGGTGTGTTGCTGGCGGGCGTACATCATGGGCAGTTCCACATTTTCCACGGCGGAGGTGCGTGTGAGCAGGTTGAACCCCTGGAAGACGAATCCAATTTTTGCGTTCCGGAGGTCGGCTCGCTGGTCCCGGTCGAGAGTGGAGACATCGACGCCATCCAGCCGGTAAAGCCCGCGCGTGGGTCGGTCCAGGCATCCCAGGATGTTCATCATCGTGGACTTTCCCGATCCGCTCGATCCCATGATGGCGACAAATTCCCCGTGGTCGACCCGGAGCGACACGCCCCGGACGGCGTGGACGAGGGTTTCCCCGGAGGCGTAGGTTTTCCAGACGTCTTCCAGTTCGAGCACCGGGGTCATGACGGAGGGATTGGGAAGGCGAGGGACGCGGGTTGGAGCGTGGAAAGGGGGATGGAAGGGGTGTTTAGCGGGTGCGGATGGAGGGGCCGCCGAGGGGGTTCGATGGCGCTCTGGAGGCTGTCGGGGGCGGGTTTTTGAGGCCTGTGGCCAGGGTGTCGCCCTCCGCGAGGCCCTCGAGGCCCTCGGTGAAAACATTGTCCGCGACTCCGAGTTTGACGGTCACTGGCTCCGGGTTTGGCGCTCCGGGGCGGAGCACAAAAACTTTGCGTTCGGGTTTGGCGGAGCGGGAGGGTTTCCCCGAGGCGCGTTTTTCTTTGGAGCTGCCGTTTGCCGCGGTGCTATTGGCGGGTTCCGGGGGACGGAAACGGAGGGCGGCGTTGGGGATTTTGAGTACGTTTTTGCGCTGGGCGACGAGGATGGAGACGTTGGCGGTCATCCCGGGTTTGAGTTTGAGCTCCGGGTTTGCCACTTCGACCATCACATCATAGGTGACCACATTTTGGACGGTGACGGGGGAGTTGCGGATCTGCTGCACCTTGCCGGTGAATGGGGAATAGGGGAAGGCGTCGACGGTGAACTCGACGGGTTGGCCTTCGGCCACGGCGCCGATGTCGGCTTCGGAAACGGAGGCGCTGATTTGCATGCTGGCCATGTCGTTGGCGATCGTGAAGAGGGTGGGGGCGTTGAGGGAGGCGGCCACGGTTTGTCCGACGTCGACGCTGCGCGAGATGACGATGCCGCTGATGGGCGAGTAGATGGTGCAGCGGCTGAGGTCGACCATGGCGCGCTTGAGGGCACCTTCCCGGATCTGAACGCTGGCCTGGGCCTGGTGGAGGGAGGCGTTGGCAGTATCGAGGTCGGCCTGCGCGGCGGCTTTTTGGCGAACGAGCTCCTCTTTGCGTTTGGCGGTGAGTTCTGCAAGTTCGAGGGTGGCCTTGGCGTTGGCGAGTTCGCCCTGGGCCTGGAGAACGATGGCCTCGTAGGTGGCAGGATCGAGCTTGGCGAGGATTTGGCCTTCCTGGACGGGACTGTTGAAGTCGGCGGCAAGGTGCGAAATGGTGCCCGAGATTTGGCAGCCGACGGTCACGTTGACCTGGGGTTTGAGGGTGCCGGTGGCGGTGACGATTTGGGTGATGTCGCCCTTTTGGACGGTGGCGGAGAGGTACTCGGTCGGGTTGGGGCGGCGTTTTTGAAAATACCAGCCAGCGCCGCCCAAAGCGGCTGCGAGCAGGATCAGGAGGAGGAGCTTTTTCATCGCTTGTTGGCCACGGAGACGACCCGGCTTTGCTGGAAGGTGCCCGTCACCTGTTCGAGGGACCGCAGGGCTACCTGGTAATCGGCGGCCAGGGCGGCGAGATCGGAGCGGACGGTGTTGAGATCGTTGAGGGCGGTGAGGACGTCGAGGCTTTTGGCGGTGCCCGCGCTGTACTGGTTTTGGATGTCGGTGTAGCCCTGTTCCGCAGCCTGAAGCTGGGCTTGGGCGGC
>JBANFR010000206.1:0-4894 GCA_037975925.1 Verrucomicrobiota bacterium
GTTTGGAGCGGTCGAAGAGGCCGATGTTGTCCAGACCGAGGAATCCCCCTGCAAAAATGTGGCGCCCCTGGACGTCCTTGCGGTTGACCCACCAGGTGAAGTTGACGAGCAGCTTCTGAAAGCAGCGCTCAAGGAAAAGGGTGTCGCGCTGTCCGGGCGGGGCGGAAATCTTGTACACCCGCCAGCAGGCCCAGGCGTGAACCGGGGGGTTCACGTCGTTAAAATTCCACTCGTAGGCGGGAATCTGACCGCTTGGGTGCATGTACCATTCGCGGAGCAAAAGTTCGAGTTGGGCCTTGGCGAAGGCGGGGTCGATCCGCGCCATCGGAATCATGTGAAAGGCGAGGTCCCAAGCCGCAAACCAAGGGTACTCCCACTTGTCCGGCATCGACAGAACGTCGCTCGCATACAGGTGGCCCCAGTCAAAATTGCGCACCGATTGGTGTCCCGGCGGGGGCGGCGGATGCGGCGTATCGCCCCGAAGCCATTCCGGAACCACAAGCTGGTAGTACTGTTTGGACCACAGCAACCCGGCATAGGCCTGACGGACAACGAGCTTCTGGTCGGCGCTCAGGTGGGGGGAGGTCTTGGTTTGGTAAAAGGCGTCCGCCTCGCTCTGACGTTGCGCGAGGATTTGTGAAAAGGTCTTGAACGCAGGGGCGCCCACGGGAGCCTCGCCGGCGGCACTCAGCCGGAATCGGAGCACGGCGCGGCCTCCGGCGGGGATGGCCAGGCGGTAGTGTGGGGCCATCTTGGTTCCGAAGCCGGAGCGTGTGGCGCCATTTTCTCCAAAAACCACCGCCCTTTGGAGGCCGTCCTTGGAGAGGTTCCCGCTGACTGGAACCCCGTAGAGTGCGAGCGTGTTGGTTTCGTTCTCGGTAAAAAGCAGGGGAGCTTCCTGCTCCATCGAGAAAAAATAGTCGCCCAGGGTCTCGTGCTGGGCCCGGATGACGCCGGGACCGACCTCGGACAGAAGCGGTTTGTTGGAAGGGGCGGCGTGCACCTTCCCCCAATTCCACGTGTTGCGAAACCACAGCGTGGGCAACACGTGCACAGGAGCGGCTTCCGGGCCCCGATTCTCCACGGTGATCTGAATCAGGATGTCCTCGGGGGCGCCCTTTGCGTATTCCACGAAGACGTCAAAGTAGCGGTGATCCTCGAAAACACCGGTGTCCTGGAGCTCAAACTCCCTCTCGTGCCGGCCGCGCCGCGCATTTTCCTCGATCAGCGTTTTGTAGGGAAAAGCGGACTGCGGGTATTTGTAGAGTCCGCGGGCGTAGGAATGCGTGGGAGTGGAGTCGAGGTAGTACCAGACCTCTTTTGCGTCTTCGCCGTGGTTGCCCTCGGGATTGGTAAGCCCGAAGAGGCGTTCCTTCAGCAGCGCATCCTTGCCGTTCCAAAGAGCCACCGAAAAGCAAAGCCGACACTGGCGGTCGCAGAATCCGAGCAGGCCCTCTTCCCCCCAACGGTAGGCCCTTAGAGGGGCATGGGCGTGAGGGAAACTCCTCCAGGCGTCACCGTCTTCGGAGTAGTCCTCTCGGACGGTCCCCCACTGGCGTTCTGCGAGGTAAGGGCCCCAGCGGCGCCAGTTGGCCTGGCGAAGGAGGTCTTGCTGGAGGCGATGGTGTTCTGGGGTTTCCGTTTTCACGCAGAGGGTGGGGGGAGGGAGCCTCGCGTCGTCATAAAGAGAAAGTCTTGTGCCAAAAAAAACCGCCCGAACGTGTTCCCACGCCCGGGCGGTTTTTGAAGAGAGAGGTGGGGAGGGCCCCCACGGATTTCTCGGCGACTACTCGACTCTCGCGCCCGTGCGTTTGCGCAGGTTGGCGTCGAGGATCTTTTTGCGAAGACGGAGGCTCTTCGGCGTCGCCTCCACGTACTCATCAGGCCCGATGTATTCGATCGCGCGCTCCAAGGTCATCGTCAAGGGCGGGGCAAGCGAAATGCCCTTGCCGTCACCCTGGGAACGCATGTTGGTGAGTTTCTTGGCCTTGCAAGGATTGACCGGCATGTCGTCCGCCCGCGCGTTTTCGCCGATAATCATGCCCTCGTAGATTTCCTCCTGTGGCCCAATGAAGAGACGTCCGCGCTCCTGGATGGATTCGAGCGAATAACTCGTGCTGACGCCGCCTTCCATGGCAACCAACACGCCATTGTTGCGAGAGGGAATATCACCCTTGTGCGCCGCGTATTCTTTGAACAGGTGGGACATGATCCCGTGTCCCTTGGTGCTGTTGACCAAGTCGGTCTCGAACCCGATCAGGCCCCGCGTCGGAGCGAGAGCTTCGACGGACACGGTGTGCGCCAAGTGCTCCATCGAAATGATGTCCGCCTTGCGGCCTGCGAGCGACTGAAGAATATCGCCGAGGTTTTCGGTCGGGACTTCGACGAAGACCGACTCCATGGGCTCGAGAAGGGAGCCGTCTTCGGCACGTTTGAAGATGACCTCCGGGCGTGAGACCAGGATTTCGAAACCTTCGCGACGCATCTGCTCGACGAGAATGGCGATTTGCATTTCGCCGCGGGCCTTGACTTCGAAGTGACCCGCCTGGTCGGTTTCAGACACCTGAATGGACACGTTGGTCCGGGACTCGCGGATCAGGCGTTCTTTGACTTGGCGAGCGGTGAGCAGTTTGCCCTCACGACCGGCCAGAGGGCCATCGTTGATGCAGATACGCATCGTGATGGTGGGTGGGTCGATATCGACAAAGGGAAGGGGCTCGCGCTCGGGCGAATCGGTGATGGTTTCGCCGATAAAGATGTCTTCGAATCCGCAGATCCCGACGATGTCTCCGGCCGACGACTCGGGGAGTTCAATTTTGGCGAGACCTTGATGACCGAAGAGTGCGGTGACGGTGCTCTTTTCGCGGCGGCCATCGGAGTGGATGCAGTACACCGTGTCGCCCACCTTGATTTTTCCGGAAACAATTCGGCCGTAAGCGATTCGGCCGAGGTAGTCCGAGTAATCCAGATTCGAGACCACGAATTGGAGGTAATCGACGCCGGAGGGTTTGGGTGCGGGGATGTGTTCGATGATCGCTTCGAAGAGCGGCTCCATCGTGGTGCTCTCCTGGGTGACTTCATTTTTCGCGAAGCCGTCGCGAGCGCTGGCGTATACGACCGGGAAATCGAGCTGCTCGTCATTGGCGCCGAGCTGGAGGAAGAGTTCGAATACCATGTCCAACACTTTGTGCGGACGCGCGTTTTCACGGTCGATCTTGTTGATGACGACGATGGGTTTCGCACCGTTTTCGAGGGCCTTCTTGAGCACAAACTTCGTCTGCGCCTGCGGGCCGTCGTGGGCATCCACCACCAGCAACACACCGTCGATCATTTTCATGATGCGCTCCACTTCTCCTCCGAAATCCGCGTGCCCGGGGGTGTCCACGATGTTGACGTGGTAGTCTTTGTACCGGAAGGCAGCGTTTTTGGCGCGAATGGTGATGCCTTTTTCCCGCTCGAGATCCATGGAATCCATGATGCGGATTTCCTGAGAAATGGCCTGGTTGGCTCGGAAGGTGCCCGATTGTTTGAGGAGCTGATCCACGAGCGTGGTCTTGCCGTGGTCAACGTGGGCGATGATTGCGATGTTGCGGATGTGTTCCATGATGGCGCGTTAAATGGCGGCGCAGGACCGGAGGCGCTACGCTGCCCAAAATTTGTCGTTACCGAGAAAAATGGGGGCGCAATATGCAGCGCAAATCCGGGGGAGGCAAGGGAGGACCCTGACTTTACTCAAAGGAAGGGGAGGGTGAGCCTCCCTGGTTGCTTTGGGGTGAGAGCAGCGGCTAGGGAGCGGCTAGGGAGCCCCGGCTTCTTTGCGAGGGCTGCGGGATCTGCCTTGCGGCGGAGATGCGAGAATGTGTGCTTGCGGTGGGAGAGGGAGCGTACGAAAAAATAGGGGAGGCGCCCGTAGCTCAGTTGGATAGAGCAACGGATTTCTAATCCGTTGGTCGCAGGTTCGAGTCCTGCCGGGCGCGCTCTTCTTTGTTCCCCCTCTTCTTGGCCCCCTTTCTGAAACGCCTGAAAGCAAGGGGTTACCGATAAAACCTCGGCGTGCTCCGCCTTCAGCAGTCAAATCGCATTCAGCGTGCCTTGCCAGGTGAGGAAATTTCACCTGCGAATTCGCCCACTTTCCGGAATTTCTGGTAGCGATCCTCCAGGAGTTTTTCGATGGGTTGTCCCACGAGGCCGTCGAGTTCCCGGACGATTGCGCTGCGGAGGTGACGAATCGCAGCCTCCTGATCCTGGTGAGCGCCACCCATGGGCTCGGGGATCACGCCATCGACCAGGCCGAGCTCAGAGAGGTCTTTGGCGGTCAATTTGAGGGCCTCGGCGGCTTCCGGGGCGTGTTTACGGTGTTTCCACAAAATGGCGGCGCATCCCTCGGGGCTGATGACCGAGTAGTACGCGTTTTCCAGGATCAGAACGCGGTCCGAGACGCCGATCCCCAGAGCGCCCCCCGATCCGCCCTCGCCGATGACGACGGCGATGGTGGGGGTTTTGAGGGTCATCATTTCACGGAGATTGAGGGCGATGGCCTCGGAGATATGGCGTTCCTCGGCCCCGACGCCCGGGTAGGCCCCGGGGGTGTCGATGAGGGAGATGAAGGGGAGCCCGAACTTTTCGGCCATGCGCATGAGACGCAGTGCTTTGCGGTAGCCTTCGGGATGCGAGCTGCCGAAGTTGCGCTTGAGATTTTCCTTGGTGTCGCGGCCTTTCTGATGGCCGATCACCACGCAGCGGTGCTTACCAATCGTGGCAAGTCCGCCGGGCATGGAGGCATCGTCTCCAAAGAGACGGTCTCCGTGGAGCTCGACGAAGTTTTGGAAAGCTAGCTGCATGTAGTCCAAGGCAAAGGGACGTGCCGGGTGCCGGGCGATTTGGACGCGCTGCC
>JBANFR010000207.1:0-4685 GCA_037975925.1 Verrucomicrobiota bacterium
GTGGGTGGGTGGGTGGGGGGGTGGGTGCGTGGGGGCGTGGGTGCGGTGGGTGCGTGGGTTGGATGCGAACCCGGAGGGTTCGAGGCGATTAGCCGGTGCGTCGCGCTTTGCGCGACCACCGGACCTCCGAGAGCACACGGATGCATCCCTGAGGGATGCCGGCCCGCATGGACGGGAATGGAAGGCGGCGAGCGCTCGGGGGAATGCGGTCCCTGGTGGCATGTCGTGCACCAGCATCCTTCTGGGATGCGTTGGTTTTTACTGCGCCTGCGAAATTGCATCAGAAAACGAATGGACACCATCCGCGCGCGCAAACAGCCACCCAACAAGGATCAAAAATCGTTACTGAACGACAGCCGACAGGGCAGTGCTCTTGATTAACGAATGGAGAGGTCGGGTTTAAATCCCGGGGAGGTGATTATCTTAAAAAGATTTGATAATCAACCGCTTAAACGATCTGGATTTGAAGCGATGCGAGCTCTGGAGGTGACCTTCCAAAACTGGAAAGAGGAGATTGCCCGGATGTGGCGCTTGAGCAAAAACAACGGCATCACCGAGGGCTTCCATGGGAAGATGAAACTGATCCAATGCAGGGCTTACGGGTTCCGTAATTTTGAAAACGACCGTCTGCGTGTGATCGCGCGCTTGCGGTTCAAAGTTCCCGCACAAACCCACCACCCAATCCAACAAAAGCTTCCCAAATTAAATCAACCCCCCCCCATTTCCTGGCTTGGGCTCAAAAACTTTGGAACGCGCAGGGTTCCGAAAGTGGAGCGGGTGACGCGACTCGAACGCGCGACATCTTCCTTGGCAAGGAAGTGCTCTACCAGCTGAGCTACACCCGCGAGGTGTTTTGTAAAAGTAACAGGACGACGCAGGTCGGCAAGTCTTTTTGAGGGTAAATCCGAGAAAAACTACGAACCGGGCGTCGGGGGGGGAATTCGGATGCAGCCGATGGGGACGCATCCGAGACAAGCCTACACACTCTTTTTGCCAAACTCCGCACCGCGGGCGTCGATCAGTTTTGCAACAAAACCCGTATCGTATTCACCTCGAACAAAATCGGGATCATGCATGATGGCCTGCTGGAAAGGGATCGTCGTCTTGATTCCTCGAATGATGTACTCGCTGAGCGCACGGCGCATCCGCGCAATGGCGTTTTCCCGCGAAGTTCCCATCGCGATGACTTTTGCGATCATGGAATCGTAGTGCGGCGGGACCGTGTAGCCGGTGTAGGCGTGTGAATCGATTCGCACCCCGCGACCCCCGGGTGCGTAGTACAAGTCCAGCTTGCCCGGGCACGGGGTAAAATTGAGGAAGGGATCCTCTGCATTCACGCGACACTCAATGGCGTGATACTTGCGCTTCGCTTCCTTCACGTAGTGCGAAAGTTCCTGTCCCGCAGCCACCTTGATCTGCTCTTTGACCAAGTCGATGCCGTACGCTTCTTCGGTGATGCAATGCTCCACCTGGATGCGCGTGTTCATCTCCATGAAGTAAAAGTTCCCGTGGTTATCCACGAGAAACTCCATCGTTCCAGCCCCCTCGTAGTTTACCGCTCGGGCAAGGTTGATGGAGGCGGCGCCCATGCGCTCCCGCAGCGAGTCGGTCATGAGGGGGCTCGGGCACTCCTCGATGATTTTCTGGTTCCGGCGCTGCATGGAACAGTCCCGCTCTCCGATATGCACCACGTTGCCGTGGGAGTCGGCCATCACCTGAAACTCGATATGATGCGGATTTTCGATGAGCTTCTCGATGTACACGCCGGGGTTGCCGAAGGCTTTCTCCGCCTCCATGCGGGCTCCATGGAATCCCTGGACGAGCGAGCCGTCGTTGTGAGCGGGGCGCATCCCGCGACCGCCTCCGCCGGCAACTGCCTTGATCATCACGGGATAACCGATTTCGCGGGCGACACGGAGGGCGTCTTTTTCGGTTTCCACCAAGCCCTCCGATCCTGGAGTGACCGGAACTCCGGCGGCCCTAGCCGTGGCTCTGGCCACGTTTTTGTCTCCCATGGCGCGGATCGCAGACGGTGGCGGCCCGATGAACTTGATATTGCAGCTGGCGCAGACTTCGGCGAAGTGAGCGTTTTCGGCGAGGAAGCCATAGCCTGGATGAATGGCGTCTACGTTCCCGATCTCCGCGGCCGAGATGATGCGGTCGATTTTCAGGTAGGACTGCGAGCTGGGGGCCGGGCCGATGCAGACGGCCTGATCTGCCAGTTGGACGTGAAGGGAGTCGACGTCTGCTTCTGAATAAACTGCCAGCGTTTTGATCCCCAATTCTTTACAGGCGCGGATGACGCGGAGGGCAATTTCGCCACGGTTGGCGATGAGAACCTTGTTAAACATGGGCTTTGTTTGGGGAAAGAGAGTGCGGTGCGGCAGTTTACAGCTGCTATCAAAAGCTCAGAAGCAGGCGCTTTTTGACCGGAGAAGAACTCCGGTCCGGGCGATAGGCTAACGGATTCGGAAAAGAGGTTGCCCGTATTGGACGGGCTTACCGTTTTCGGCGAGCACTTCGACGATCGTGCCGGACGTTTCCGCCTTGATCTCGTTCATCACCTTCATCGCCTCGATGATGCAGATGGTAGTGTCGGGTGTGACCTGCTGTCCCACGGAAGCGAAGGGGGGCGAATCCGGAGAGGGAGCCGAGTAGAAGGTCCCGACCATGGGGGAGGGAATTTCTCTCCCTTCCGGGGTTGGAGCGGCGCCTGAAGACGCGTTGGGCGTTGGGAGCGCTGAGGATGCCGGGGGGAGGGCAGTCGGGGCTGCAACGAGAGGGATGGGAGAGCCCGTGGTGACCGGTACGTAGTCTGCCCCGCGCTTGAGGGTGATTTTGAAACCCTCCTGTTCGAGGGAAAACTCGGAGAGGTCGTTTTTGCGGATCAGAGCGATGAGCTCCTTGATATCTTTAAGTTCCAAGTGAGGTGCCTCCAGTTAAGGACAATCGAAGTGCGAAAGCTTAGCGGGAGGGGTTTCCTAGGGTCAAGCAGGGCGGACTTGGGAGTCTGGGAACGAAGTTTAGGTTCCAAGCCTCTCCATCCACGCATTTGCAAGTTGTTCAATGGTTTGCTTGAGACTGATGCTGAGATTCCAGCGAGGATAGTGTGCCCTTAGTTTCCTTAAATCGCTGTAGTAACAAATATGATCACCCAAACGGTGCTCATCCCGGTAAGACCAGATCTGTTTCTTTCCGGTGCAGGCTTCGACCCAAGCGAATGCTTCGAGGATGGAGCAGGAGTTTTCGCGGCCCCCCCCGAGGTTGTAGACCTCTGCGGTGCGCGGGGATTGGAAAAACGACCACATCCAGGAGGCCACATCGCGGCTGTGGATGTTGTCCCTGACCTGTTTGCCCTTGTATCCGAAGACGGTGTAGGGGCGTCCGAGAACGTTGCATTTCACGAGGTAGCTGAGGAATCCGTGCAACTCGACGCCGGAGTGATTCGGGCCGGTGAGGCATCCCCCCCGCAGGCAGCAGGTGGGCATCCCGAAATAGCGGCCGTACTCCTGAACGAGGATGTCTGCGGAGAGTTTGGAGGCCCCGAAGAGAGAGTGTTTGGACTGGTCCACGGGAAAGTCCTCGGAGATGCCCTCGGAATGCGCGGGGTCGGCAAAGTCCCAGCGAGTTTCTAGTTCCCTCAGGGGGAGAGTGTTTGGGCGGTCCCCGTACACTTTGTTGGTGGACATGTGGATGAATGGGGAGTCCGGACAAAAACGGCGTGCCGCTTCCAGCAGGTTCAAGGTTCCGGTGGCGTTGGTTTCGAAATCCTCGAAAGGAATCTCCGCCGCACGATCATGGGAGGGTTGTGCCGCCGTGTGGATGATGGCCTGTGGGCGCAGTGACTCAATGAGGTTGAGGACGCCCTGACGGTCACGGATGTCGAGTTCGTGATGGGAGAACCCGGGGATTTGCTGGGCGAGACGGGTCTGATTCCATCGGGTATCGCCCTGTGCGCCGAAGAAGATTGCGCGTTGGTTGTTGTCCAAGCCGTGAATGGCGCATCCTTGCTCGTGGAAGAAGAGGCAGACTTCGGATCCGATGAGACCCGAGGAACCGGTGACCAGAATACGAGGGGTGGGCATGAGAAGCTGCGTGGAGGCTCAGGGGGTGGGTTTGCGGTAGTCGCCGCGGCTTAGCATTTTTTCCAGCCAAACGTAGAGGCAGATAAACAGGTAACGGCTTCCCATTTCGGCAATTTTGAGTTTGGCGACGCCGAATCTGCGGTTGCGCCAAGTGATGGGGACCACCTTCCAGGAGTAGCCGCGCACGATGGCCTTGAGGGGGAGTTCGACGGTGAGGTTGAAGTGTTGAGAGAGGATGGGGCTGACTCCCTCGATCACGGTACGGCGGTAGGCTTTGAAAGCGTTTGTGGTGTCGTTGAGCCGGATGCGGAAAAGAATGCGGATGAATAGGTTAAACAAGCGATTGAGCAGGAGTTTGAACCACGGGTAGTCGATTGCGCCGCCGCCGCGCATGAAGCGGCTGCCGAAGACGCAGTCGACCCCGCGATTGAGTTCCTCCCAATACCGTACGACGTCCCGGCAATCATCGGATTCATCCGCCATCATGATGACGACGGCGTCCCCGCGCATGTGGCGGAGTCCGTATTGGATTGCCCGGCCAAAGCCGTGGGGGCCCGGGTTGCTTACGGGGCGCAATTCGGGGATTTCTAGGGCGATGGC
>JBANFR010000208.1:0-4608 GCA_037975925.1 Verrucomicrobiota bacterium
TTCTCGCAGAACTCCATCCCAACCCACCCTCAGACCCGCGCCTGCTCCCTCCCCATTCCGCCCGGCACCGCTTCCCGTCGCCTCTTCCCCCAGCCCACAAATCATCCGCTCCGAACCCCGCATAGAGCCCCGTTCCGAACCACAGTGGACGCTGACCCCGACCCGCACCCAAGCCACCGTGCTTCATTGCGAGATCCTGAATGCAGCCCAGCTCTCCCGTTCACTCCCGCCAAAAGACTTCGCCGAAATAGTCAACCGACTCCTCGGAATCTGCGCTGAAACCACTGCCGCTCGAAACGGTGAAATGGATAGGGCGGACAGCGAATCGTTCAGGGCATTCTTCAAACAAACTGCATCCGGAGAACAACATGCTCAGGCGGCCGTCCACGCCGCCCTCGCCCTCCGAACCCGCCTCCAATCACTCAGCGACGAATGCGAGCTCAAGTCCGGCTGCGAACTCGACGCACGAATCGGAATCAGTACCGGGGAGGTGCTCCTCGCAAACTTTGGCCCCCTGAAGAATCAACGCGTGTGCGTTGCGGGTGAAACCTCCGAATGGAGCCGCAGGCTCGCCTGTGCCAATCAGTTGTACGGATCCAAAATTTTGGTCAGCTCTCAAACGCGTCGGTTAGCCGAATCCGCTGTGGAATTGCGGTCCATCGATTTGCTCCAGCGCGCACTCCCTCCGGAACCTCCCGAGGAAGTGTTCGAACTCCTCGCACTCGCAGGCACCCTTTCGCCTGAAGCACAAACACGCCTCCAGAAATACCGTGAGGGAGTCGCGCACCTGAGACTCCGGAACTGGTCCGCCGCGCGGAAATGCCTCAGAGACGCTCAACCCGCCCAGAGCACCGATGACGCCATCGACCTCCTCGTTCACCGAATCAATGAACAGGAGGCGCTGGCAGGACTGGTCCTCGAAGAGGACTGATATCGCGACGTCCGATGAAACGTGCCGAGTACCCTGCTGCGCTCCAATCCCTGATCGCAGAACTCAAACGGCTCCCAGGCATCGGCTCCCGAAGCGCCGAACGAATTGCCCTCTGGATGGTGCAATCGCCCGACTCCCACCCCGACTCCCTCGCGGGTGCTCTCGCCAGCCTCCAGTCCCGAATCCGCCCCTGCCAAGCCTGCGGCTTTTTTACAGAAATTGATTTTTGCGGCCTCTGCTCGGATCCGTCTCGAAACCACAGCCTGCTGTGCATCGTGGAGCAGCCAACCGACATTCTCCCGCTCGAACGCTCCGGTGCCTTCTCCGGAGTCTACCACGCCCTCGGTGGAAAAATTTCCCCCCTCGATCACGTCGGTCCCGATGCGCTCCGAATTCCGCAACTGCTCAATCGGCTCCGAAACTCCCCCCCCACGGAGGTCATTCTTGCCCTTAGTGCGGACGTGGAAGGCGAGGCGACCGGGCACTATCTTGCCGACCTCCTTGCAGACTTTCCCGTCGCGGTAACCCGACTCGCACAGGGCCTCCCCGCAGGCTCTGGACTTGAGCACGCCGACGAACTCACCCTGTATCGCGCTCTCTCCGGACGCACCCCCCTCTCCGCCCGTCCCTAGGTTGAGCCCGGTGGTATCGTTCCCTTCCAACGATGCTGAAGTTCCATTATTCCCTCCCGGGGACCTCGCCTGCGACACTGAGCGTCCCTACCGGTACCCCCAACACGCCTCCCCGACTCCGTTTTGCCCGCTACGACGAATCTTTCCTCGAAACCCGCGAAATCGCTTCCGTCTCTGAATTGCCGCAGGTCACCCCCGATGGCCCCACCCTTTGGGTCGAACTCGACGGCCTGAGCGACCTCACCATCCTCAAGGAACTCGGCCAAAAATTCGGCCTCCATCCGCTCGCTCTCGAAGATGTCCTGAGCCTCGGCCAGCGCCCCAAGGTTGAACCCTACGACAACCATATCTTCATCGTCGCACAGATGATCTGCAACGACGACACCGGCACCGTGACCGGCGAGCAGGTCAGCCTCTTCCTCGGCCCTGGCTTCCTCATTTCCATCGAGGAAGATCCAAAGACCGACACCTTTGCCCCGGTCCACGAACGCCTCAAAGGCGGTCGCGGCATCATCCGGAAACAGAGGGCGGACTACCTCACCTACGCCCTCCTCGACGCCATCGTCGACCACCACTTCCCCATGCTCGAAAGCCTCGGTGAAGCGCTCCAATCCCTGGATGACGAGGTGGTCGCCAACCCGTCGCCCAGCCAGATTCACCGACTCCACGAATGCAAACGCCTCCTTGCGAGTCTGCGCCGCTACGTATGGCCCGAGCGAGACGTCATCAGCGCGCTACTTCACGATGAAAGCGGACTGATCCGCAGGGAGTCTAAGGTGTACCTCCGAGATTGTTACGACCACACCATCCAAGTCATGGACCTCATCGAGTCCTATCGTGATGTCGCCTCGGGCCTTATGGAAATGTACCTCTCCTGCGTCGGTCTGAGGACCAACGAAATCATGCGCGTCCTGACCGTCGTTTCGTCCATTTTTATTCCCCTCACCTTCCTCGCCGGCGTGTGGGGCATGAATTTCCAAGCCGAGAAAGATGGCCACTCCCTCCCTTGGAACATGCCGGAACTCCATATGCCCTACGCCTACCCCGCATGCCTCGCTCTCATGAGCCTCATCGCCCTCGCCCAGATTCTCTATTTTAAGCGGCGAAAATGGCTCTAGTAGCCCATCCTTCCCCGGTCCGAGGAAGCGCCCCGATCAGCGCTCGGCTTGTCGACTTAAGCTCCCTCCGAGCCCTCCTGCGAATCTGATCGCATCGCCTTGAGGCGCCGATGCAGAGTGCGCCTGCTGATCCCGAGCTGTTTAGCCGCCGCCGTCACATTCCCGGCGCACTCCTCCAACGCCTTGGCAATCAAGCGATCCTCACTCGCATGCAGATTGAAGCGATCCTCCCTGCTGGATCCCCAGACCCGCGGCAGCGCTGAACCCGCGCGGGGAATCCCGTGATTCGCTGAGGGCTGCCGCACACTCAGCGGAAGATCCCGGAGCGTAATCTTCGGTCCACTGGCCATCACCACCCCATGCTCAATTGCCGTCCTCAATTCCCGCACATTTCCAGGCCACCGATAATGCATAATCGCCTGCATCGCTTCCGATGTCATCTCCCTCAGCGGCCTCCCGTTCTCCTCGGCAAACGTCTTGAGGAAAGAGGCCACGAGCAAAGGCAAGTCCTCCATCCGTGAACGCAAAGGAGGCAGCGTCATTGGCACCACACTCAAACGGAAAAAAAGGTCCTCACGAAACTTTCCCGCAGCCACCATCTCACTCAGATCCTTGTTCGTCGCGGCCACCAATCGCACGTCCACGCGAATCGGAACATTCCCGCCAACACGCTCAAAACTCCTCTCCTCCCCCAAAACCCGTAGCAACTTCACTTGGGTCGCCTGGTCAATCTCGCCGATTTCGTCCAAAAACAGCGTCCCTCCATTGGCCTGCTCAAATCGCCCGATCCGACGCTCGATCGCTCCGGTGAAAGCTCCCTTCTCGTGCCCAAATAGTTCGCTCTCGAGCAACTGCGAAGAAAGGGCAGCGCAGTGTACCGCCACAAATTTCGACTTCGGACGCTCGCTCAACGCGTGAATCGCCTGCGCCACAAGCTCCTTCCCCGTTCCACTCTCCCCTTGAATCAGCACGGTCGCCCGCGTGGGAGCCACCTGCTTGATCGTGTCATACACTTCTTGCATCGCCGCGGACTCACCAATCAAACGCTCCAGACCGTATCGTTTCTCAACCTGCTTCTTCAGCTCCACCACTTCTCTCTCCGCACTGCGGGAACGCAGCGCCCGATGCAACAACATCTCCAACCGATCAATGTTTACCGGTTTCGTGACAAAATCGTAGGCCCCGCGCCGCATGGCCTCTACCGCCGCATCCACCGATCCGTAGGCGGTCATCATCACCACCACCGGCGCATGCGCCATTTCCAATACCTTGTCTATCAATTGCATCCCATCCTCGCCCCCCAGCCTCAGGTCCGTCAAAACAAGGTCCACACTCTCACGCTCAAGCACGCCCATCGCCCCGCCGATGTCTGCGGCCACGTACACCTCAAAACTGTCCTCCAGCGACGCACGCAGCCCCTCCCGCGTGTTCTTCTCATCATCAACGATCAGCAACGTCGGATTCATGTACACAGGGCTCTCAAAAGCCCTAGTGCACCATCCTGAGCCATATCGCTACCGCGAACCAAGGCGGACTTTTTCACGTCATGCTCTCTTCTGATCCCCATCTTCCCCCGGACCAAAGTGATTTGGGTAACTTCGGGAACGCTCCGATAGCGAAATGGCACCCCGGTGACTCCCAAACCCCGATTGGTGTGCAGCAGCAAGTCCCCCACTCGGTAAGAACCAAATGCGTACTTCCGGCCCCATCGAGGGAGAACCCCACGGACCAACCAGGGCACATTCACCTGTCCTCCGTGACTGTGCCCGGAAAGCTGCAAGTGAAAGCCACCACTCGCGGACACAGCATCCGCAATATCGGGTTCATGACTCAAAAGCACTGAACACATGCGGCCCCGGGGGGCCGGGGCGGGGGGGGGGGGGGGGGGCGGGGGGGGGGGGGGGGGGGGGGGGGGGGGGGGGGCGGC
>JBANFR010000209.1:0-4537 GCA_037975925.1 Verrucomicrobiota bacterium
CCTCCATATCAGGGTACTTTTTGAGCAGATTCGCATTGTCCCCGATTTTGCGGGCTGTGGTCCGGAAGATCTTGAAGATCTGCGGAGCCCCATCCGCTCCGCCCACCACAATGGCGTCCTGCGTCGGGTGACGGTCCACCGCGTTCATTCCACCACGCAGGGCGCCTGGAGTGATGGAGGTGATGTTGTCGATGAAACGTTGGCTTCCGAGTTCGCACAGCTTGGCCGTCATGTCCCTGCCGACGGAGATGAGGTGGTCCCCTTTTGCGGAAAACGCGGTGTCGAGAACCCAGTCGTTGTGCGCACCCATTTGCAGAACCTGCTTCCCAGTAGCCGCTTCCACCGCTCTCAGGGTGTTGTCTGCGCATCCAAACGCCACGAGCTTGCTGTCGGGAGACCAGCTCACCCCGTAGGTCGTGTCCCAGGTTGTTGGAATGGACACCTTGAGTTGCCGGGTCGCCACTTCCCAAATCTGGATCTCGCCGAGCCGTCCCGGATCCCCACCGGAGGCCGCCAGCCAGCGTCCATCCGGCGAAAAGCGCACCGACTGGATGCGCTCGGAAATGCCGATCAGCCTGCCTTCCAGTTTCGAACCGTCGGCGCGGTGCAGCAAAATTTCGTGAAAACCGGCGACGGCGAGCAGTGTGCCATCCGGCGAGAAGTCAATCGAAGCGACGACGGGGAGCTGAGAGTACTGCGGAGGATGCTCGGTGTCGTAGTGCTTCTTGGCATCTGCGGGCGTGTCGTCCTTGGCTCCTTCGGCAATCCAGCGACGAATGAGGGCAATCTCATGTTCCGGAAGCGGCGGCTTGTTTTTGGGCATTTCTGCCGACCCATTGGTGGGAGTGATTTGTTCCAACAGGGAACCCTTTTTGACATCCCCCGGAACAATCGCCACGCCGTCCTTTTCCCCACCCGAGATGAGCTTCCGGAAATCGGTCATCACATACCCGCCCTTGGGCTTGGCGGGCTGGTGGCATCCTTGGCAGTTGGCCTGAAAAATGGGACGGATGTCCTGGTAGTAACTGACCGGGGCGCCGGGGGTGCCGGTGGCGGACTTTTCGAGAGCAGCCGCCTGGATCTGAGGGAGCGGCGCATGGAGGAGAGAGAGCAGCGCGACGGATCCGCGGACGGAGGAATAACGAATTTTCATGGGAGGAGTTCGACTCGCTCCTTTTTACCCCTCCGAGCGTGTTTTCTTAACCGGGAACACGCATTCTCCCCCAAAATGGGGATCGGTCTCCGGAGGGCCTCCTCGGGGTTTCAAAAACCACTTTTCCCGCGCCCTCGACGACTGCCCTGCTGCGGGCCCAGGATGCCGTTAGAAAGGACTGGGGTAGTAGCGCTCGTTGGGATCGAGTGCCCTCGGACTGAGGAAGATGGGTGCAGGAGCGTTCGTCAGCAACTCCGCACGCTTCAGCACGAACTCGGGGTAGAATTCGTTGCTCGCCGGCTCGTACACGGTTTCCCCCGAGAAGTGTCCGTAGAGTCGATATTCAAACCCGTTGTCGGACCCGATCGCGTTCGCGGCGCGGTCCGGGGCGAGGGTTTGGTTTTCGTTGAGCATGACCAAACGGGCGTCGCTCCAAGATTCGCCCGGTTTCCGGATGTACCCCCACATCTTGTAGTCGTTTTTGTAGTAACGCCTTCCCACGAAATAGGGGCCTTTGGGCTCCTGCGCGATTTGCTCCTGCATCGAGCGGCGTGCCTCCAATTGCTGGGGCGTGAAGGTCGGAATGGTCTGGCAGGCTCCGAGAGCGAGTCCGATGCACAAGGGAACCAAGGGAGCACTGAGTTTCATGGTGAAAGAATGTGAGAAGAGGGCGCCGGGCCACGCAGCGCCACGCTCGCGCCCTGGACTCCTCAGGCCACCTCGGGCGCGGTGCTGGCTTCCTGAACCCGCTGGAGGAGTTCCGGCTCCCTTTTGAGATGGTTGGTCAGGCTTTCGATGGCGCGCACGGTGGCAGGGCTCAGGTGGTGTTCCATCCCTTCGACGTCCCGGTAGATGGTCTCGTCGTCGAGGCCGAGCAGTTGCAAAAAGTCGGTCAACAGCCGGTGGCGTCGGGTGATGTTTTGCGCAAGGGCTTCTCCCGCCTCGGTCAGCGCCAAACCGCGGTATTTTTCGTAGCGCAGGAACCCCTCCGCATCGAGCCGCTGGACCATGTTGGTGACGCTGGCTTGGGAGATCGAAAGCCTCTGGGCGACATCCACGACCCGGGCGTAACCCTTTGTGCGAATCAGTTCGAGGATTTGCTCGAGATAATCTTCCACGGCCGAGGAAGCGGGGCGCAGAGGGGGCCTTGGGGTCATTGCGAGCAGGGTAGGGGAAGGGGCCTTGGCCGTCAAGATGGGCTCAGTCTCGAAAAAGAATGTTAGCTGGGGCTAATTTTGGATTGATGCGCAGGGACAGGCCACGGAGTAATGAGGAGACTATGGGATCGCATGACTTTACCGAAAGCGGGGGACCGAGGGAAAAACTCCCCGAAAGCCTTCCCGAGGTGCATGCCTCGGTCGCGGTGCCCCCAGCCGGCCACTGGCTGCGCAAGTTTCTCGCATTCTCCGGCCCGGGTTACCTCGTGTCGGTCGGCTACATGGACCCCGGCAATTGGGCAACCTCCATCGCGGGGGGCTCCAAATTTGGGTACACTCTGCTCTCGGTCATCCTCCTTTCCAACCTGATGGCGATGCTTCTGCAGGCGCTTTCGGCAAGGTTGGGAATCGCGACGGGCCGCGACCTCGCGCAGAGCTGTCGGGAATATTACCCAAGGGGCGTGGGCTATTTTTTGTGGGCGGTGTGCGAACTCGCGATTGTCGCGTGCGACCTTGCCGAGGTGATTGGGACCGCTCTGGCTCTCAAGATGCTTTTTGGAATCCCGATGCTCCTGGGAACCGTCCTGACGGTCTTGGATGCTTTTCTGGTTCTGCTGCTCATGCGGCGTGGTTTTCGCTGGCTGGAAGCCTTCATTCTCTCGCTGATCATCCTGATTTCCGGCTGTTTCCTCGTTGAAATGGCGCTGGCAATGCCGGAGGCCCCAGCGATTTTCCGCGGGCTGGTGCCTTCCATGGCCATCGCAAAAGACCCGACGATGCTCTACATCGCGATCGGAATTCTTGGCGCAACCGTCATGCCCCATAATCTGTACCTGCACTCCTCTCTGGTGCAGACGCGCGCCTTTGCCCGCACCCCCGAGGGGCGCCGGGAGGCCATTCGTTGGGCCACAACCGATAGCACCATCGCGCTGGGCATCGCTTTTTTTGTGAATGCCGCGATTTTGGTGCTTTCGGCAGCGGTTTTTCACCGGGGAGGCCGGACCGAAATTGCCGAGATTCAGGAGGCTTATGAACTGCTCAGCCCGCTTTTGGGAGTGAGTTTTGCGGCGTTTCTTTTCGGAATCGCGCTGCTGGCATCCGGTCTGAATTCCACCGTGACGGGCACTTTGGCCGGTCAGATTGTGATGGAAGGTTTCTTGCGTCTGCGTCTGAAACCGGCGGTGCGGCGTCTTCTGACCCGCGGGCTGGCGGTGATCCCGGCTCTCATTGTGACGGCTCTTTATGGGGAGCACGGGGTGAGCCGGCTTCTGGTGTTGAGCCAGGTGATTTTGTCGATGCAGCTTCCCTTCGCGGTGGTGCCGCTGGTCCAGTTTGTTTCGAGTCGAAAAAGGATGGGGGAGTTGGTGATTCCCCGCTGGCTGGCAGTGATCGCTTGGGGAATCTCCGGGCTCATCATTTTTCTCAACGTCAAGCTGCTCATGGGAATGGTGGCCGATTAAACGGCCGCAATCCGACCGCAATCGCGCTCGGCTGCGGGCCGCGATCGCGTTAGGTTCCGGGGCGTGTCTCTTAGGATCCAGATGTTACAGGTGGCGCGTCGTGGCGCCGCGTCGCTTGGGGAATCGGCGGAGCTGGTGCGTGCCTTTTTGCGTCGGTGCGTGGGGCCACAGGGAGGGGGAGTGGATCGCGCGGGGCGCGACGACCTGTATTATACGATCTTTCTGGTTGCGGGCATGCAGGCCCTGAACGAGGAGCTGCCTGTGGATGCGCTGCGGAGGTATCTGGAGCGCTTCGGAGATGGAGAGGGACTGGATTTTGTCCATCTCGGAGCTTTGGCGCGCTGCTGGGCGGCCGTGGGCGATGTGCCTCGGGGGCTGGCGGACGCTTTGCTTCAGCGATTGGAGGCATTTCGTTCTGCCGATGGGGCCTACGAGGGCGAGGCGGGGGCCGCCGAGGGGAACGCTTACGGATGTTTTGTGGCGATGGGTGCCTATCAGGATCTCGGGCGTGCCCTGCCCAATCCGCTCCAGATGGTTCAGGCTTTGAAGTTTTTGGAAACCCCCGACGGTGCCTGGGGCAATGTGCGGGGACTTCAGACGGGTTCCACGAATGCCACGGCGGCTGCGGTGACCTTGCTGCACCAGTTGGAGATGCCGGTGGCCGCTTCGGCGGGGCGCTGGCTCTTGGGGCAAATCGATCCCCAGGGCGGCTTTCGTGCCATGCCCAAGGCACCCATTCCCGATCTGCTCTCCACGGCAACCGCTCT
>JBANFR010000210.1:0-4512 GCA_037975925.1 Verrucomicrobiota bacterium
GGCCAGCCTTTCGGGAAGATCGGCCTGACGAATTTTCCTCTGAGTGGTTTCGATGTCGTACTCGAGGCGCCGCCACTCCAGGGTCTGAATGCTCGGGGTGTAGAGGATGTAGGAGGCGCGCCAGTCTCCGTCGCGGGGCTGTCCCACGGAACCGGGGTTGGCGAAGTATTTTTTGCCAGGCTCCATGGTGAGCAGGGTGGGCTCGTATTCGGTGACCCGGGACTCGCGAACAAAAGCGCGGGGCACGTGGGTGTGCCCGAAAAAACAGAGCTGCGTGTGCTGGTAGCTGAAGCTCGCACTCGCATCGAGGTCCGTGAGGATGTAGCCCCAGCTTCCGGGCGAATCGAGGGTCGCATGCACCACCGTGAAGTTTTTCACCAAGCGAAAAAGCTTCAGATTCCGGAGCCAGTCTTTGTGCGCCGGAGTGAGCTGGTCTCTGGTCCACTGGATTGCTCTGGCCGCCAGCGGATTAAAATAGGCGAGGTTGGTCTCTTCGCAGGCCTGTTCGTCGTGGTTGCCTTTGACGACCGGACATTCGAGTTGCTGCACCATTTCGAGGCAGGCCACCGGGTCAGCGTTGTACCCTACCACATCGCCCAGACACACATGGTGCGTCGCCCCCTGTTCTTTCGCGTCGGCGAGAACTGCCCGGAAGGCTTCCAAGTTGGCATGGATGTCGCCGAAGATCGCGTAGCGCATTGGGTGAAGAAATCGAGGAATGGAAGCCGGAACCTAGGAAAAGTGAAGTAACCAAGGGGCGGTTCAAGGTGCAAGTGTCCCTTGAGCGGGATCGGCATTTGCAGTCTGGAAAATGCTCTGCGCAGCCGGAATCTCGAGTTTCGCTTCCAACTTCCGCAGCAGGCGGATCACCGTCTCGAAGCGTTGCCCCCTGCGATACAACTCACAGAGTTGGGCGTACGCCTCCTTTTCGCGCCCCGGGACCTTGGCGCTTTCATAGATGGCGAAACGCGCGACATAGCCCATCGCCCCCGGTTTCTGTGCTGAAAACGCGTACGCTTCTGACGCCTTGGCCGGGTCTCCCATCCTCCGGGAGTACAGGTTCCCGAGGCACTCGTACAAAAGCGCGCTCTCCGGGTTAAACTTCAGCCCATTTAAAAGAAACTGTTCGCCAATGCGCAGGTATTCCCGCTCGGCTTTCCTCTTCACAAAATCGTTGTGCTCCAACGGGTCGTGTCGGGCGTCCAGAGCAGCGTCGTAGGCCATGTGATCGTGCGCCATGCGCCAAAAAATGACCGAACGCGGCTGAAGCTGCGTCACCGAATCGAGCAGCAGCTTCAGTCGGCCCCACTCGCGTCGCTCGAAGGCCGCTCCCGCACGGACCCACAGGACATCCGCCACCAGGGCGCGAAACCCGCCGAGCGCGGCCACAAACCCCATTTGGCCGACCTGGTCGCGCATTCCCAGATTCCATTGTGCGGCGTGAAACCCTTCCGCTTTCTGCTGCGCCCACAGGCTGCGCTCCACCGGCGTTTTCCAAACCCCAAACCCTAGCAGAACAATCAAGACAACCCCCCAGCGTTTCATGGGTCTCAGGCTCCTAAAGCTCCTTTTGCGAAAAAAAGGCCTGCGCAAGCAGGAGGTAAATCACCGTGTAAAGCATCCCAAACCCGCTGACCTTCCAAAGGAGCACCGCCGAAACCGCTTTTCCCGCCGCAATCTCGTCCACCACGTTGAACAATTGCAGGTCCGGAAAAACCAGAGCCACCAGCCCCACCATCAACTTCACCAATGGGGATGCCTCCCCGCCCGCCAACCAGTAATCCCGCGCAATCCCCTGCAGGTGCCCCATCACGTACACCACCACCGACACCAGCACCGTAAACACCGACGAGGACGCAAAAGTCGAGATCAGGAGGGTCAGCGTCGCACACACAAGTGCCTTTGCATAAATGAGCAGGATCCCGGGGATCAGATTCCACTGAAATGCCGACTGACGTACCACCCGCAGCGCGTCTGCGAGTTGCTCGGGCGGCGTCGTCCGGGCGGTTTCCGCCAGCACCTGCTGCTCCCTCAGGGCGAGCACCCCGAGAAACAGCAGGCCCATCAGCCCCACCGCCGCAGCAATTACCAGAAAAACACCGAGCAGTTTCCCCAGAAGATATTCAAAACGCGGCACCGGCTTGGCGAGAATCGTGTACAGCGTGCGGTCTTCCAAGTCCTTGGGAATGAGAAGCGCAGTGCACAGCAGCCCCAGCAGCCAGCTGAACAAGCTAATCGCCCCCAGCCCCACATCCTTCAGGACCTGAAACTGCTCCTGAAAGGTGAACTGCACCGTAAAAAGCGAACTCCCGATCACCAGCAGAGCAAACAGCAGCAGGAAGTAAAAAATCCGCATCCGGATCAGCTCTCGCAACGTGTTGTGCGCAAGAGCTGCCACTCTCCCCCCAGAAAATAGACGATGCGCGGACGATGCGGATTTCATGACCGATCAGACGATAAACGGACTTCGGAATGGCGGGAGGCTTCGGCCTCGGTCACCTGCAAAAAAAAGCGTTCCAAGTCTGCCTGCGCCTTCGTCTCGGAAAGCAGCCGCGCCCCCGCCGCCTCGACCTGACGCTGCAGATCCGAAAGCAGCTCCGGACTCGCGTTTTCAAGCACCAGTTGAGTCTGGTTTTGAATCGTCACCAAATCCTCAATCCGCCCCTCCCGAACCAGACGTCCCCGGTGCAGGATGCCCACCCGGTCACAAACCTCCTGCACCTGTCCCAACAGATGGGAGCACAGGAGCACCGTGATCCCCTGGGCCTTGAACTCCAGAATCAGGTCCCGGATTTCGCGCGAACCTGCAGGGTCCACCCCTGCCGTGGGTTCATCCAAGACAAGGAGCCGCGGATTTTGGATCAGCGCTTGCGCCATGCCGATGCGCTGCAGCATGCCCTTGGAAAAGCCCCCCAAACGCCTCTCGGCCGCGTTTTCCAATCCAACGAGTTTCAGGAGAAAGTGGGCCCTCTCCCGGAGCCGGGCGCCGGAGAGCCCGCAAAGTTTCCCGAAAAAAAGGAGCGTCTCCAAGCCCGTCAGAAATTTGTAAAAGTAGGGGTTTTCAGGAAGAAAACCCACGTTTTCCCGACTCTCCACCTGGCGGGAATCCCATCCAAAAATCGAGGTGCTCCCTGAGGTCGGACTCACCAGGCCGAGGATGACTTTCATCGTGGTGCTTTTGCCCGATCCATTCGGCCCCAGCAGCCCGTAAACCTCCCCCTCAGGCACCTCCAGCGACAGGTCGCGCACGGCCACAAACCGCTCCTTTTTGAAGGGAATGGCGAACTCTTTGGTTAGGTTCCGGACGGAGATGGCGGGGGTGCTCACGGCTCTACCGCAAACGTAGCAGCCTTCAGATCGACTCGCAAAAAAGAACCCGCCGCACGCCGGGTTTCCGATGAGGCGCCCCCCCGACGTCCGCTCAGGAAATCCCCCGGCCTCAACACCGCTCCACCAGCCCGGTCAGCCTCAAATCACTCCCCATCCTTCGGTATTGCGCCCGGACAATACGGGCCCCTTCCGCAGAGGCCCCCGCTCCCAGCCCCCCAATTCCCAAGGTGGGCCCGCCACACAGCCAGGGCGTCAGGTAAAAACACACCTCGTCCACTCGCTGTGCATCCCAAAACGAACCCAGAACGGCCGCCCCGCCCTCAATCAAAAGCGTCTGAACCTGATACCGAGCTCCGAGATCCTCCAGAACACTTTCCAAAGGCTGATTGCGGTACACTAGCGTCCGGTCCCGAAATTCATCCGTAAACAGTTGCGCCCCAGTTGGAAGTTCTCCGGAGCCCCCCAGCACCACCCGCCAGGGTTGCGTTTTGCCCTCCGGAGTGCCCGCCCCGCGGAGCGTGAGACGGGGGTCGTCGGTGCGCAGCGTATTCGCCCCCACCAGAATGGCGTCCGCTTCAGCACGCAGGCGGTGGGCGTCCTCAAGCGAGGCTGCGCTGCTGAGCCAACGGCTTTCCCCCGGCGGCCGGGAAAGGCGTCCATCCAGTGACAAAGCCGCCTTCGCGATGACCCAGGGCCGGCCGGTGGTGATCCAGCGGAAAAAGGCCCGGTGGAGATGGGCGCATTCCTCGACCAAAACGCCATGAAGCACCTCGATTCCGGCGCTTTCAAGGAGGGCGATTGCGCGTCCGGCGTGTGCGGGATTGGGGTCCAGGGCACCGATGACCACGCGGCGAATGCCGGCACTGCGGATCGCCTCAGTGCAGGGGGGCGTGCGTCCATGGGTGGAGCAGGGCTCGAGAGTCACGTACAGGGTGCTCCCCCGGGCCAATCCGGGATCCGGGAGGGACCGCAGGGCTTCCACCTCGGCATGGGGGAGGCCCGCCCGGCGGTGGAACCCGCGGCCGATCACTCGGCCTTGGTGGACGACGACGGCTCCGACGGAGGGGTTGGGGCTGGTGAGGCCGACTCCCTTTCGGGCTTCCCGGAGGGCGGCCCGCATGAAGCGCACATGGGACATCTTGCGGTGTTTAGCCTCACTTCTCAAAAAACTCCAACATCCAC
>JBANFR010000211.1:0-4382 GCA_037975925.1 Verrucomicrobiota bacterium
GTGGTAGAAACCCTCGCATTTGGAAACGCCCTCGTGGGCGAAGTCTGGGGCAATTCGGGCCAGTCCAACGCCGGGCGCGTCATGGGGGCGACGCTCGGCTTTCCAGAAGAACAACCCAAGGCCGACTGGCCGGAGATCCGTTACCTGCGCGTGGCCGTGGAAGGCAGCGGCTTCCCGCTCAGGGCGACAAGCGGCAAATGGGTTGTCGTGAGACCAGATACCGTAACCGACATGCCGGGACAGGGTTATTACTTTGCCAAGCAGCTTCATCAGAGGCTCGGCACCCCCGTCGGCATCTTGAACGCCAGCGCCGGAGGCTCAACCATCTACGCATGGACCACCGAGGCCGCCCTCTCCGCCTCGCCAAACCTCCAGCCGCTCCTCGCGGACCTGACCCGGTACCGCGAAGCGCGCACCGCAAATCTTCCTCTCCTCCAAACCCTCCTCCAAAAATGGCTCGACGGTGCCCGCCAAAACGCGGCTGTGGCGCGCCCCATGCCTTACTACCCAGTCAACGCCCTCCTCTCCACAGCGATGGAGGCACGCGGCGGCGTCCTTCACAACGCCATGATTCACCCCATCCTCGGAACCGCGCTGCGCGGCTTCCTCTGGAACCAGGGAGAAGCCGACACAGGCGCCGGCCTGCGCAGTGAAGTCTACGACACCCTCATGCGCACCACAGTCGCCGACTGGAGAAAATCCTGGGGCTTCGAATTCCCCTTTTATTTCGTGCAAATGCCCGCACGCAAAACAGGCGGGCTCACGCTGATGTGGGAAAAACAAACGCTCGCCATGCATTCCATCCCATGCAGCGGCATGATCGTCTGCAACGACATCGCTGACGGCGACGTCCATCCCGCCGACAAGAAGAACGTTGGCGAACGTCTGGCCCTTCTCGCATTGGTACGCACCTACGGCGTCCGCGACCTGCTGGACTCGAGTCCCTTCATGAAAAGCGCTGTGCGAAAAGCCGGCGAGGTCCTCGTCACCTTTGCACCTGCCGGCGACGGCCTCAAAACACGCGACGGAAAATCACCCGACTCGTGGGAACTCGCCGGTGCCGATGGCAGATTCGTCCCCGCACGCGCCGAAATCCAAGGTGACAAAGTCGTGCTCTCTGCGGATGGCGTGCCAGAACCCGACGCCGTGCGACTGGGGTGGCGGGAGGATTCCAACTGCAACCTCGTAAACAGCGCTGGCCTGCCTGCCATGCCTTTCTCTGCGAGGGTCACGCTCGAGTAGCCCCGGAAAACTCCGGAACAATTTGGCGCGCCTCGCAGCCATACCCCGCGCGCATGCGACAGAGCGGATCAAAAACCGAATTCCTACCAATTCCGGATAGGCTACGCCCGCCACCCCCCGGGCCGAACGGCGCTCACACTCAAAATTCCGCGCGAAAAGCTCCCGCCCCCCACGCTTCGCCTTCCCTCTGAAGACCTCGATCTCTCCAGGACCGGGGGAAGTCCACCAGACTCCTAGGCTTTCCGCACAAAGCAGGCTTTCAGACCAATCGCCGCCCCCTCGATCTTGCAGGAAATCTCGTGGTCACCGTCCACCAGACGAATCCCCTTGGCCTTTGTGCCGCCCTTGATCACCTGCGAAGACCCCTTGAGCTTAAGATCCTTGATGAGAATCACGGCATCCCCATCCGCGAGAATGCTCCCGTGGGCATCGCGCACCACCCGGACACCCGGCGTTTCGGCCTCCCGCTCCCATTCGTGCCCGCACGTTACACATTCCCAACGGTCGGGATGCTCCAAAACTTCACTCATCGTGCACATCGGACACTCGGGTTTGTTCATCTCAGGCGCAGCGTAACGCCTCCACCCAACGAGGCTCAACCGGAGGATTTTCCCCTCTCAGAAAAGCCGCTGCGTTTCGCCCCAAAATCCCGTGGCTTTGCCCACTCGAATCAGAGTCCGCCCATGAGGCTCCCCGGCGCGCATGGAGGGTTGCGCTCCACAGGAGAAACTGCACTTTGGAGCCACCATGACCCCGATTCCCCCCTCCTCACTTCATTTCCCCTCCCGAAAGGCCACCCTGCCGACCTCGCTCGCAGTCGGCGCTTTGGTCGCTCTCGCGGCTTTCTGCGGCCTCCCTGCCCATGCGGACGTCAAGCTTGCCGACATCTTCAGCGACCACATGGTTCTGCAGCGCGAGATCCCCGTCCCCGTCTGGGGCGAGGCTGCGCCACAGGAAGAGGTGACGGTGTCCTTCCGCAATGGAGTCAAAACGACCCGGGCCGGTGCGGATGGAAAGTGGCGTATTGCCCTTGATCCGCTCCAAGCTGGTGGCCCGGACGAGTTGCGGGTGAAAGGCAACAACACCGTGGTCTTCAAGGATGTCCTCGTCGGCGAGGTCTGGGTCGGCTCCGGACAGTCAAACATGGCCGGAGGCGCTGGAGGCTATGCCAAAAACGACGAAGAACTGGCGAAGCTGCTCGCGGCCGCGCCCTATCCTCAGATCCGCTTGGCGCGCGCCAAGGGAGGGTGGCAGGAGGCGACCGCTGATAAAGCCAACGGATTCTCGGCGCTGCTCTTCTCCTTTGGCGTCCAGCTCCGCGAAAAGCTCAATGTGCCCGTAGGGCTGATCGTTGGGGCCGTTGGGGGGACTCCCTCGGGAGCTTGGCTGAGTCAGGCTGCCTTCGATGCGGATGAAAAGTCGCAACGCTTGATTCAGGAGTACGGCAAGATCTACCCGGAGCAGCTGAAAGCCTACGAGGAAAAGGCTCTCCCCGCTTGGGAGAAAGCCGTCTCGGAAGCCAAGGCGGAAGGGAAGAAGGAGCCCAACAAGCCCAATCCCCCCTCGGCTCCCGGAATGGTTTGGGGCAAGGAGCCGGGCTATTTGTACGAACCCTTCATCCGCCCCTTTGTAGGCTACGGAATCCGGGGCGTGCTCTGGGACCAAGGGGAAAGCGGTACCGGCCTCGGCTTTGTGGACCAGCACACTCTCATGGGCGCTCTGATTCGGGGCTGGCGCAAGGAGTGGGGAATCGGTGATTTCCCCTTCCTCTACGTTCAAAAACCAAGCGGCGGTGGATGCGCCTGGGACCCAAACAACCCAGTCACCCGCCAGAGCGAACCATTTGGACCGCTGCCCCCGGTTGTCCCGGCCATGAATCCGGGCGTGGAAATGCACATCCGCATCATGAATTACCCGAACACGGCGATGGTCATCAGCAGTGATCTCGGCTCGGGAATTCACCCCACCAACAAGTCAGGGTACGGCTCACGTGCGGCGCAGGTCGCCCTCGGAACCGCCTACAAACAACCGTTGGAATACTACGGACCTGTGTACGCCTCGCACACGATCGAGGGAAACAAGGTGCGTATCCAGTTCACCCATGTCGGCAAAGGGCTGACCTTCCGGCACGGGGAAAAGCTCCAGGGCTTTGCCATTGCCGGAGCGGACAAGAAATTTGTGTGGGCGAATGCTTCGATTGAGGGCAACGCGGTGGTGGTATCGAACCCGGCCGTGGCCCAGCCCGCTGCAGTGCAATACGCGTTGGCAGCAGATCGTCGCTGGGCAAACCTGTTTAATCAGGACGGCCTGCCCGCCGTGCCTTTCCGCACGGATGCCCCGTAACGGGCCCGGGGTTGCGGCATTGCCCTCGAAAACCACTGGGGATGGGGACGGCTAAGCACAGCCGGGGCTGCGCGCTCCCGGCCTCAGCAGAGCCCCCCTCAACTCACCCGCGTTTCCTGCCGCCGGTACTCCCGCGGCGTGCAGCCCACGTAACGCCGAAAGATCCGGTTAAAAAACGAGAGCTGGTTGAATCCCTCCTCTAGCGCAATGACCGCCACCGGCGTATCGGTCTCCCGCAAGGCTCGGCACACCGAATGAATGCGCAGTTCATTCAGCAACTCGGAGAACGATTTTCCAGCGTGCCGCTGAAACTGCCGCGCAAAGGTCGCACGACTCATCGCGGTCAGTTTGAGAAGATCATCCAAACGGACTCCCTTCCTATAATTCGCAAGCAGGTAACTGACCGCCAGCGACATCGACTCCTGCTGCTGAGCCGTTCCCTCCAGCGAAAAGGGCTTTTGCGAAAGCGCCTGCGCCTCTTCCTCCGGCGCTTCCGTCAACACATGCAGCACCTCCAAAAAGAGCGACAGACGACGCAACCCGGAAACCCCAGTCATCTCCCGCATCATGCCCCGCACCGACTTCATGGTCTGCCCCGAGAATTGAATCCCGCACTTGGCCTTCTCCATCAGCCCCTGAAGAGGCGCGCTCTCCGCAAAACTCCAAACCCCATGGTGTCTGGGGAAATCCCACTGCAAAACCGTCCCCTCCGAGGAGCCCAACAAGTCCCAGTAATGCGGGACATTGGACCCGATCAAAACAAGGTCCTCGCCATCCACTGCGTGGACCGAATCGGC
>JBANFR010000212.1:0-4380 GCA_037975925.1 Verrucomicrobiota bacterium
CACGCACATCGCCACCGGCACACACACCGCCACCGGCACACACACCGCCACCGGCACACACACCGCCACCGGCACACACATCGCCACCGGCACACACATCGCCACCGGCACACACATCGCCACCGGCACGCACATCGCCACCGGCACGCACATCGCCACCGGCACGCCCATCGGCCACGGCACGCGCAGCGCACCCCACACGCGCAGCGCCCACGGCACCCATGGCGCGCGGTTCGGTGAACCCGGAGGGTTCATAGCGATTAGCCGGGCGGTCGCGCACCGCGCGACCCCCGGTCTCGTGGCCACCATTGAACGCATCCCAACGGGATGCTGGCTCGCGTCCACCCACCGCCAATCCGGCACCTGCATTCTCCACACTTCACCCCTTCCCACCTCTTTTCCCCTATGAACACCCGTCGGCATTTCCTCCGTTCCAGCACCGCATTCATCGCCCTTCCCTTCCTCGACTCCCTCGGCTTCCGCCGCTTCGCCGCCGCCACAACACCTCCACCCCAACCCAAACGACTGATTTTTTTGGGCATCGGCTACGGCGTCACCAAGGAAACCTGGTACCCGGACCCCAAACAAATCGGCACCGATTACACCCTCCCGCCGGGTCTCGCCCCACTGGCACGCCACAAGGCGGATTTCACCGTCATCCAAGGCCTTTCCAACCACTACTCGGATGACGCCCACGGCGGCAGCACCTTCTGGCTCACTGGCGCCAACGCCCATGAGGGCGGAGCCGCCTTTCACAACTCCATCTCCGCCGACCAAGTCGCCGCCGCAGCCTTCGGAAAATCGACCCGCTTTGCCTCTCTCCAACTCAATGGCAGCGACAAGGATCTCTCCGGCCCAGGCCACGGCTCCGGGCTCTCCCTCGCCTGGGACCACCGTGGAAAACCCATCGCAGGTCTCCAATCACCCCTCGCTCTTTTCCATCGCCTCTTCTCGGCAGAAAACGTTCCCATCGACCAACTCCGGCTCCGCATGGCCCAGAAACGCAGCCTCATGGACGCCGTACTCGCCGAGGCCAAGGACCTCCAGCGCGGACTCGCCAAAAACGACGTCGAAAAGCTGGAGGAATATTTCCAAAGCCTCCGCGAAATCGAACAACGCATCGCCAAGGAGGAACAATGGCAGTCCATCCCCAAACCCATCGCCCCCCTCACCCAACCTCAGGATCCCCCCTCCGGCGTCGAGGAAATCCGCCTCATGTACGAACTGATGGCCGCCGCGCTCCAGACCGATAGCACCCGAGTGCTCACCTACCGCTTGCCCATCGCCAACCTGCTCACCAGCCTCAACGTCAAGGTCGCCCCGCACGACATGAGCCACTACAGCCCAGGCGAGCGCATGGAGGCCTCCCAGAAACGCGACGCCACCCACGCCGAACTTCTCGCCGTGCTCCTCGACCGCCTCAAAGCCGTTCGCCAACCCGACGGCTCAAGCCTCCTCGACAGCACCACCGTCGTCTTCGGCAGCAACCTCAGCCACGTTCACACCCTCACCAACTGCCCCACCCTCATCGCCGGAGGCGGCGCCGGAATCAAACGGGGACACCACCTCGTCGCCTCCAGGGACACCCCCCTTTGCAACGCATGGCTCTCCCTCCTCCAAGGCTCGGGCGTACCCGCAGAACGCCACGGCGACAGCACCGGCCCGCTCAAGGAACTCCTCGCCTGACCCGCCAGCACTCATTTTTAGAAATGCCAACATCTCAAACCAAAGCCGAGACGGGGCCTTCAAAGAAGCAAGCAACGGGCAATCCCCACCCCCCATCGTCCTCGTAAGCCCCTACTTTGGAGGGACCGTTTTTGCGCTCAGGAGCGTATTGGCGAGTGCTTTGCCTCTCGTAAATGTCGCCTGAACATCCGCTTGCCCCGAGGCGGCCCCGGGCCCGGCTGCCTCGTCGAGAAGGCAGCAGTAGCGCAGACTCGCCGCCACCTGACGCTGCGCATCCAGGAAGGCACGCGATGCGCCGGATGATCCGGGACCGGAAAGAATAGGGTTAGCGAGGACGACCTGCATCTGCGGCGCGGAAAGGTCGCCCCGGATCGATTTAATGAAACCTTCGAGCGCCTCGACCCACTCCCCCTGGGTGGCCTCGGCTGTGGCGTTGGCTCCCTGGAGGAAGACCAGCGCGCGCAGGCGGAAACTCATGCCCTGCTGCCGACCGGCGCGCATCGCTGCCCGAATTTCCGAGAAAAGTGCCCGGTAACAAGCGCCGCCGTCCCGGCTGGATTCCGCAGGGTTCCATCCGTTTTTTAAACCCGTGTTGGGAAAAGCGACTTTCAGCAGGGCAAACCGCTGGGCGGGTTCCCGGGCTTGGAGTTCGCGCACCAGACCAAACTCCGGGCCGTAATGTTTGGAAGCCGCAGGCGTCCCGCCGGCATTCACCGTGTTCTGCAAGGATCCCGGACGCAAGGGTTGCAGTTGGAGCTCCGCCCAGACGTTTCCGGAGGGAGATTCCGCCGTTCCCGGGGGCTTTTCTCCGACCCGCCACCAGAAGGGAACGGTCCCGTCCTTCGCCTCGGGCTTGCCTGCGGGCAGGCTGACAGAGGGCCCCAACGCCTCGGAATCACCCGCGACAATGACCAGATCCACGGAAGGCGGGCGAGAGAGTTCCTCCACCACGATGTCGGTGAGGGACAGCGGGCCGAACCCCAGAAAACACACCTGCGCCTTCGGGCAGTCGCTGTACTCCTGGGACATTTTCACCACCTCTTTGCCGTCCACCCAATACGTCCAGTCGGCTCCGACGATCTCGAAGACAAACTGATGCCATTCCCCCGGCTGAATCCCAACCCGAGCGCGTTCGGCGCGGTTGCCCGGCGAGTAAAAGGGGGCCAACACAGCCATATCGGTGCTCAGCCCGCCCGGTTTGAAGACCTTTTCGCGGACCCCGGGGGTTTCAGGGTCCCGGGCAAAGCGCCGTTCCCAGATGGAGACGTCCGGTTTGGTGGGATCGGACGGAGCCAACGCGGCATTGACGTCGCCGAGGTGCCAGAGCGGGAGCCCCGTTTTGTTGGGCCAATCTCCATCGACGATCACGTTCAGGCTGCCCCCCGCCTCCAGACGGGCCCGATACGAGACCCGGATATCCCGGGCTCCCCAGCAGCGTGGGGCGATCGGATGGCCGTGCCCCTTTTTCTTGGTGGGATCCCAGAGGCTGGTGACCATCCCGTCCCGGAGTTCCCAAGTATCCTCTATGTTGAAGCTTGGCCGGAGAAAACGAGTCTGAGTCGTGTCATCTCCAGACCGAAAGTCCTCTTTGAGCAGGACCTTTCCCACGGCAGACGATTGTCCGTGAGCGGGCAACGGGAACATCCCGGCGATGCTGAGGGTCAGGAATCCCGCGAGGGCGGAAAGGTCGCTGCGGCAGGAAGAGAGGGCTGTGGTGAGGCGGGGGGGGAACATTAAGGGGGGAGATGGGAGGAGGGTCGGCGGCGGCGGGAGAGTTATTTGGTCTGGAAAACGGCGCTGCCCCCCACCAGTTGGAACACGTCCCGGATCACGAACCCCCTTTCCTGCGAACGCTGGACGATGGCCTCCACAAGTTCGTCATCGGAGAACCCGCTGGATCGACCCAGGGCGTACCCCAGCAGAGCCCGGGTGAAGCCCGCAACAAACGCTTTGTCCTGCCCGGCAATCCGGTCGCGCATTTCAAAGAAATTGGCGAAGGCACCCACCCGGGAGTTCGGACTGGCCGCATCAATGTCCCACTCCTTTTTGCCGACACCACGCTTGGTGTAGGAGTCTTTGGTCCGCCAGAGACCGGCCGCGTCGAAGTTTTCCAGGCCGAAACCGAGGTTATCGAAGCGGCGGTGGCAACTGGCGCACTGGGGTTCCTCCTGATGGGCAACCAGACGCTCCCGAGTGGTGAGGAGTTTATCCTCGAGCCGGGAGATCTGTTTCACGTTGGGCGGAGCCGGGGGCGGCGGATCGTTCAGGAGCGTTTTGACGATCCAAACCCCCCGGTGCACGGGGCTCGATTCGGTTCCATTACTGCCCATGGCATGGATGGCCGCCATGCCGAGGAGACCGCCACGCGGCGCACCGTTCGGAAGCGCCACCGGGCGGAACGCATCCCCGCTGACGCCCGGGATTCCGTAGTACTTGGCGAGCAGCCCATTCACGACGACCTGGTTGGAGCGCAGCAGGGTCGCAAAGGAACCCCGGGAACGGAGGGTGTGCGCGAAGGTTTCATACACCTCCTGACGGGCAGCCACCTTCATGCTGTCATCAAAGTGACGGTGTTTGTCGGTGGGGAAATCAAAGAAATCGAGCCGGTCCATGCCGAGCCATTGAGGCAGGAATCCGGAGAGAAAGGCCTGAAAGCGGTCGCTTGCGATCATGCGGTCGATTTGCTGTTGGAGC
>JBANFR010000213.1:0-4331 GCA_037975925.1 Verrucomicrobiota bacterium
CATGGCCATTCGCCGGGCGGTCGCGCTCTGCGCGACCCCCGGTCCCACGTTCACAAGCCAACGCATCCCAAAGGGATGCTGGCCAGCATCCCGTTCCCCGAATCCCGTAACTCTACATGTGCTCGCCAATTCCAATGGCATCCGTGCACACAGCCATCTCTCCGCTTCTCCATCGATTGCTCGAGATGTGCACTCTCCTGAACCAAACCGTCTCGCGGGCCTGACTTTGTCAGGAACGACGGCCCGCCACGCCTCGGAGCGGCTTCCCGTGATGGGAGGCTGTTTGCTCTTCGGAGTCCAATGGGATGGCTAACGCTGGGGCCCGCGTCGGGATGAGAGCGGATCCTGTGACTGGGGAGGGAGTAGGCCCTCCCCAGGAATCAAGGATTCCGGAAGCGGACCTGCTGAGTCTCGACGGCGCTTTTTTTCGGTTCGAGACGTGGGGGTTCGGATTCTGCGGGATTTGGAGGCCACGCGGGAGGAGGGGTTTGTCTGGCGGTGGCGGCGTTTTCCAGGGAGCCGGAATGGCTCTGGCCCAGCCAGAAGATGGAGGCAAGCCCGCCCACCGCGAGTACGGTGAGGGCGAGGGCGTAAGCGGGTGCGCTGACGCTGTGTTCGCTCCAAAAGGTGGAGAATCGTTCCAGAGCGATTTTCCAGAGTGGACGTTTCAGCAATTCCGCCCGCTGGCGGTGGTGCAGCGAACGGAGGAGTTCCTCGTAATATCCTTCCGGTGCCTCTGGCGGCGGGCACCGCTTCAAGAGATCTCGCAATTGCTCGTCGGTCATAACACGGAGGAGTCAGATTGAAATTCGCTGAGGAAATTCTGGAGCTGGCGGTGGGCGTAGAAGAGACGGGAACGCACCGTGCCCTCGGAGGTTCCGAGAATTTTGGCGATTTCGGCGTGGGCCATTCCTTGGATGTCAAACATGGTGACCACAGCCCGGTGGTCGGGGGTGAGCTTCTGGAGCGCCTCGGAGATGCGGGTCTGGAGCTCGGCGAGGTTGGTCTCTCTGCGGGGCGTCTGATGGTGAACGAGCAGGGGCTCCAACGGAGAACCGCCCTCAGAGTCTTGGGCATCCAGGCTGAGGGTCTGGCGTCTTCCCCGGCGTTTGAGGAAGTTGATGCTCATGTTGACGGCAATGGAATGAATCCAGGTAGAGAACTTGGACGCGCCGCGGAAACCCGGGAGCGCGCGGAAGACCTTGGACCAGATGTCCTGGAGCAGATCATTGGTGTCCTCGTGGTTGCTGGTCATGTGAAAGACCAAGCCGTAGAGCTTCGAGCTGTGCTTGAGGACAAGCGCATCAAACGCGGAGGCGTCGCCCGCCTGTGCGCGCGCAACCAGAGCCTCGTCTTCGAGCTGACTCACGTTTTCCTCCATTGGACAGTCCTTCGTGGTAACAGGTCTGGCCGTAGACGGAAGGTGGGATTGTCGAGGTTTCGAAGATCGATCCCGTGCAGTTCCAGCTCCCGAACGGGACGATTCCCGGGGGAGGCGCTCGGGCACGGGGCAGCCATCCAGGGGTGGGCACCAAAAACCGGCTGAGAACAAAGAGGGAGTCGCGGCGTCGTGCATACTTTCTTTTTCCAGTTTTTTCGACATTGGAACGGGCGGAGCGTTCAATTGGGGTCTAGGCACTTTGCGCGGTAGGGGTCCGTCCTCTCTGCACCCCGACCGGAATTTTAGATGAACTATCCTGATTTCCTGCGGACCTGTGTTTCGCCTTAGCCGACCATTGAAATCTCGAACCGTTCTCGGGTGGGGCTCTGTTCTCCTCCTGCTTGGTATTCTTATCGCCGCGGCGTGCTTAACAAGGGGGCGGCTGGACATCCTTTCCAGCCAGTTTCACGAAATTGCGCCGTCGGTTCGCGTTCCCGGGATGGTGGAGGCGGTGCAGGAAAATCTCCGAAAGCTCTCTTTCTTCGCAAATCTCCGCATTTTGGTGCTGCTCGGGGGGGCGGTGTGCGTGTCCGTGTTGTGTGTCCGCCGCATTCGCGTCCATGGGGCGCGTTTGAAGCTGCGGCAATTCCGGGCGAAATTTTTGGGGAGTCGTGGGGAGATCATGGTGGAGCTGGATGGGGAGGGGAGGGTGCTGGCGGTCAGCCAGGGGTCATGGAGTTCTCTGGATACCCGGGTGATGCAAAAACAGGTCGGGGAGAATTGGGTCCATTGGTGGGTGCCGGCATCGCAGGAAGCCGCTCGCGATGCGGTGCGCTCGGCGGCGTTTGGAACGGCGCCGGTGCATTTTGAAGCCGAAAGCCACCTGGACCTCTGCGAATCCACCTGGTGGGACATCCTCGTTTGTCCGGGGGGGAATTTGTGGGGGGGATCCGGTCGTGGGGCGGTGATCATGCTCGATATTTCGAGCAAAAGGGGGTTGCAGAGGGCACTCGAGGAGAGTGAGAGCCGTTTTGTGGCGTTTATGCGGCAGACCTCGGCAATTGCCTACATAAAGGATGTGGAGGGGCGTTATGTGTTTGCGAACCGGGTTTATGAGGAGTTGTGCGGGGTGGGAACCGGGGAGATGGTGGGGCTGCCCGAGGCCCGGGGGCGCTGTGGCGTGGACTTTGAAAAGGCACGGGTCGCCGAAGCCGAGGTGTTTAGCCGTGGCGTGAGTACGCGCACGATGGAAGAGTTTCGGACGGCCGGGGGGGAGTTGCGGTATTGGCGCATGGTGCGCTTTCCCCTGTGGTCGAGGGGGAAGCGTCTTTTGGGTGCGCTGGGGATGGATGTGACGCGTTCCATCCAGGTGGAGGCCGAGCTGAAAGAGGCGCGGGATGCGGCCCTTCGCGCGGTTCAGCTCAAGGGGGACTTTTTGGCGCAGGTCAGCCACGAGATTCGCACCCCCCTGAATGGGATCGTGGGCATGAGCCGTCTTCTTCAGCAAACCGCCTTAGATGCGCGGCAGCGTGACTTTGTGGAGACGCTGGTCGAAAGCTCGGATGCGCTGGTGGTGCTGCTGAATGACGTTTTGGATTTCTCCAAAATGGAGGCGGGGATGTTGTTTTTTGAGGAGGCCGAGTTTGAGTTGGAAGGGGTTTTGAAGGGGGCTGCCGATCTTTTTGCCGAGCGGGCCAGTGCGAAGGGGCTGGATTTTGCGGTCGTCTGGGGGGAGGGCGTGCCGGAGGTATGGGTGGGAGATGCGGGAAGGGTGAGGCAGGTGTTGGTGAATCTTCTTTCCAATGCATTCAAGTTCACCAGGCAGGGTTCGGTGGTTCTCGAGTGCCGCCTGGTTCGCCCCGGCGAAGCCGGGAGCGGCGGGATGGTCCGCTTTGAGGTGCGGGACACCGGGATTGGCATGAGTGCGGAGGTCCAATCCAGGCTCTTTGCTCCTTTCATGCAGGCTGAACCTTCGATTGCCCGGTGGTATGGAGGCACGGGGCTGGGCCTGGCGATTTCCAAGCAATTGGTGGAACGGATGCGAGGGGAGGTGGGCGTGCAGAGTCGGCCGGGTTGGGGCTCCCATTTTTGGTTTACCCTTCCCCTGCCGCCGGGAGGCGTTGCGCCTCGGGCACCCTGCTTGTTGGGAATGCAGGTTTTGGTGGGGGAATGTTTTGAGCCCCAGCGCCGGGGCCTGGCCGCTCTTTTGCGAGCGGAGGGTGCGGAGGTGAGCGAGGCCTTGGGGGTCTCGGGGGTTTTAGATTGGTGCGAGAGGAAGTCGGGCGGGGTTGTTCTTCTCGATGAGGTGCTCTGGGAGCGCATGGGGGCGGCGGAGACGCCTCGGCTGCGCGGGGGAAGGAGACGCACCCTGGGGTTGCTCGCTGGGGTTACTAAAATGGGGCTCACGCCGGCCCAGGAGAGAGCGGGTTTTCAAAAGGTGTTCTTCAAACCTTTTTGTGCCAAGGCCGTGCTGGATTGGCTGAGGTCTTTGCCGAAAAAGGCGGCCCTGTGGCCGATGGAGAAGCCGCAGCCGCAGATGGCGAGAGAATGCGAGTGGGTTCCGCTGAAGGTGCTTGTGGTGGACGACTGTGAGGTGAACCAGAAAGTGCTGCTCCATAGCCTGGACGCTTTGGGTTTCGACGCTGTCTGGACCGCCAGTAACGGGCTTCAAGCACTGTCAGTGCTGGAGCGTCAGGAGGTCGATGTGTTGCTGCTGGATTGTCAGATGCCCGAGATGGATGGCGTGACACTGGCCCGCCGGATCCGTGGGCGTCCGGGAGCGGGAGCGGGTGTTTGGATCATCGCGGTGACTGCGGGGACGGAGGGGGTGGAACGGAAGCGCTGTTTGGAGGCCGGGATGGATGACTTTTTAGAAAAACCGATACGGCTGGACGCTTTGGAGGAGGCTTTGCGGCGGGCCCCGAAGCCGTCTCAGGCGGGGCGAGCCGCT
>JBANFR010000214.1:0-4302 GCA_037975925.1 Verrucomicrobiota bacterium
GGTGACATCGCGGGCCACCAATCCCCGGAAAGGGTCGAGGGTGAGCTTCTTGAAGGTGATTTCCACCCCGTGCTGCCGGAATTCCGCAAAGACAGCCTCGCGGACGCTGCGGGTGAAGCCGCGTTTGGATCCGTACCATGCCGTCCACAGGAGGGCGGCGAGCAGAAGGCCCAGGAAGAACTTTCCCGGACGCATGAATCCATGAAGGGAGCCTGAGTTCACTCCTGAAACCTCTTAACCGAGATAGTGAAAAAGTTCCTCCAGGGTTTGTTGCACCCGAGAGAAGGAGAGAATTTGGTTTGCGATATTGAGGGCGCTCTCCACCGCCATGTCGCGATCGTGCCCGTGATCGAGGAGACGGGAAACGGTTTGGAGCAGCTCTGGTGTGGTGGCTCCCGCGCCGTTCAGTTCAGGGAAAAGAAGCCGCTCGGTGGAGCCATTTCCACCCACACATGGGAGGCGCGCCAGGAGGGCATCGGTGGCGATCCGGCCGGTGCCGCCGCTGGAGTCGAGATGGAACACCAATTTGTGTTGGGCCACGATGCGCAGGTAATCGGGGTAGGGGAGCCTGCGTTCCACGACCCGGAGGAGTCCGGAGGGGTAGCGGAGATTGCGCAGCCACCGGCGTCCCCTCCAGCCGTGGAGGTTGAACACGGTGACCGGTTCGTACATTTGCGAGGCGACTTCCCTCAATCCGAGGAGGGCGAGCAAATGATTGCGCGATGGCATTTTCCAGTCCCAGCTTCCGAGGAAAATACCGGTGCGATCTTCCGGTTGGCAGGAGAAGTCCCAGGCCGCTTCCTCGAGGGGAATGGGGGGGAGAATGGACTCGACGTACAAGATCCCGAATGAGCGGAAAACGGGCTCGAAATCCTTGGAAGGCGCGATGGCAGCGTGTGCGCGCGCGCAAATGTCTTGGAGAAGCTCGAGGGATGCGGGGGAGCGGAACTGCTCGGAGAGTCGAGCGGCTTCCTGTTGAGCAAAAGCCAACACCACGATTTTGCCCGCTCTTCGGAGGTCAATGGCGGCCTGTCTTCCCCGTTTGAGATTGGAGTCCAGCAGCAGAAGCACGCGCTTTTCGGATGCGGGAATCGAGGATGCGCTGCGTACAAAGGCCCCTCCGGTGCAAGCTGCGAATCCATGGAATCCCAGCGGTTCATGAGCTGTTTTGGAGGGACTTCCCGCAAAATCGGGGAACTGCTGATCAGGACTGGAGCTGCCAGGATGAAGAACAAACAGTTTCATGGGATTACAGAGCGGTTCGGGGGATCCTAATCTCTGGAATTGGCGCCCTGAAAGCGTTTAACCACCGCCGGCGGCGGTCCAAGAGGGACTCGCGTGCTAGGGGGCGGGGGTCGAAGCGGGTGGTTGGGCAGGAAGCGGCTCGCTGCTGAAGGGCGGGGCTGGGAATCCGGCTTCATTAAACAGGTTGAAGAAACCGAAGTCGCTCCATCCGTAGCGGACGGCAAAAGGCTGCGGAACATTTTCTGACTGCACGACGACCGTTTGCCCCACGATTCTGGCCCGGGCCCACTGCCAGGAGCCGTTGCGGTCACGAACTTGGAAGCCCTCGAGGGGGCTGTCTGGGGACATGCGCACGACCGGTTTGGTCTCAGGCTTGGAGCGAATGGGTTGGTAGGTTGCCGGGATTTCCCTGGCGACCAGGCCAGAGCCCACGTGCTGGAAGTGCACGACCACTTGGTTCCCCTGCACACTCATCCCTGCATAGGTCGGTCCGTCACATTCGATGGGGTGCCCAAAGGTTTGCCTGAGCACCAAGCGGGCAAGGCGTTCTCCGGCCGTGCGTTTGTCTTTCGGGTGATTATCCGCTTCTTCGGCGGTATCATAGAGGACGGCCATCCCCGTGTTGGGAAGCTCCAGAGCTTTTGCCTGCATGGCGCGGAGGATGGCGAGGTTGCCCGTCATATTTGCCGCAGTCAGTTTCAACCCTGGCAGCTGACAGAAGTGGAAAGGGAAATCTCCGAGACCCCAGCGGGCTCGCCAGTCTCGGATCATGGCTGTGAACATCTTTGCGTAGGGCCATGGGGCCGAGACATTGTGTTCACCCTGGTACCAAATGACGCCCCGGATTCCGTAGGGAATGAATGGGTGAACCATGGCGTTGAAAAGGAAGGAGGGCGTTTTGGCGTTTTGCCACTCGGGCCAAGGCAACTTTTGCGGATCCCCGTTTTCGGCGAGGAAGCGCTGGTTTGATTGAAGACCGTCGCGGTACTGCTGGAGGCCGGCTTCCGCGATAGCGTTCATCTCCGGATCGGTTGCGAGCATCTCGCGGCTCGTCCACGCCTGGACTGGGGTGCCTCCCCATGCGGACTGAATCAAGCCGACGGGCACCTTCAGGTGGGACTCCACATTTTTCCCAAAAAAGTAGGCAACCGCGTAGAAGTTGCTCCTGCTTTTGGAGTCGGCCAACAGCCAGCGTCCTTCCGGAATTTTTTCCTGAGCCGTTTGTGCATAGGCTTTGCGGAAAACAAAGGCCCTCAGTTGAGGATTGGTGGGCAGGTCCCGTTCGATCGGGAGCTCGGGGTTCCCCCCGAGTGCCGTTTCCATGTTGGATTGCCCTGAACAAAACCACACCTCTCCGACCACCACATCCTCCCGGGTCAGAGTGGCCTCGCCCTTTTCAGGATCAGATCCACGGACCTTCAGACTGCGCGGTTCTGCGGAAGCACTCAGAGGGTCGAGGGTGACTCTCCATTTTCCGGAAGCGTCCGTCGTGGCGGTTTTGACTTGGCCCGCAAATTCCACCGTGACCCGCGAGGCGGGTGTTGCCCAACCCCAGACGGGGACGATGGCATCCCGTTGCAGGACCATATGATCGGTAAAGATTGTCGCGAGACTCAACGGGGTTTCCGGGGCCTGGGATGGGGATGCGAGGGCCGTGGGCGCCGAGGAGGGAATCGCCGCAGACTTGTGATCGAGCCAGCCGAGGCTTCGGATAAAGTCGACGATCCTACCGTTCACCTCCTCCTTGACGGGGCTCTGGTTTGCGAAGCCGTGGCCTCCCTCATAAACCACTAATTCACAGCGGTTTCCGCTACGGATCATGTTTTGCTTGAAGCGCTCAAGACAGGAGAGGGCGGCCCCGGCGTCCTGGTTTCCAGCGAGGATGAGGGTGGGCGGAGCGCCGGTGGAAACGTTGTGAGCCGGCGAGTAGGCATGGAGGTTGGACTTGATGGCGGGCGCTTCGGATTTGTACCCCCGGTCCGGACCGTTATCGAGGACGGGAACGATGAGGGCGAGCGCGTTGGGTTTGCAGGAAAAACGGAGATCATCCGAGGCGGCGTTGAAGGTGGGCAGGAGGGCGCAGGCGGCTGCGAGGTGTCCGCCTGCGGAGTGCCCTCCCACAGCAATCCGGTCGGGATCAATTCCGAGGAGCTGCGCCTTGGCGCGGATAAAACGGACCGCGCTTTTGGCGTCTTCGATGCAGCGTGCCGGGTCCAGATTTTGCGCATCGGCCAACCGATACTCGACATTGATTCCTATCACGCCGTGCTCCCGCGTCGTGGTGAGGAGATCCATTCCTTGATGGAGCGTGCCTCCTGCCCAGCCGCCGCCATGGAGGTAGACCAATGCGGGGCGTTTACCTCCCGGGCTCCAGCCTTTCGGTTGATAAAGAAAGAGGCTGAGGTCCTTGCCATCCAGGGTTTTGTAAATCAACTGCGCGTCGGCCCGGAAGGCGACAGGGGCTTTGGCTGTCGGCTTCTGGCACCAGGCGGTGTGGGGCAGAAGCGTGGCTGCCATGAGGCAAACGGAGGCGATGCCGAAGAGGAAGCGTGCAAGGAAAGGCATACAGTTGGAGGGGAGAGTCGGCGCGTTTTCCGTGTGCGCCTTGGGTGGAGAGAGAAGGGTGTGGGAGAGAGGGATGGGGCTACGCATCAACTGAAACCGGGCCGGAGGCTGGCAGCTCCAAAGTGCATTTTCATTCGGGCGATCCCTTTCTGGAATGCTAGGAACCCACGTGCCCATGTTCCAAAACCACACGTGGTGGACGCCAGAACTGGGATCCGCGTGTGAGGTTTCTCGCGTGTGATTTAACGGGATTCGCGTCGGTGGACCGCGTGCCGGTATCCCGCTGAGATGCGCTGATTGGTGGCCGTTGGACGCGATGGGCGCGATGGGCGCGATGGGCGCGATGGGCGCGATGGGCGCGATGGGCGCGATGGACGCGATGGACGGGATGGACGGGATGGACGGGATGGACGGGATGGACGGGATGGACGGGATGGACGGGATGGACGGGATGGACGGGATGGACGGGATGGACGGGATGGACGGGATGGA
>JBANFR010000215.1:0-4262 GCA_037975925.1 Verrucomicrobiota bacterium
CTGTCACGGGATGGGGCGGCAGCGGAGAGCCTTCTGGCGGAACTCCGCTCGAACGATCTTCAACTCCGGAGCGCTGCGGCGATGGCGTTGGGCCGTATTGGAGATCGTCGCTTCGTCCCACTGCTCCTGGAGGCCGCCCAAAGCGTCCACGACCGGTTCCTGTTTCATGCCCTTGCCTATGCGCTCTTTGAGGTTGGTGACCCTGCGCTGCTGCCACCCTCCGAGCACAGCCACGCGGCCAAAATCGTCCGGGAAATGTTTGAAGTCTCGAAGGCTGCCGCCTCCCTGCCGGAGATGCCTTTCCACAAAGAGGCTCCCCCCGTCGTCCCTGATCCCGAGACCCTTGCCAAACAGACCAAGCGCCTCGATGAACTCGAAACCCTCCTCCCCTCGGGCGATGTCTCCAGAGGCGCCGCTCTTTTCCACAACGGCTCGCAATCGCTCTGCCTCACCTGCCACACCTTTGGATCCGAGGGCGTCGCTTTCGGCCCCGATCTCACGAAAATCGGCGCCATTCGCACCCCCAGAGAGCTGCTCGAATCGATCGTGTACCCCGCCAACATCCTCGCTCGGTATTACGAGCCCCTCATCGTACGCACCAAACAGGGAGAATCGATGGGCCTGATTCGGAAGGACGGCTCCCACGAGTTGGTGATCGCCGCAGCCCCTGGCGCCGAGGTTCGGATCCCGCGTTCCGAGATTTTGGAAACCCAGTACTCCCGGGTGTCGCTGATGCCGCCCATCTTTGATGGTCACCTGACCCCGCAGCAAATTGCCGATCTGGTGACATTCCTGCGCACTGCCAAGTAATTCCCCCCCACAATGCACTCCCGCGAAAATCTCCCCGGGCCTGACCCGCTTTTCCAGGCTGCCAATCGCCGTGAATTTCTCAAAAACGCGGGGGCCGCAGCACTGCTCGCAGCAGCCTCCCGAACCGGAGCCACGCAAGGCCGGGCGGCTGAGGGTCCAGCCACCGCCCCCAGTCCCTCCTCGCTCATCGTGGCCGAGAACGCCCGACCCGGAACGCGTGATTGGCTACTCACCAAAGTGCAGGTCGACGCGAACAAACGCTGCGCTGCCATCGAGGGTTACTGTTCGCAGAGCAGCCTCCTCGCAGGCGAAACGCTCTCCATCTTTGTGAGCACCCGACCCTCGAGTCGTTTTTCGCTGCAAATCTATCGCACCGGCTTCTACGGCGGCGACGGCGCCCGGCTGGTGCTCGACCTCGGCGAATTCCAGGGCATCGAGCAAACCGATCCCCCCATGGGCGAAAAGAGGCTGCGGTTTTGTGAATGGAAGGCGGCTACCGAACTCAAAATCCCGGCCGACTGGCTCAGCGGAGTCTATATCGGAAAGCTCACCAACCTGGACTCGGGTTTTCAAAGCTACCTCATCTTCATCGTCCGCGATGAGCGCCCGGCCGATTTCCTCTTCCAGTGCAGCGACTTCACCTGGCAGGCCTATAACCGCTGGCCCAATCACTGCGCCCTCTACGACGATGGCAAAAACGGCTGGTACTGGGGACCCCACGTGCAGGTCAGCTTTCAGCGCCCCTATGGGAAGTTCTTTCACCTGGTCGATCAGCCGCTCTCCACAGGCTCCGGCGACTGGTTTCTCTGGGAATTCCCGCTCGCCTTCTGGATGGAGTCGCAGGGCTACGACGTCTCCTACCTTTCCAACCTCGACACCCACCGAGACCCGGCTCGCCTGCTCAAGGCGCGCGGCTTCCTGAGCGTCGGACACGACGAGTATTGGACTCTGGAAATGTTTCGCAATGTCGAGGCGGCCATCGCCTCGGGCGTGAGTGTGGGATTCTTCTCGGGCAACGCGGTGTTTGGAAAAGTGAGGTTCGATGCGACCACGCGGGCTATTGAGCGCATTGGGGTTTTCGGGCCGCCTCATGGCACGCGGGAATTTCACTCCATGAACTCGCTGCCGCACGAACGCCCTTACGGCAACGAGTTGATGGGTGCGCACACCACGGGAACGGTGGTCAGAACCTCCCCTTGGATTTGCACGGCCCCCGATCACTGGATCTACGAAGGCACCGGGATGAAACTCGGGGAGCAAATCCCAGGTGTCATTGGCTGGGAATATCACGGGGATCCCGCGCCCATTCCGGGACTCGAAATCATCGCGACCGGCCCCCCAGGCGCAGGCAAGGACGCCTACACGGCTACGGTGTATCCCGGTCCAAAGGGTAACATTGTTTTCAATGCTGCCACCTGCTGGTGGGCGGATGGGGTAGCCGCCCCCCCCGGTTATCTCCATCCGCCAGGCGGCCCCAAGGGGCCTCACCCGCAGCTCCAGACAATGACCAGGAACGTGCTTGATCGCATGCTGAGGGGCGCGGCCCCTCAATCGCCGCGACCCTGAAAGCCTCCCGGCTTTTGGTTTCCAAGCCAGCCTCCCGCCTTCGCGGCGCGGCCTGGTTTCCCTCGAGAACGACCGCTCGACCTGATGGGGGCTTCCTAGCACCTCCAAGGTATGAGCGGTACAGGTCTTTTCGCAAAGGCAGGTGGAGGCTCTGCACTGCTTGAGACCCCGCGTTTTGTGCCGCTCTGAAGGCAAGCGCCCTCCGAAGTGCCAACCGATCGCAGGGCTTACGGCTTCCGTCGTTTTGAAAACTACCCTCTGCGCGTTATCGCCGCTTGCGGTTCAAAGTTCCCCCCCAAAGCCACAACCTGATCCACCAAAACCCTCAAAAATAAAATCAAACCGGTACCCAGTCTTTAGCGTAGGCCCGGGGGAAGTCGGACACTTCAAGGAGATTGAAGTGGCGACCCTAACGGGATTCGAACCCGTGTTACTCCCGTGAAAGGGGAGTGTCCTAGGCCACTGGACGATAGGGTCAGGGGCGGCCAGACTAATGCAGGGAAGGCTGGCCGCAAGGAAAATTTAGCGAATGAACACGATGTTTGTGAAAAATCGCTTTGTGACTCTGGGCGGGAAGCTTCCGACAGATCAAAGATCCTTTCGATTTCACGGGTGAGGAAGGCGACGGGCAATGCTGGGGAAGGGAGGATGATCAGGGGAGGATTGCCTGAAGGGTGCGAATGAGGCTGAGGGAATCGAAGGGTTTGGGGAGTAGCGCGCAAAAGCCGATCGATTGAGCCATGGACTCATCCATGGCGTCCGTGTGGCCCGTGGTGAGGATGATGGGGAGGTGGGGGTGGAGGTCCCAGAGGGATTTGGCGAGTTCCAAGCCTCCTCCGCCCCTCATGGTGAGGTCGGTGAAAGCGGCGTCGAAGGTGCCGGATCGGGCCTGATGGATGGCCTCCTCTGCGGTGGTGACGACGGTGGGTTGGTAGCCGAAGGAGGCGAGGCTGTGCTGGACGGTGGAGGCGAGAAGTTTTTCCTCTTCGACGAAGAGGATTTTTTGCCCGTTTCCCCGTTTTGGGAGGGGTGCAGAATCGGAGTGGGGATGGAGGGAGGCGGAGGCCTCTGGAAAGTAGAGGAAGAAGGTGGTTCCTTTGCCGACGGTGCTTTCGACGGTCATTCCGCCGTTCCAAGATTCGACGATTCCCCTGGAGACCCAGAGGCCGAGGCCGGTTCCTTGGGCGGCTGGTTTGGTGGTGAAGAAGGGGTCAAAGATGCGGTCCAGGTTTTCCGGAGGGATGCCGCTGCCGGTATCGCTGATTTCGACGCAGACGTGTTGCGTTTTTTGAAGGTGGGGAAGTTTGAGGAGATGTTTTTCCGGGGGGAGTTGGAGTTGGATGCGCAGTCGGATTTGGCCTGGCTGGGTGCCGATGGAGTGCCAGGCGTTGAGGACGAGGTTGGTGACAATTTGTTGGAATTGAGAGATTTCCCCCAGGATGGCCGTGGGGGTTTCTGGAGTCTGCTCCTCGAGGCGGATAAAGGAGGGGATGGTGGCCCGGAGCATGGTGAGCGCCTCGGCGAGGGCGTGGGAGGGGTAGATCGGGCCCTTGGGTTGCTCTTGTCTGCGGCTGAAGGAGAGCATGGCACGGACGAGGGATGCCGCGCGCTGGCTTGCAGTTCGGATGTCTTCAAAGCTGCGGGTGCATTCCGGCGAGCAGGAGGCGATTCGGAGTCCGATTTCGGACAGGCCGATGATACCGCACAAGATGTTGTTGAAGTCGTGGGCGACGCCGCTGGAGAGGGTTCCGATGGCACCGAGGCGTTGGGCGTGGCGGAGGCGTTGTTCGAGTAGGCGCTGATTTTCCTGGTGTTGCTGGATTTGCGATCGCAGGGCCTGTTGTCGGGCGTGGAGGAGTTGGTTTTCCTGTGCGAAGCGGAGGTGG
>JBANFR010000216.1:0-4228 GCA_037975925.1 Verrucomicrobiota bacterium
CGCCTGCTTTAACGCCGCACTATCGCGCCCTTTGACCAAAATAGCCCCCAGCTCGCGACCATAAGCCTCTTCATAAGCCTGACTCGGCGGCGTCAAATTGCTCGGATAAGTATAACTTCCATCCGGATTCCAACGCACCTCCGGCTTTTTGAAAAACTCAGCCCAAGCCCACTTGGCTTCGCGGATTTGATCAAAATAGCTCAAAAAACCACCTCCCTTGCCGTCCCCGTCCAAGTGGCAGAAAAAATACACGAGCAGGCAGGAGGAAAAATAAAGACGACTCTGCTCCCGCCCACCCTTGTCCGAACGCTGATGCCATCCCTCGGAGGTCATATTCATTAACTCCAAAGGAGAAATCATGTCGGCCACGGACCCCTTGGTTCTTTCCTGATAAGCGCGGATGTATTCCTTGATTCCACGCTCATGCGCATCCGTCGAAAAACGCCCGGCGTGATAGGGTAACATGGCTGCGTATTCTGCCGTTCCCTCAATCATCCAAGTGGGAAGAAAAGGCAGAAAATCGTGCATCATCTGATGCGTGACCTCATGCACCAAAGTGTCGTTTTGAAAACGCTCGTTTTTAAACCAGGTCTTCCCGCGTAATTCCAATCCAAGACTCTGAAAAGGAATGCGAAACATCCGGTCCTTCCGAAAATAAACACCCCCGGAATACACGGGACCGCCGTCCCGGATGTAATTCTCCCGGTTCTCGTACAGTTTCGCCCTGTAATAGCCCGGCTTTGCCGGTGGAGATGGCTGGATTCCCCAGGGTAACGCCTCCATCAGCGCTCGGGTCGCCTCAAAGGTGCGGGCTACCTCCCGCATCACCGTCCCGGCCAATTTATCCTGCGCCTCAAACTCAAAGCTCTTGGAGTGATACACGTATTGTTTCTCTCCCGAGGCCTCAGACACGAACTTGACGTCGATCGCCGACGAGTCCACCTCGACCTTGGTCGGCCACTCCCTTTTTCCCAGTACAGGGCCTCCCCCTGCCGCCCCCCTCTTTTCACCCAGCGCCCCCCGCACAAAAGCCTGGTCCGCTGCCGACAAACGCTGAATCGCTACGGACCCCGATTCACCATTGGGAAGACGAAGGATGACTTGCGCACCGTCCCCCCCCAGGAGGCTCGCCTGAAAAGAGCGTCCCTCCACCGTGGTCCACGTTCGCAAGCCCGAGTAAACACCGCCACTCGGGCTCTGCCCCCAAACCGCCTCCCCACCGAGCCCCAAGAAGAGCAGTCCCGCCAAACACCCCACTCGAAGCCGAAACATCATCGCGCCTGCTTGGGAAGAGCTTACCGGCCAGTCGGGGAATCTCTTGGGGCTTTTTAAATGGAAATTTCGTCGCCGGTAACCGTTCGAATCCGCGGCAAAAGATACTCCAAAACCGCCACCACCGACTCTTCCACCCCCTGACGGTGCGTCTGCACGACCAACTCCGGATTTTCGGGGGCCTCATAAGGCGCACTGATTCCCGTGAACTCCGCAATTTCACCCGCGCGTGCCCGCTGGTAGAGCCCCTTCACATCCCGCTGTTCACACACCTCCAAAGGCGCCTCCACGAACACCTCCGTAAACTCGTGCCCGCCCTCGAGCACAATCTCCCGAGCGCGCCGCCGATCCACCCGGTAGGGCGAAATAAAGGCCGTGATCACAATCAGCCCCGCGTCGGCCATCAGCTTGGCCACTTCCGCCACACGCCGAATGTTTTCAACCCGATCCTCGGGCGAAAAACCCAGGTTGGAGTTGAGCCCGTGGCGCAAATTGTCGCCGTCGAGCACGTAAACCTGACGCCCCGCATTAAACAGCTCGCGCTCGAGCGCCCGCGAAAGGGTCGACTTGCCCGAACCGCTCAGCCCCGTCAGCCACAAAACCGCCCCGCGATGCCCGTTCCGAAGCGCCCGGTTCTTCGAAAGCACATTCCCCTCCGACCAATACACATTCGCGCTCTTGATCGCTTTCCGGTCCGCGTACACGCCCCCGTACACAATCCCGCCCCCGGCCACCTGCCGTTCATCCACAATCACAAAGCGCCCCATGAAAGGATTGCGGTCCTGATTGTCCATCACCAGAGCGCCGCGCGTCTGGATCGTCACCTCGGCCACATCGTTTTTTGCAATGTAACCGCGCTCGCCAGACCCCGCCTCCAGGGTCGACGCGTCAATGAGCCGCTCAATCGACACCACCTCCGCCTCCAACTCCTGTGTCGCCAGCTTCAGCTTGGTGCTCTGTCCCACCACCAAATTCCGTTTCCCCATCCAAAAGAGACGCGCTCGGAAGCGGTTGGTTTCAATCGGAGCGTCCACCTCATGGGAGGCCACGTGGCCGCGCTGCACAAAAATCTGTTCCTTCAGAGTGATGGCGACCGATTCCCCAGCCAATGCCTTGCTTTGAGCTGGCCCGCTCCAGTTTTCAATCGAGGCCACCTCGCTCGTTTTGTCGTTGGGAGAAAAGACGAGCTTGTCCCCCACGCGCAACGTGCCCGTTTCAATCCGGCCCACCAAAAGACGACGGTCGTCGAACCGGTACACGTCCTGAATCGGAAGCCTCAGCGGCAGCTCCGTCAACGGAGCCGGCGGCTCAAAAGTGTCCAGCATGTCCAGCACCGAGGGGCCAGAATACCAGCCCACCGCAGGGTCCCCACCGCGCCGCGCCACGTTCACCCCGTTGCGCGCCGAAATCGGCACAAAGGCCCGCGCTTCCACGCCGATCTCCTTCAAAAACGCGCGGTACTCGCCGCACACTTTCTCAAAAACCTCCGCAGAATACCCCACCAAATCCATCTTGTTCACCGCCACCACCACCTGCCGGATCCCCAACAAACTGAGCAGGTACCCATGCCGGCGACTCTGCTCCTGCACCCCCTCATTCGCTGCAATCAGAAGAACAGCGGCATCCGCACTGGCCGCCCCAGTGATCATGTTCTTCAGAAACTCCTTGTGCCCCGGAGCGTCAATAATCACGTAGGGCCGCTTCTCCGTCCGGAACTGAATCTGGGTCGTGTCGATGGTGATGTTCTGCTCCTGCTCCTCCAGAAGGGAATCGAGCAAAAAGGCGTACTCAAACTCCATCCCCTCCTCCGCACACGCTTTTTGAATCTGCTCTACCTTCCCTTCCGGGAGGGAGTGTGTGTCGAAAAAAATGCGGCCAATCAGCGTGGACTTGCCGTGATCGACATGACCCACAAACACCACCCGCAGGCGGCTCGATTGGCCAGGCTCAACAGAAAGGGAAACGGAAGAAACAGAGGACATCGGAAAAATTGAAATAAGGTCTGAAAAGAAAGCGCTGCCAGAGAGCCGCGCCATGGGAAACGGAACGCCTACATGAACCCCTTTGCGCGCAGCTTCTGCATCGCGTTGCGCTCGTGGTGATCTTGCGCACGCCCGGCCCGCTCGCTGGTCTTGGTGTGCGCCAACTCGTCGATAATCCCGTCAATCGTGTCCGCCTCGCTCTCGACGGCTCCCGTGATCGGCCAGCATCCCAGCGAACGAAACCGATAACGTTTCCCGTCCTTACCCTGACGCGCAAAGTACATGTGAGGAATCGGAATGCCCTCCCGCTGAATGTAGAGCCAGATATCGCGCTCACTCCAATCTAGCAAAGCCTGCACCCGCACGTGCTCGCCCGCCGCACAGGAGGTCGTGAACTGATTCCAAAACTCCGGCGGCTGATCCTTGTAATCCCACTCAAAGTCCTTATTGCGCGGCGAAAAATACCGCTCCTTCGCCCGAGTCGGGTCCTCGTCCCGCCGAATCCCCGTAATCAGCGCACTCCACTGCCGCTCCGCCATCACTTGCTGCAGCGCCGCCGTCTTCAACTCGTGGGTCACCGTCACCGGGTCCGCCGTGTCGTATCCAATCGGCCCGCGCTCCGTATAAGCCCCACGTCCCGCACGGGCGTCCTCGTTGATTTTCACAATCAAATCCAGCTGGTGATATTTCACCGCCCAGTCCCGATAGGCCAGCATCTCGGGAAACTCGTAGGTCGTGTCAATGTGCAGCAGTGGATACGGAATGTGCCCCCCAAACGCCTTGCGCGAGAGCCAGATCAACACATTGGAATCCTTCCCCATGCTCCAGGGCATGCACAGATTCTTGAAGTGGTGGAACGCCTCCCGAATCAGGTACACGCTCTGCGCCTCCAGCGCGTCCAAATGCGCCGAATCGGAACGCTGGATTTTTTCAGGGAAAAACGCGGGACATATCCCGGCTTCAGGCGCCGGATA
>JBANFR010000217.1:0-4124 GCA_037975925.1 Verrucomicrobiota bacterium
TCAGAGGGCGCGCCCGGGCGAGCGGGGCGCCATAGCGGAGCTGGGGCTCAGAGGGCGCGCCCGGGCGAGCGGGGCGCCATAGCGGAGCTGGGGCTCAGAAGGCACGCCGGGGCGAGCGGGGCGCCATAGCGGAGCTGGGGCTCAGGGCACGCCGGGGCGAGCGGGGCGCCATAGCGGAGCTGGGGCTCAGAGGGCGCGCCCGGGCGAGCGGGGCGCCATAGCGGAGCTGGGGCTCCGCGCTCCGTGTCCGTCATTCTTCCGACATGCGGTGAGAGGTGCCTCAGCGTATCCTGCGACACGATCGATCCTGCCCCTGACCGACCATTGCCCCATGGACTCCCGCCGCGCTCCAGACTCCTCCCCCGCTGCACTCAGCCTCCTCTGTGCACTTCTCTGCCTCCCGCTTCCGGCACTTGCGCTCGATGCCGCCCCCGCCAAAAGCACCGGCCCGCTCACCAGCGACCTTTTCCTCAAAACCCTCGAACAGCCCCCCGAGTGGAAGGCCGCCGTCCTCGCCGAAGACCCCGATATCGCAAGCCCCTCCGCTCTGGCCATTGATGAAAAGGGACGCGTTTTTGTCGCAGAAACGCTCCGCTTCCGGCACGGGGTCGAAGACAACCGCTTCCATCTCGATTGGGCCAAGGAAGACATGGCCGTCCAATCGCTGGGAGACAGGCTCCAGATCTATCGAAAATACGCACCGAAAAAGGGCGGGATGGAGGCTTTTACCAAGTTCTCGGAAAGGGTGCGCATTCTGGAATCCAAGGAGGGAAAATGGGTTTCCACAGTCTTCGCAGAGGGCTTCAACGATCCTCTGGACGGCACCGCAGGGGGCGTGTTCGCGTTCAAAGGAGACGTCTGGTTTTCCTGCATCCCCAGCGTTTGGCGCTTGCGCGACACCGAAGGCACCGGGGTTTCCAACCAGCGCGAATCGATCCACCGCGGCTTCGGTATCGGCACTAGCATCAGCGGTCATGACCTCAACGGCTTTGCCATGGGACTCGACGGACGCCTCTACTTCAGCGTGGGCGATCGCGGCTACAGCCTGACCACCCTGCAAGGCGCACACTGGGTCTCCCCCACCTCCGGCGCCGTCTTCCGCATGGAAATGGACGGCTCCCACCTCGAACTCGTGCACCGTGGTCTCCGCAACCCCAAAGAGGTCGCCTTCGACCGCCACGGCAACCTCTTCTCCGTCGACAACAATTCCGGCGGGCACGACCGCGCGCGCATCGTACACGTCGTCGAAGGCGGCGATTCCGGATGGGATCGCGGCCACGAAAACCTGAGCATTTTTGGTTCGGTCTGGGAACATCCCGCCCAGAACCGGAGCCTCTGGTTCGAAGAAGGCTGGTGGCGGAAAAAAGCAGCCAACCGTCCCGACCACGTACTGCCGCCCGCAGACATTTACACCCAGGGCCCCTCCGGGCTGACCTACTTCCCCGGCACCGGGTTCCCCACCAAGTGGGAGCACATGTTTCTGGTCGCGGACTACGCAGGACGCGGGGAGGTGAAGGGGTTCCGCATGAAGCCCAATGGCGCAGGGTTCGAGCTCGAGTCGCAGCAGATGGTGTTGCGGGGCGTGAACACCCCAGACATCGAGTTCGGCTACGACGGCCGGCTGTACGTGGTGGACCGCAAAAGCACGTCCTTCGAGAACAAGGCGGGCCGCCTTCTGGCGTTTTGGGATCCCACCCACATCGCCAACCCGGAGGTCTCCGAAGTGGAATCGCTTTTCCGGAATGGAATCGAAACCCTTCCCTCAACCCGGCTGGGTGAGCTGCTCGCACACACTGACATGCGCGTCCGCCTCCGGGCGGAGTGGGAATTGAGTACTCGCGGAGCGGATGGACGCGACCCGTTGCTCGCTGCCACCGCGCCGGAGCGCCCCCTGCTCCAAAGACTGCACGCCGCGTATGGGCTAGGGATTCTGGCGCGGCGCCGGGGCGATGCCGTCGCCTTGAATCGGGTGATCGAGCTGACGCGGGATGCCGCCCCCATCGTGAGGGCGCGCACGGCGGAAATGGTCGGCGAGCTGGTGCGGCGAGCCGGACGGGAGAAGGCATTGGAGGCACTGCTGCCCTTGCTCGAGGATTCCGATGCACAGGTTCGGATGTGCGCCTCCATCGCGATTGGAAAAACGGGCCTCGAGACCGCACTCCAACCGCTCCTGCGTGTCCTCGAACAGAACGCGGATGCCGACGCCTCCCTGCGCCACGGAGCGGTCATGGGCCTGGTGAATTTGAGGACTCCGGAAAAACTGACCCCACTCCTCTCTCACCCCAACGTCGCCGTCCGGCGCGGGGTCCTTCTCGCGCTGCGCCGTTTTCAAAGCAGGGCCGTGGAACATTTCCTCAACGACCCCGATCCGGAACTGGTCCGGGAAGCCATCCAGGCCATTTACGATGGACGCATCGTGGAAAGTTACCGGGCGCTGGCGAAACGCACTGACCTCCTCGGAAAATGGGGACCCACGCTCGACAACCGGCTCCTGTGCGCCCAGCTGCTGCTCGGCAGCTCCGAGGAGTTTCAGAGGCTGTTGGCCATCGCTTCCGATGCAAAACAGAAGCTCCCCGCGCGCTCCGAAGCCCTGTGGATACTCCGGCATTGGGAAAAACCCCTGGGCCTCAACCCCGTCACTGGATCCTTCGACCCGAAGTTCGCCGCGAGTCGCCGAGACATCTCCCCCGAATCCCGGTCCCTTCTCGCCTCAGGCCTGCTTTCACTCGCCTCCTCCGAAAACGGTGAGTTCCTCCCCGAAGTGCTCGAAACTCTCGCAGCCTTCCAAATCGACATCCCCGAAGCCGTGAAAAGAGCGATTTTTGCCGGCGTCAAAAACCCCCTCCCCGCACGACTCCAAGCACTGGATTCGCTCGGTCCCGTCCCCGATCTGCTCGAGGGGAGCCTTCGAGATCCCGTGCCGGAAATCCGGATGCGTGGTCTGACTTGGTTGCTCAAGCAGGATGAGGCGGCGGGGTTGCGGCAAGCCGATGAGCGACTCCGGCAGGGAACCCTCCGGGAACAACAAAACGTGATCGCCCTTTTGGGAGGTCTCCCCTCCGAGGCAGCCTCCGCGCGACTCAACGCCCTGATCCAAACCTGGTCCACCTTACCCGAGGAGATTCGCGCTGATCTGTGGACAGCAGTGGTAACCCGCAAAGATTGCGAGGAGCACCTCCAAAAACTGCGAGCCACCCTGAAGGACTCGGGAGATTCGCTCTCCGAATTCCGGGCTGCGCTCTCCGGGGGCGATCCTGACCGGGGCCGGAAACTATTTTACGAATCGCCCGCAGCCATGTGCGCCACCTGCCACGCGGCCGAGCCGGGCGTCCCCGGAGGGACCGCCGGACCATCCCTCGAAAAGGTCGCCGCACGCGGACCAGAGTACCTGCTGCGTTCCGTAGTGGAGCCCAGTGCGGAATTTGCGCCTGGCTACGCGGCTCTCGCCGTCACCCTCCAGTCGGGGGAAACCCTCGCCGGCGTTTTGTGGAAACGCGACGAGCAGGGCGTGGAGCTCAAGTTGGCCGATGGCAAGCTCCGCAAAATCTCCAAGGGCGAGATCCAGAAAATGGATACCCCAGTTTCGCCGATGCCGCCGATGGGACAGATCCTGAACCTGAGCCAGATCCGGGACGTCGTGGCTTTTCTCAAAACGCTGACCCCGGAGAATCGCGATCTCGTGGCCGCCCGCAAACTCAAGCCGCAGGAGGTCGCCCAGCGCGCAGCCCAGTACTTGGACGCCGCCATCCAGCCGCGGTGACCCGGGAGCGCGCAGCCCCCGCTGCGCTTACACGCCCCCTCCACCACTTCACGCCCCGCAACCCGCTGCGCTTACACGCCCCCTCCACCAACCCCCGCTCCGCCAGCCACAGCCGAGCGCACCGTGAAAATTTCCCGTGAGGCTTGGGCCAGCGAGCGGTCCAATCCGACGACCCAACCCAATGCGCGGGAGTATTGCCCCTCGCCTAGGGCTCCCGGGTTCCGTCACTCCCGTTTGCGCTCATGCCCACGCCTCTCGCAAAAAAAACCCTCGCTGTCAGTGGACTCGTGGTCTGCTTTGCCGCAGGAAACTCCTTCGCGCGCCTCAGCCACCCTTCCCCGGGGACCAACTCGCCTCCCTCCAC
>JBANFR010000218.1:0-4064 GCA_037975925.1 Verrucomicrobiota bacterium
ATCCCGGCCCTTCAGGACGCCCTCGCCAAGGCCCGCCATTCCCGCCTCCACTTCCTCGGCCTCGTGTCCGACGGCGGCGTCCACAGCCACCTCGACCACCTCGTCGCCCTCGCCAACGCCGCCAAAAATGCCGGAGTCACCGACATCCTCGTCCACGCCATCACCGACGGACGCGACACCTCGCCCACCGGGGGCAAGGCGTACCTTCAAACGCTCGAAAAAGAGCTCCAGCCCAGCGGCGCCCAGATCGCCACGGTGATCGGCCGCTACTACGCCATGGACCGCGACGAGCGCTGGGAACGCAACAAACTCGCCTGGGACGCCATCGTACTCGGACGCGGCAACACCCCCCGCACCTCCCCCTCCGAAGCCGTAGCCGCTTCTTACGCGGCCGGTGAAACCGACGAATTCCTCAAACCGCTGATCTTTTCGCACCCCGACCAAGCGCGCATCCGCGACGGCGACGTGGTGCTCTTCTTCAACTTCCGCGCCGATCGCGCCCGGCAGCTTTCCCGTGCCTTTTTGCACCCCCATTTCGCCGGATTTGACCGCGAAATCACCCCGGCGATCCACTACGTCACCCTCACCGAGTACGATCGTACCTACCAGGTGCCCGTGCTTTTCCCGCCCCAGAGCCTCTCCAACATTCTCGGCGAAGTCGTCAGCAAGGCGGGCCTGAAACAACTGCGCATTGCGGAGACCGAAAAGTATCCGCACGTGACCTACTTCTTTAATGGCGGCGTCGAACAGCAATTCCCCGGCGAAGACCGCGTGATCGTGCCCTCGCCCAAAGACGTTCCCACCTACGACTTTAAGCCCGAAATGAGCGCCCCCGAGGTCACCCACAAGGTCGTGGAACGCCTTGGCCAATACGACCTCGTCATCCTCAACTTCGCCAACCCCGACATGGTCGGACACACCGGCGTTTTGGACGCCGCCATCCGCGCAGTCCAAACGATCGACGCCGGAGTCAAAGCCGTCGTCGAGGCCACCCTGGCTCTCGGCGGACGCCTGCTCATCACCGCCGACCACGGCAACTGCGAGCAAATGCGCAACCCGGACGGTTCACCGCACACCGCACACACCACCAACCTTGTCCACCTCCTCTACGTCGGGGCGGATGCGGATCAGGTGTCCTGCGAAAGCGGCATCCTGGCGGATGTGGCGCCCACGCTGCTGCATTTGCTCGGCGTGCCCCAACCCCCGGAGATGACCGGACACAGTCTCCTGCGCTCGCGCGCCTAAAACGCCTCAAATTGGACCTGCCCCGACTTTTCCATCCGAGAAAATCGGGGTCTCGGGGGTTATCAGAAGGCTGGCACCCGGTCTGCCCTCTGGTAAGCCCCCCCTTTTTTTTCACCCACCCCTATGCGCCTTCTCGCCTCCCTGTTTGCCAGTCTCTGCGTGGCTTCCCTGTGTTCTGCCGAGCCCGTCACCCTTTCCGCACTGGTCGAAAAAACCGTCTCCCGCCACCCCGAGCTGCGCTTCTACGAGGCCGAGGTGCAGGCAGCTCAGGGAGGCAAAAAAACCGCCGCCGCCTTGAAAAATCCGGACCTCCAGACCGGTGTCGGCAACTGGCGCGTCCGCGACCTTGCAACCGGTGAAATCAGTGACGGCCCCACCTGGTCGGTCACGTTGACCCAAAACATCGAGTGGCCCGGACGCCTCGCCCTGCGGAAGGCCATTGCCCAGAAAAAATTCGAGATCGCCCAACTGGGTCTGAGCCAGTTTCGGCGCACCATCGCCTCCCAGGTTGAGACACGCGCCTGGCAATTCCTGGCAGCTCAGGAGAAAACACGCGTCGCCCACGAGGTGGCGCACCGATTGGAGGAACTGGCCAACGTCGTGCTCCAGAGGGATCCAGCGGGCGTTGCGCCCCGGATGGAGGTCAAAATTATCCAGGCCAGCGCAATGACGCTCGGCGCCGAACACTCCCGCGCCCAAAACGAGTTGGACTCGGCCAGGTTCGAACTCAACCGGCTGCTCGGCGAAAAACCGGGACATCCGATCGAGATCGTCCGCGAAAAACTGGCCCTGAACCCGCCGCCTCCGCTCGAACAACTCCTGGCCAGCGCACGCTCCCACAACTTCGAACTCCGCACCCGGATGATGGAGGTCGAACAGCAGGGCTTCGAAGTGGCCCTCGCCAAACACCAGGTTTGGCCCTCCATCACGGTGCAGCCCTACATTCAGCGGCAAACCAATAAGACAAGCGGCACCAGCGAAACCCAGACGGGCATCGGCGTTTCCATCCCGCTGCCGCTCTGGGACCGCAACGCCGGCCAGAAAGAAACCGCCCAGGGCCGCAAAGTTCAGGCCGAGGTGCTCCTCAACTCCCAGCTCTCCCAGCTCGAACGCGACGTCGCTTCCCAAGAGAGCCACTACCGCATTCACGTCCTGGAACTGGCCAAATGGCCCGCAAACATCCTCGAGGAATTCCGCAAGGTCGCCTCCGAAGCCGACGAACATTACCGCCTCGGCGCCCTCCCACTCACCACCTACATCGAACTCCAACGCCAGTACCTCGAATCCGTCCAGGCCGTCCTCACCAGCCAACTCGGCGCCTTGGAAGCGCGCCTCGCCCTCGAGCAACTCACCGGCTCCTCCCTCTCGCGCTAGCCCCCCCGGCCTCCCATGCTCGACTCCCTCCTCGCCGCCTCCCTGCGCCAACGTCTCCTCGTCCTCCTCGCCGCCCTCGCCCTCCTCGTCGGCGGCGGCGCCTCCCTCCTCCGCCTCCCCATCGACGCCGTCCCGGACCTCACCGGACCTCAAGTCCAGGTCAACGTCGCCGTCCCGGCTCTCGCCCCCGAGGAATCCGAGCGCTCCGTCACGCGCCCCATCGAAATGGCCCTCGCCGGCATGCCAGGCGTCACGGACTCGCGTTCCCTGACCAAATTCGGCCTTAGCCAGGTGACGGTCGATTTTGAATCGGGCACGGACATTTTCCGTGCACGCCAGCTGGTCTCCGAACGGCTCACCGCGCTTGTGCAGGAACTCCCTCCGGGCAGCTCGCTCAGCCTCGCCCCAGTGTCCACCGGCCTCGGCGAAATTTTCTACTACACCCTCCACTGGAAACCCGGCTCCAAAGAGCGGCCCACAGACACCCAAGAAGGTCTGATGCGTCTCTGGGAAACCCACGAGTACCTCATCAAACCCGCCCTCCGAACCGTCCAGGGCGTCGCCGAAATCAACAACAACGGCGGCCACCGGCGCATCCTCGCCGTCGAACCCGACCTCGCCAAACTCCAGGCCGCCAACCTCACCGTCAGCGACCTCGCCCAAATCCTCCGCGGAAACGTCGAAAACGCCGGCGGCGGCGTCATCCAACGCAGCGGCGAACAACTCACCATCCGCAGCATCGGACGCGTCACCTCCGCCGAAGAAATCGCCGCGCTCCCCGTCAAATTCGGGGCCACCGTCAAACCCATCACCGTGGGAGATGTCGCCTCCGTGCGCTGGGGCACCCCATTCCGCGGCGGAGCCGCCACCATGGACGGCGAAGAAGTCGTCCTCGGCACCGTCATGATGCTTCAGGAACAAAACGCACGCACCGTGTGCCAGCGCGTCGCTCCCCGACTGGAGGAACTTCGCGAAAAACTCCCGGCAGGCATGGACCTCACCGTCGTCTACAACCGGGCCGATCTCGTCCAGTCCACCATCCACACCGTTGCGAAAAACCTCGCCGAAGGAGCCGTCTTTGTCGTTGCCGTTCTGCTTGCGCTCCTGGGCAACTGGCGCGCCGCCCTCATCGTCGCGGCCGCCATCCCCCTCTCCTTCCTCTTCGCTATCACCGGCATGGTCCAGGGCGGCTGGTCGGGCAACCTCATGAGCCTCGGCGCCGTCGATTTCGGACTCATCATCGATGGAGCCGTGGTGATGGTCGAAAACATCGTCCGCAGAATCGGCACCCGCCAGCACCACCTCGGCCGCAAACTCACCCCGGAAGAGCGTTCCCGCGAAGTCTTGGCCGCCAGCCGCCAGGTCGCGCGCCCCATGTTCTTCGGCGTGCTCATCATTACCATCGTCTATCTGCCCATCCTGGCCCTTAGCGGTGTCGAAGGGAA
>JBANFR010000219.1:0-4054 GCA_037975925.1 Verrucomicrobiota bacterium
AGGCGGGCCGCGTCATCCACGGGCCGTGTACAGATGCGGTAATGCTCGAGGGGCTCCGTGAGGTTGTACTGGCCAATCGTGGGCAGATTGAAGTCGACGTGTTTGCCGTGTTTGAAACCGAGCGCCTTGCCGCCAGCCAGCAGCAGCGGGAGGTTCGCGTTACCGTGCCCGTGGCCGTAGCTCATCCCGCTACCCCATAGGATTTGCGTCTGATCGAGGAGAGACCCCTCCAGCTCCTGCATCCCATTGAGCCGGTCGAGAAAATAGGCGAACTGTTCAATGAGAAAGGTGTCGGCCTCAGTCAGACGACGAAGACGTTCGGTTTCTCCATTGTGATGGGAAAGCTCGTGGCGTCCCCAGACCAGACCGATTTCAGGAATGCTCAAACCGGCACCCTCGCTGCCAATCATGCAGGAAATGACGCGGGTGGAGTCGGTCTGGAGAGCAAACGCCATCAGATCATAAAAGAGACGGTAGTATTCGCCGGCCTGGCTCATCTCGACTTTCCGCTGAAGATGCGCCGCCACCGTGGGGTCCAGTTTGGGTTTGGGAGTTTCAATCCAGGATTTGGCCCGCTCAGTTCTCAGCTCCAGCTCCCGCAGACTCGTCAAATACTCGTCGAGTTTGGTGCGGTCTTCTGCCCCCACCTTGCGGGTCATCGCTTTCGCATCGTCACTGACCACATCCAGAATGCTCCCGCGGCGTTCCAGGCGTTTGCGAATCACCTCCTTCGAGTCTTTTTCCACTCCAAAGAGCCGATCAAAGATGACTTGGGGATTGCGCTCCGCAGGCAGGTTCGTTCCATCCCGGTTCCAGCCCAGCGCAGTTCCCGTGACGGCCAATTCCAATGAGGAAAAGCGGGTATCCGCGCCCTGAACTTCCGCGATCACCTGATCCGCTGAAAGGCTACTGCGGAAGGGCTTTTCACCGTTCCCACAGCGATCCCCGGTCAGCCAGACGTGCTCGCAAGAATGAACGCTTCCGATCGCTTTCGGGTGATGCAGTCCGCTGATGGGTGTCACCCGGGCGCGATGTCTTTCGAGCGATTGGAGCGGCTCGGGGAACTGATAATCCGCTCCGGCCTGTTGAATTTGCCACGTCAGCGTGTTGACCCCATTGGGGATGTACAAAAAGACGCTCCGCTTCGGAGCTGCGGGACGGGTGGCGGCACGTGCGGAGGATGGGCACATGCACTGAAGCCAGGGGAGAGCGACCACCGCGCCGAGGCCGCGCAACAAGTGTCTGCGGCTGACGAGCCATTGGTTACGTTGGATGTTCATGGAATTGGGGGGGGAAAGATTTCAGCGGTGCAAAAACAGGTCCGATACCACCAGCGCCTCCACGATCGATCGCACGCCGTAACCCGCTGGTTTGGACTGATCGACGATGGACTGGATGCGAACCTCATCATCAAAGGTGACCGCGCGACGCAGCCCGTAAGTGGCGAGCTTTCGGACAAAGGTCTTTGCGAAGGTATCCAGATCGCGGACCAACAGAGCTTTGAACTCCTCAGCGTTCTGGAAAGTGTGCCCGTTGTGCAGCTGTCCGCTGGCATCCACCGGAGGCATCGCCCCGACCCCCTGGGGGACCACTTCGTGGGTGCGCCAGCGTCCGATCGCGTCGTAATTTTCAAAGGCCAGCCCGAGTGGATCGATCTTCACATGGCAGGAGGCGCAACTGGCGTTGGTTTTGTGGGCGTCCAGGCGGCTACGCAGCGTGGCCTTGGGGGAATTCCCCGGGGTGGGCGGGATGGGGTCGACATTCGGCGGGGGCGGCGGCGGCGTTTTCCCCAGGATGCTTTCAGAGAGCCATACCCCCCGGTGGACTGGACGGTGGCGGATGCCATCGGAGGTGAGCGAAAGGATCGCGGCCTGGGTGAGAAGCCCACCCCGATGCGCGTGGGCAGGGAGCAGGACACGCTGGAAAGAATCCCCGGCGGGTTCATCCAGGCCATAGTGGCGAGCCAAGCGGGCGTTGAGCATGGTCCAGTCGCTGTGCAGGAACTCCCGGAGGGAATGGTTTTTGGCAAGAGTCTCGCCAAAAAACGCGATGGTTTCCCCTATCATGCTCTTTTCCAAATACTTGTCATAATCCGGATAGAGCCGCCGGTCGGGGGGAAACATCCCCACTTTCTTGAGACGCAACCACTGACCGGCAAACGACTCGCTCAACCGGCCGGAACGCGGGTCGGCCAGCATGCGGGCCACTTGTTTTTTGAGCATCGCCGGATCTCGCAAGCGGCCAGCGGCGGCCAGCGCCACGAGTTCTTCGTCAGGCATGGTGCTCCAGAGGAAATAAGAGAGACGGGAAGCCAGCTCCCAGTCGGTCAGGCGTTGGCGTTCCTCGGCTGGCGAGCCTTCTTCGAGGAAGAGGAAACTTCGGGAACACAAGACCGCCACCATGGCGGAACGCATCGCAGCACGGAGGCTCGCCCCCCCTTGAACTTCCTTTTCCACAATCCCCTGGAGCTGCTGAATCTCGGAATCGGTGGGGGGACGCCGAAAGGCGCGTTGGGCGAAATGACGGAGCGCTTTTTGAACGGACTCGGGAGCACTTTCCGAAGGCATCCCCCGGGAGCGGAGGGCGGCCGTGGCCTCGGAGACCAAGGGACCGCGCCACTCCACGCGATCGATGAGAAGGAGGCCGTAAAGGAGCGTGCCGTCCTCGGTCGTGACCTTCGGAAGCCAGGGGAGGCGCGGCTCCTTCAGGCTGACGATGGGATTGCCGCCCACCGGGGGCAAATGGGTCCCCCCGTTTTCAAGGAGGTTGGTGATGAGGGTAGACTTCGGCCCCTCGGGCAGGTGGGCGTAAAAAGTGAGAGTGACCGGTTGATCCTCCGGGGCGACCACGTCCCTCTCAAGAAGGGTCCGACGCAGGGAGGTCTCTTCGACCCGGATGCGGGGTGGAGGGGCTCCGGGTTTTGGGAGGGCCGAAAGGGTGATTTTGCATTCATAAACGCCGGGCGCGTGGGGTTCCCGGGGCTCTGGGAGCGTTATTCCCATTTTGTCATTCGGCCACAACTCGAGCCGGACCTTGTCGCGCAGCCCCTTCGCCTCCAGATAGGCGCGAAAAGATCCCGTGATCCGCCCGGGGGAAACTGCCGGAAATATCTGTTCGAGACGTCGAGCGGGGGCGTCCGGATAGGCCTCAGCCACCACTTTCTCCGCAAACTGGAAGTACTTTTCCATGTGCGAAACCGAGAGGCTCATGGCGGCTCCGATTCGGCTGAAACCGTTCCATTCCACGTCCTCGTAGAAGCCGCCGGAATCGTGGAGATCCACCTCCACTCCCAGAAGGTCAGAGAGGGTGTGAGCGTATTCCTCCCGGGTGAGGCGATGGAAAGAAACGCGATCCCGTTTCGCGAGCCGGGCGGCCTCGCCCTCTTTGATGCGGGCTGAAATCCACTCAATCACCCGGGCGTTTTCTGCGGTGGACGGCCTTTCTTTTTCGTCTTCCGGTGGCATTTCGCCCGAGGTGATGCGGCTCACGATCTCGGCCCATTGGGAAGTGTCTTTGAGGCCGATTTGCGGGGAGAGCGTATCGATGCGCAGATCGCCCTTTTGTTTTTTGGCGTCGTGGCAGCGCAGACAGTGTTTGGCGAGATAGGGTTGGAGGTCGGAGGCAAAATCAGGGGGCGCGGCGGGGGCGACCATGGGAACCCATGGAAAAAGGGCAAAAACCCAGAAGAGGAAGGAACGAGGCGTCATGTCTGTAGGGAAAAGAGTATATTGGTCCGACCACCTGATAGCACGTCCAATTTGCACACATGCGCTAATCCGCCGCGGGTTGCGCCCTTAGGTTTTTTTTGGCTGCTGAAGGGGCCTCCCTCAAAAATCCCCCCCCCAGAAGCCGCACCAAACAAAACCCGGCACACACGAGCTGGAGATTGCGGTCCATCCGGGCCGCCATCCCTTCGGGAGGCATGGACCGACATGGACGGGCATGGACCGGCATGGACCGGCATGGACCGGCATGGACCGGCATGGACCGGCATGGACCGGCGGGGACCGGCGGGGACCGGCGTGGACCGGCGTGGACCGGCGTGGACCGGCAT
>JBANFR010000220.1:0-3910 GCA_037975925.1 Verrucomicrobiota bacterium
CAGGGCGAGTTGGTGCTGGTGGGCGGTGAAGCCGACGGAAGCGCCGTGGAGCGCCTGGAGGGCGCTCTCTGTTCGGATCGGGTCCGCCGGGCTGAAAATTTGCCGCTCCCCCTGCTCGCGGGTGTTTTGGCCGATTGCGCTTTTTTTACCGGGCACGACAGTGGCGTGTCGCACGTTGCAGCTGCCGTGGAAGCGCGCTGTGCCCTGCTGTTTGGCCCGAGTGATCCGGCGATTTGGGCGCCGCTGAACCCCGGCGTGTCGGTGCTTCAGGCGCCCGAGGGCGATTGGAGTCGGCTGACGCCGAGTGCGGTGTGGCGTCATGTGGAGCGGTTGTTTTTGGAACGGGAGTAAAAAGGCGGGCAATCACGGGACAAGGGGATGTCATTCAAACGTCCGACATGACGCGCCGTGGCCTGCCGTGGCCTCATGGGGAGTATGCGCTCTCTGTTTCTCCCCGAAGGCAGGCCGTCTCTTCCTCCCCATTCCGGCGGCGTGGGAGCCCTTTCCCGCCGGGATTTTTTGGTGCGCCAAGGCCTGGGATTGGGCGGTCTGAGTGTCGCGGCGTTTTTGGGGCTGAATCCGTTTGAGACCTTGGCGGGCGGGTCAGGAGGAGGGCCGTTGGCGCCGCGTCCGGCCCATTTTCCGGCGAAGGCCAAAGCGGTGATTCAGATTTACGCAGCGGGTGCGCCGTCCACGGTGGACACTTGGGATCCGAAGCCGGAGCTGAAGCGGCAGCATGGGCAAAAGATTCCCGGTTGGAGCGGGTTGGCGCTTGGGTCGCCCTTTCAATTTGAAAAAAGGGGGCAGTCCGGAATCGAGGTGTCCGAGATTTTCCCGGAGCTGGGGCGGCAAGTCGATTCGATGGCGGTGGTGCGCTCTTTGTTTGCGGAAATTCCCGACCACGGGATTGCGGCGCGAGCGTTGATGACCGGTTCGGGGATATTGCCCAAGCCGAGTCTGGGGGCGTGGACGGTGTACGGGCTGGGGACCGAGAACCAGAACCTGCCGGGGTTTGTTTCGCTGGGGGGAAGCCCGGTTTTCCGGCAGGCCGCGTTTCTTCCCGGCGCCTTTCAGGGGTGCAACATCAACTATGACCCGAAGACGCCGCTCAACGAGATCATCGCCAACATCAGCAACCAGTTCAGTCCGGAGGAGAGGCAGCGTCACCAGATTGATTTGGCGCGGGAATTAAATGAGATGCACGCGGAGCGGGTGCAGCGGGATCCCCAGTTGGAGGCGCGGATTCAGGCCTTTGAGACGGCTTTTCGGATGCAGAAAGAGGCGATGGATGCCTTTGATGTCGGGAAGGAGCCGAAGGCGGTTCGGGAAAAGTACGAGCGTTTGCCCGCCGGAGCGGGGGTGAATTCCATTGGAACAAAGCTGCTCATTGCGCGGCGCCTCGTGGAGCGCGGCGTCCGGTTTGTGCAGGTGAGCACCGGGGGATGGGACACCCACTTTGACATTGAAAAAAGCGTCCGCAGCGCGGCGGCGGGGATTGATATTCCGGCGGCGGCTTTGTTGTCGGATTTGAAGGAGCGCGGGCTCCTGGATTCGACGCTGGTGATTTGGGGGGGCGAGTTTGGAAGAACGCCCACGGCCCAGGGGGGCACCTCGGGTCCGGGGGCCGGGCGGGATCACAATGGCAAATCGATGGTGGCGTGGCTGGCGGGTGGGGGCGTCAAGGGCGGTACCGTGTATGGGGCGACTGACGAGTTTGGGGGGCGTTCGGTGGAAAACGTGATGCACATCCACGACTTGCATGCGACGATTCTGGCCCTGCTCGGCTTTGACCACACCCGCCTGACCTACCGCTACAACGGGCGGGATTTCCGGCTGACGGATAATTTTGGAAACGTCGTCAAGGAACTGATTGCGTGAATCTTGTGGTCCTCCTCGGCCACGGACCATGGAAGCTTTTTTTCCCATTTCGCTCCGAATTTTGCTTATGCGTTCCAGTGTTGTGCGGGTCTCGCGGTGGATATTTCTTCTGTGGACGGGCCTTGGCATGGGGGCTCAAGCGGAGTCGGGGGCTGGTGAGGCACCGTCGTTTTCGCCGGATCAGATCGCGTTTTTTGAGAACAAGATTCGCCCGATTTTGGCGAATCACTGTGTGGAGTGTCATTCCGCTCAGAAAAACAAGGTGAAGGGTGGTTTGAGCCTGGACTCGAGGGAGGAGATTTTGCGGGGCGGCGAGGGCGGAGCGGCATTGCGGGCGGGGGCTCCCTCGGAGAGTCGTTTGATTCGGGCCGTGGAGTGGGGGGACGACCTCCAGATGCCGCCGAAGAAGAAGCTGGGTGCGGAGCAGATTGAGGACTTGAAGCGGTGGGTGGAGTGGGGAGCGCCGGATCCGCGAAAGAGCAAGGCCGAGCCCGTGCGCAAAAAGGGGGATCACTGGGCGTTTCAGCCGGTGAGGCGGCCCGAGTTGCCTGTGGTGCGAGGGAGGGCGTGGGTGAAGAACCCGGTGGATTTGTTTGTGCTGGCGAAGCTCGAGGCGCGCGGGATGGTGCCGGCGGAGGCGCCGGAGACGGGGAGCCCGGAGGCGGTGCGTCAGAAAAAGGAGGCGGTATTGAGGCGGGCGTATTTTGATTTGATCGGTCTGCCGCCGAGCCCGGCGCAGATTGAGCGGTTTGTGCAGGATCCATCGCCGGATGCATTTTCGAGGGTCATTGATTCGCTTTTGGCAAATCCGGCTTATGGGGAGCGTTGGGCCCGGCATTGGATGGATACGGCTCGGTATTCGGATACGACCGGGGTTGGGGTTTATGGGGCGGAATATCGTTATCCCTATGCCTGGGGGTATCGGGATTGGTTAATTAAGGCATTCAACGAGGATATGCCCTATGACGAGTTTGTGACGCATCAGTTGGCGGCGGATTTGGTGTCAAAACAGCCAAACCGGAATTGGGCGGCCCTTGGGTTTATCACGACGGGCACGAAGTATCATTACTTGGCGGAGGATGAGACCATCAATGACCGGATTGATGTGGTGGGGCGGGGGCTATTGGGTTTGACGCTCACTTGTGCCCGTTGTCATGACCACAAGTTTGATCCTTTAACGCAGGCGGATTATTATGCGTTAAAAGGTGTTTTTAAGAGTGTTGGAGAACCCAAAGATTGTCCTGCGGTGGAGATGAATTCGGATCGGAAATCGCTGATCGAATACGAGCAGGAATTAGCCAAGCTGCGGGAGAAGGCTTATGCCGCCTATTTTCATGTGATGCGATGGGACGCCACCTTTTTACGGGCGCAACCGGCGCTGGTATTCGAGTATGCGGCTCTTTTGGAACAGCCGATACAAAACGAAGGGGATCACCAGAAGCGTGCGGAATTTGCCAAAGCGCGCGGCATGGATCGTAGCCTGGAGTATTGGATTCGGAGCCATTTTGCCCCGAATTTCACCTTTAATATTCGGGATCCCATTTTTGGTCCTTTTGTCATGATGTTGAAATCGAGTGATCCCGGGATGAAAAAGAGATTGGATGCTGCGCTTTCGGGAAAGAGCACGATTTCTTATAATCCGGTGGTGATTCGTTATTTGAAGGAAGCGGGCAGCCTTCCGAGCGATATTGCGGGCACGGCGGCTTTGTTTGGCAAGTTTTGGAATGAAACGGTGGATCCGGTGGCTGGGGAGAGGGTGGTGGATTTGAAGAATCCCGAGCATGTCCGGGAGTTGGAGAAGGGGGGGATTTACCGGAAGATTTGGGAGCTGCGCGGGGAGGTGGCGCAGCATCCCGACCGGCCGCTCATGGAGTTGGCCGCTTTTCCTTGGCGTTTGATTGCCCCCAGACTGGAGCTGCGGGGAGCGGACTCGCGGTTTTATTCGGCGGATGACCCGATTGAGGAAAAGCTCCGGGCGGAGGTGGGAGCGCATCAGTACCAGGGGAGCTGGTTGCTGGAGGTGGCGGTGAAT
>JBANFR010000221.1:0-3799 GCA_037975925.1 Verrucomicrobiota bacterium
CCCCTTTTGCTCCGCGTTGGGATCGATGCTGTGGCAGGCCACGCAGCCCTGTTGGGTGAAGAGTTTTTCGCCGAGTTTGACGTCTCCCTTGGCCTCCATACCGGCCCTGGTGGCCTCGCTCAGCGAGAGTTCTGCGATCCGTTTTCCGGCGCGGGCGGCGCTTTCTTTGCCCGCTTCGCGCGCGGCCGCAGCCGCTTGAATCAGCAGGGTGTTGTCTCCGGCCATGGCGGCATCGATGGCCTTGTCGAATCCGGACATCTTCAAATCCACAATGGCCTGGAAGAAGCCGATCTCGCGGGGATTGGTATCGATCTCCTTTTGGACCTGCTTTTTCTGGGCGTCTTTGGTGAGAGGGCTCTTCAAGACGGTCAACAGGGCCCGCCAGAGAATGCGTGCCGAGGCGTCATCGGCTCCATTGGCGAGGGCGCGCAGCTTGGGCACCTCCTTGGCGCGCTGACCGTCATTGACGAAGTCCTTGATGGCTTGAGCGGCTGCCTGGGGCAGAGGCGACTCTTTGGACCAGCCAGCCAGGACGCGAACCCTCAGGGGCATGGGGTCGTTTCCATTCTCGATCGCCATGATCGCCTTGTAGCACTGGACGCGCTCTTCCCACGGACGCTGGGTCGCGAGAGCGGCATCGATGAGGAGGGAAATGTCCCCCTGAGTGAGATTGCGCGAGGCAAGGGCGAGTTGGAGCGGGTCGACCCCTTCGAGTTTGATCGAGGAGAGGGAGATGCGGTTCTTTCCGAGCACTTCGAGCATGGCACTGCGCGACTCGGCGGGGAGTTTGGGGTAGGCCTTCTCGATGGCCTGCCGGATTTGCGGTGTGGCTGCCCATTCCTCCGGGGTGAAGTAAGGGCCGCGGTCGTCGGGCCGGGTGCTCCACCAGTCTTTGTAGTTCCACGGTTTTTCGACGTGGTAGAGGCGGGCGAGGGTAGCCATGGCGCCAGGGAGCAAAGCCGGGTCGTTTTTGGCGCAGATTTGGACGAGCCCGTCGACGGCTTCCGGCGAGTGGATGCCCTGAAGCGCGCGGAACGCGATCGCTCTTTTTTCGGGGGTTGCCAGGGCTTCAAGGCAGGCCTTGGCGTTGCCCAGACGTGCCAGGACGGTGATGGCCGTGTGCGGAAGGCGGTAATGTTCGCCGGGATTCAGTTTGGACTCATCCATCGGCCAGGTGGCTGCTGCTTCCAAGATGGCCGGCGCGGCGTCCTTCGCTCCGAGGCGTTGCAGGCCAATCAGCGCCTGCAAACGAACGCGGGGGTTGGGGTCGCGAAGGGCCTCCACGAAGGGTTGAGCGGGGACGCCCTCCAACTCCGAGGTCCGGTCGGCCAGGGCGCGCAGGGTGAATTCACGTATGGCGCTGTCTTTCACCAAGCCCAGCAAGGCCGGGGTCGCCCCTTTTCCGAGCAGTTGTTTGTACGTAAAAATCGCCGCCACTCTCGAATACAGGGATTCCGAGGAGGAGGACGCGATGGCGAGGACGGGTTGAGCCAGGGAGGCCTTGCCCCGCGAGAGAATTTCGCGCTGGGTTTCCAGGCGCTGCACCGCACTGGGGGAAGAAAGAAGACGCACGAGCGCCTGATCATCGGCCTTGGTCACGTCCACATAGCGGTTGGGCTTCACCTCGGTCGCGACGACCTGCTGGATGATGCCGTTGGGTTTTCCGGCGCCCAAGTAAGCAAAACCGCCGCCCCGCCAGTCGGACAGGTAGAGCCGTGAATTACCGTCGACGTCGATGTCTGTGGCGCGCGGCACTTTTTCAAAAGTTTCTTGTTGGGCCACAAACGTCGCTTCGAAGGGGCGAATGGGGTGGAGGTGCAGTGTCCCAGTCGTCCAGTCGCAGGTAAAAAGTGACTCGCCGTATTGGGCGGGAAAACCAGGTTCGCTCAGGTACAATCCGCCCGTGCCGGAGCCGCCGCCGTAATCGGCCAGCGGGCGCGCGGTTTCATCGTCGAAGTTTTTGTAGAGGCGCGGGTAACCCGCGTTGGCCAGCGAGGTGAAATGATGAAAGCGGGTGTTCCAGCCTTTGCCGTCGTTGGTGTTGTCGCGCGAAAAGAGATCCAGCAGCGGGGAAATCGCCACATCACAAATGTTGCGCGTCATCTCCGAATAAATCTCCAGCTCAGAGCCGTCGGGACGCACCCGCATGACGCCGCCCCCGTACAAGGTGACGCGTTTTCCGTCGCGCCCCTTGGCACCGTCCCCCTCCGCGGCGATGCCCGCGCCAAAATCGCCCACGGCGATGTACAACCATCCGTCGATCCCCATTCGGCAGCCATTGGTGGTGTGGTCCGCGCCGCGTGGGTGTTCGATCCCGCCGCCGAGTCCCTCGACCAGGGTCACCTTTTCATCCGCCTTGCCATCGCCGTCCTTGTCCCGGAAGGCCGACAGGAAGGGAGGGTGCACCAAATAGAGCACCCCATTGACCCAGTGACCGCCCCGGGGAGAGTCCACGCGGGTGTACTCAATCATTTGGTCTGCCTTGCCGGCACCGGTCGTGTCGCGGGCAATCAGGATGCGTCCCATGTTTGGGAGGTGTCCCAGGGAGCCATTTTTGTCCGAGGAAATGTAAACGTCGCCATGGGGGGCGGCCGTGACGGCGGTGGGGTACAGCTCAGGCTCCTGAGCGTCTCCGACAAATTCCCGGATCTGAAAACCCTCGGGAACGGCGTAAGTGGCGGCGGTCAGGAACAGGAGGCAAAGGGGAGTACGGTACATCGGTAAAAAATAGATCGGTTGGGGCCCGGTCGGAGCCCCATACGATGTTCCGCATACCGTTTAAATCTTAGCCCCGATGTGAGTCCGGGCCGCGGGTGGAAAGCCCCCGCAGCTCGCGTTTTGGGCGGTGGGCCGCTTTAGCGGACTTCTCCGTGGGCCTGGAAACTCTGCCAATCGGCCGCGTAGGCGGCGTTGAGGAGCCAGGACGCGGTTTCCCGGTCTCCGCTGAAACTCGCAAAGGGCGCCGTCGGAAGCGTCTGATAGCCGCCCCGGAAAAGATCCCAGTTCTGGCCCAGATACCCCTCTTCCACCCTCAGCTTCTGGAGCGTAACCGGACCTTTGCGCGGATCCGCCTGCGCCGGGACTCTTGCCTGCCAGGTGTGACGCAAGAAGGAAAACACCAACGGCCACGTCTTGTCTCCAGGACCATGCCCGGTTTGAGGCTCGACGGCGTAATTCCACACGGCGCCGTGTTTTTTGCGCATGAGTTCGACGACGGCCAGGTTTTCTTCCCGGCTGGGGCGTCCTAAAAATGGGTCGTTCTCGCCAAAAATCACGAGGCCGGGGACGTCGGCGGCTCCGGGTTGAAACACCTGAAAGGTCACGCCCGGGCGCATCGACACCCAAGCCCAGACCCTGGCGCCCTCTGTCGCGGGGTAAATTGCTGAAAAGCCCGTTCCATTCGAGTGTCCGTACAAAAAGAGCGGTGCGTGCTCGAGCTCGGGGTGGTTGGCCTGTTTTCCATAAAGGGAAAGCCGCTCCTGCAGGAGGCTCCGCGGCCAGAAACCGCGCTGGACCGGGTTGCCGATGAACTTGAACACCGCCAAATGCAGCTCCCGCGCAATTTTGCGCAGCTCCGGATGCCGGTACAGCGCGGTGCCGCTGCCATGTCCGGAAATCGCCACCACGCCCCGCACGACCTCCACCCCGTCCGGAATCCACAAATCAAAGGTGACGTCCTCCCGGATTCCCTCTCCGCGTTCGGCCACGACCTGCTTCCACTGCGCGTCGTCCACGTTCCAATTCCAGTTGCGCGGAGTATTCGGGTCGCTGGCCGGTGTCCCCCACTTCGCCTCGTACA
>JBANFR010000222.1:0-3787 GCA_037975925.1 Verrucomicrobiota bacterium
ACAGGTTGAACCAGCAGGTGCATCGACACCCTGCGACCCGTCACCGCACTGAGCCCCTCGCCCGCGGTGAGGTTGTCCAAGCTCTCGGCCGACCACGCACGAAGGTGCCAAGCGATACCTGAAGCCCGGCGCTCGGCCTGCATGGAATGCCCCCCCAGAACATCAGCGCCATCGGGGCTGAACAATCCAACATGGCTTTGGTGGCGCAGTTGCTTGGTCAGACCCTCGACCGTAGCCTTGGAGACGGTGAGACTCTTGGCCACCGGTGGTGCCGGTCGCTCGCCCTTCATGCCCTTGGTCAACTCCCACTGGGCGAACTCCTTAGCGAACACCCGGTACTGCGCACGCCGGAAATCCTCAAGAGGTTGGGCGGCCAAAGCATCAGTGGCGCTCTTGCGGTCCCCACTGGCTGCAGCCGTGATGATGGCCAAAGACAGGGGTGCAACCGCACCGTGGGGCAGGACGACATCGGCCAGCGGCTGGGTGGCCACGGCAACGCACCCCAAGACGGACCCGGCGGCGATCGCATCAGGCGCCTGAACTTTGTTGGCCACCGCCTTTGCCGCCTGTCCGGCGATAGGCCCAAGCGCATCGATCGGGAACGAATCAACATGGCTATCCAGGTGGTCTAACGTCGGTAGCGGATCCAAAGTTGGCCAGTCGCTCTCTGCAAGCCCCACCTCGGAGGCCACTTGCTCAAGCCGCTGAACAAAGTCAGTGCTTTCCATTACCGACCTCCGCCATATGCCGAAGCCGTTGCGCCGCCTTCAACAGCCGTTCGCGGTCGGCACCTGGTCGTCCTTCTGCCAGGTCGAAAGCGATGATGGACGCGACCAGGGACTCCCATGCGGACAACTCCAGCAAGTCTGTAGCGGAGAATGGACGCCTCTGGGGTTTCTTGTAACTACCGTCGGAGTTGGGGAAGAGGTCAGCCAGGTTTAGTCCGACGGAGCGCACTACTTCGGCAACATCACAGCCGGCAAAGCAATGAAGCAGGATCGTGCCGTCCTCCATCTCCCTCAAAGCAAGAGAAGGGCTACGATCACTGTGCGCGGGGCATCGGGCGATGTATCGGCCGTGCCTGGTTTGCTTCACCGAGTCCAGGCGCGAGAGCAACCGTTCAGCAGGAGAGTGGCTCACCAAGCTTCTCCTTGCTGTACCCGCTCGGCCATCAGACGCTCCACCAGTGAGCGAATCTCGGTGTCAGACTTTCCCGCGATGCGCGCAGCGTTGATGGCGCGCACTTCTTCAGCGGGCCAGCCGACAGCCCGACGGCCAATGGCTACTGGTTTTGTGAAGAGTCCTTCTCGAATCGCGTGGTAGATCGACGCATGAGAACGGTGCCCCGTTTCGGCCTTAACGGCTGGCATTCGAAGTATCGGCATTGAATCTCCTTAAATCTCGTCAACCCTCGCTGACGATTGAGACTCACTGTTCCTTCGAACGTCACATCCATGGTGAAAATCAGAACTCAACCCTGAATTTCAGGGTCTTAGGCTCTTGGTCCGAGCCCCCTCCCCCGATAGCTCGTCCAAGGCCATGCCGATCTTCTTGTGAAAGGCATCAAACCCGCGGGTATCGGGTCCAAAGAGTCGCTTAGCAGCAACTGCGACATCGTCAGCGATCCGGGCTGCATTTGGACGCTGCCCATACCGAAAGTCGGCGCGCTCGTCCGAAAGGATCCAGGCCATGATGCCGAGTGCTTTCATCGTATTCATCTCGGCCAGCCCTCCTCCGTTCGGAAGGTCTCGGCGGCGCTCTTCTTCAAAAAGAAAAGCCGGACGGTCACCCGATGGCATATCGAGGAAAAAGCGCCGCAGACTTTCCTTCGGGATGCGGACCACATCCTTTTCGATCATCTCCTCAATACATGCTCCGTACCACATGCCACGACCATCGGATTTGGGCACGGGCCGCGATACATGGTCCAAACGCTTTTCAAGTAGGGCGTCGATCAGCGCTTCGCGCTTGGCATCCATACAGGATGTTGAGAAGTCCAAGCTGGCAAGTACACCGGGTTCGACATCACACCACAGGGCGACGGCAGCTTGTAGGGACACCGTGGAACAGAGGTCCCAGTAACGGTGGCATTTTTCGATATTGGAGGGCACAGACCGACTCAGATTGAATGGTGTGAAACAAAAAAGCTACCCACTTCGGCAGAGGTGGCTCAACCAGACACTGAGCAAGTTTAGGAACCAATCCTGCGTTCAAAGGGCGGACCTGAGCTGTTGCGCTTGCAACATTCCCTCCGATTGAGATTACGCAACAGCCCTCAAGGGCTGAGGATCGGCCTTGGCAGCAAGCGCATCCAGGTAATCGGCCCACTTCTGCATCATCGCCACCCGCTGCCGGATGTAGGTGGTGCGGTTGTAGGCGCGGCCATTTGCATCCCTAACCGAATGCGCCAACTGTGCCTCAATCACCAAGGGATCGACCTCCAACTGCTCGGCTAACATGGTGCGAGCCGTCGCTCGAAAGCCGTGCCAAGTCTGGACTTCCGGCGCGTAACCCATCGTGATCAATGCCGTTCGAACTGAGTTCTCCGAAATCGGTTTTGAGTGTTGGCGCTCCCCTGGAAAAACGTACTCTCCATGGCCTGTGTATCTCTGCAGTCCCTCTAGGATGGAGACCGCCTGCTTGGGAAGGGGGACCAGATGAGGCTGCCCGTGCTCCTTTCCCTCCTTCGTACGCTTCATCCGTGCAGCAGGAATGGTCCACATACCCGCCTCTAGGTCCATCTCGGCCCACTTGGCACCGCGCAGCTCGCCAGGCCGCTGAAAGAGGATGGGCGAGAGCTGCAGCGCCGCTCGCACGATGACGCCGCCCTTGTAGGCCCGAATGGCCCTAAGCAGAGCACCCAGCGGCTCTGGGTCCGTTATTGCCGCAAGGTGCGTACCCCTGTAGGGCGCCAAAGCACCTTTAAGGTCGGCTGTCATATCCCTGCTGACCCGCCCAGTCGCTACAGCGTACCGCCAGATCTGACGCGAGATCATCAGTGCCCTGTCTGCGGTCTCGAGTGCCCCGCGCTGCTCGATTTTTCTTAGCGTCCCGAGCAACACCACAGGTTCGATCTCAGCGATGCGCAGGTCCCCAATCCAGGGGAACAGATCGCGCTCCAGCTGGCGCTTTGCACGGGTGGCATGAGACTCGCTCCACATCGGCTCCTGCTTGGCAAACCACTCCAGGGCAACAACCTTGAACGAATCACCTTCGGGGTTGAGCGCCTTGAGCCTCGCCAAGCGTCGCGCCTTGGCCGGGTCGACGCCTTCTGCCTTCTTCACACGCGCGATATCTCGGGCGCGACGCGCTGCGCTAAGCGCCACGGCCGGGTAGGACCCCAGGGCAAGGCGCCCTTCCTTTCCGCCCAGCCGATATTTCCAGAACCATCGCTTGGAGCCTGCCTGGCTGACTTCAAGGTAGAGGCCGCCGGAGTCAGCCAATCTCACGCGTGCCTTGTCAGGCGGACACGTGGCGTTCTTACATTGGTGGTCTGTCAGCATTCTCAGTTTCGGAGGTGGTGGGTGATGGCCGCGGGAATCCGTTCCCCCGCTCAGAGCCGCATTTTGCACTGTTCCCCCTGCTCGTTCCCCCAACTCAGCCTGCCAGCCCGCAGAAGCCTTTGTCGCCCTTAAGACGATAAGCTATTGTTTTTACAATGAAAAAAGCCTCCAAGTTATCATCCTTGGAGGCCTTTGTAAGAGTTTTTGGTGGAGCTGGGGGGAATTGAACCCCCGTCCGCAAGCCATTCCCGCGCAGTTCTACATGTGTAGCCGTCTGATTTGAG
>JBANFR010000223.1:0-3657 GCA_037975925.1 Verrucomicrobiota bacterium
ATGGTGGAGTTGGCGGTGGCAGCCGGTTCTGCGGGCATTACCCACCAACCGCTCCAGCTTGCGGCGACGACTCGGATTGAGGGCATGGAGGTGCAGGTGGAATCGGCCCCGATCGCCGTGGAGGTTCAAAAATGAAGAAGTGCTTTAGGAAACTGATGTCTTGGGTTGGTTTTGCCGTCCTCTCCTTGGATGGGCTTTCCGCAGTGCGTGCCGAATCGTCGGAGAGTGAAAAGCCGCTTCCGAAACTGGAGCCGATCCAGATCGGGAACCCGGAGCGCTTGGAGGTGCTCCCGAAGTCGATCCAGTTGGGGGCGACCCGCCACAAGGTGCAGTTGGTTATTACTGGGGTTTACGCCGATGGCAGCGTGCAGGATTTGACCCGGGTGGCGCGGGTGGAGCCTGCGAAGGCTGGGGTGGTGCGGATCGTGGAATCTGCGTTGGCGGAGCCCGTGGGGGATGGGCAAACGGAGCTGGAGGTGAAATTGGGGAACCTTTCTCAGAAGATCCCGGTGGTGGTGAGCGGCCAGGGCAGTGCGGAACTCGTTTCTTTCCAATTCGGCGCGTTGGCGGCGCTTTCCAAAAACGGGTGCAATGCGGGTGGGTGCCACGGGGCGCCGAGCGGGAAGGGCGGGTTTGCCCTGTCGATGGTCGCGTTTGATCCCGAGTTGGATAAAATCAACCTGACGCGTGATTTTTTTAACCGGCGGATCAATCCGGAGGAGCCCGAGCGCAGTTTGCTATTGCGCAAACCGCTGATGGAAGTCGCGCACCGAGGCGGATTAAAGCTTCGCAAGGACGATGAAGCGTACGGCTTTTTGGTGGATTGGATCGCGCAGGGCTGTCGTTTTGATCCGAAGGGGACTCCCGAACTGAAGGGCATCCGGGTCGAACCCGGGTTGCGTCGGGTCCTGCGTTGGCCGGCGCACACGCAGCAGATGCGGGTGACGGCGTGTTTTAGCGATGGGAGTGAGCGGGATGTCACGCGTTTGGCGATGTATTCCAGTTCGGAAGAAGGGTTGGCGGCGGTCACACCTCAGGGGCTGGTGATTGGAGCTGGGCGGGGACAGGTGGGGATCTCGGTGCGTTTTTTGGAGCAGGTGGAGACCTGTTACCTCACGCTGATCCGAGACGTGCCGGGATTTGAATGGAAGGCACCGGCACCGGCGAATTACGTGGATGAGTTGGTGTTTGCGAAACTGCGGTTGCTGCAGTTTGCACCCTCGGAGACGTGTTCGGATGCGGAGTTTTTGCGGCGTGTGTTTGTGGATGTGACTGGGTTGCTGCCGAAGGTGGAGGAAACACAGGCGTTTTTGGCGGACACACGCCCGGACAAACGGGCGGTGTTGATCGAGGATTTGTTGGGACGACCGGCGACGGCGAAGTTTTGGGCTTTGAAGTGGGGCGACCTGTTGCGGCTGAGTTCGGCGACGGTTTCGGAGCCCGGGACGTACAAGTACCATGCGTGGTTGGTCAAAGCCTGGCAGGAGAACATGCCCTACGATCAGTTTGCGCGAACCCTGCTGACGACCGAGGGAAGCACTCTGGAAAACGCGGCAGCCGGTTTTTTCCGAACAACGGCGACGACTCCCGAGGCGACGGAGATGACGGCGCAAATCTTCCTTGGGGCGCGGGTAAGCTGTGCCAAGTGCCACAATCACCCGTTTGAGCGGTGGACGCAGGACAACTACTATGGGCTCGGCGCTTTTTTTGAGCGGGTCCAACGCCGCAAAGGCAGTCGCCCGGAGGAGGTGGTGATTTTTCAGGCTCGGCGCGGGGAGATCACTCAACCTCGGACGGGTCGCATCATGAAGCCGTGGGCGCCTGGCGCTGGGGAGTTGACGCTGGCCCCTGGGGCTGACCGCTTGGCGGCCTTTGCGGACTGGCTGACGCAGCCTGAGAATCCGTATTTTGCGCGAGTGGAGGCGAATCGGATTTGGTGGCAGCTCATGGGGCGGGGAATTGTGGAGCCGATTGATGATTTTCGGGATTCGAATCCGCCCTCCAATCCCGAGCTTCTGGATGCCTTGGCGAAGGATTTTGCCGGGCATGGGTTTGATCGGCGGCACTTGATGCGGACGATCCTCAACAGCCGGACCTATCAGGCCAGTTCGAAGCCCAATGCGTTTAACCGGGACGATGAGCGGTATTTTTCTCATGTGCGGCAGGGGATTTTGAGTGCGGAACAGCTTTTGGCTGCCGTGTGTCAGGTCACTGGGGAACCGGAGCGGTTTGGGAGGTTGCCGCTTGGGACCATGGCGACCGAGTTGCCCGCGCCGCAGCCCACCAACGCCTTTTTGGTGGCCTTCGGGCAGCCGGCGCGCCAGAGCTCCTGCGCGTGTGAGCGGCAGAGCCTGCCCAGCCTGACCCAGGCTTTGCAGCTCGCCAACAGCCAGACGGTGGAATCGCGCCTTCAAAATGGCGGCGGGGCCTTTTTGCGGGCCTTGGCCGCGCAAAAGAAGACGGACGAGGAAATCGTGAACCAGATGTATCTGGCGGCGCTATGCCGGCCACCGAGCGAAATCGAACTTCGGAAAGCCGCCGGGTACCTTGCGGGACGGGCGGATCGAGTGGAGGCGCTGCAAGACTTTGTGTGGACCCTTTTGAACCTCCGCGAGTTTGTCTTTCGCCATTGAGCATCTCTCGAGAACGGTCTCGTGTCCTGTGATCCCTCTCATTCCACTCGGTGAACCTCATGTCTGATTTTCCTTTCCAACGGCTCCCCCTCGGGAGAGGTCACGTGGGCGCATTTTTGGGCGCCTGTGGGGGGTGGATCGCTGTGAGCTTGGGGGGGATGGTGGCGGTGCCTGGTGAGGCGGCAGAGTTGAAGCCGGTGAGTTTCCGGGCGGAAATCGCGCCAATCTTGCTGGAGAAGTGCCAGACGTGCCATGGCCCCACCGAGCAGAAGGGAGGCTACCGCTGCGACAGCTTCGATTTTCTCTCCAGGAACGAGGATCCTGCGGATCCAATTCTGGTGGCGGGGCAACCGGAGAAGAGCCGTTTGTACACGCTGCTCGTGTCCCAGGATCAGGATGATCGCATGCCAAAGAAGGCTGACCCTTTGCCCACAGCCCAAGCCGAGTTGGTCAAAAGGTGGATTGTGGAGGGGGCGAAGTTTGATGCGCAGGACCGGACGGCAGCCCTGGTGGAGATGGTGCCGCCCAGGCTCCATGAGCCTGCACCGCAAGCGTATCGGAAAGCGTTCCCTGTGACGGCGCTGAGTTTCAGCCCGGACGGCTCGGAACTGTACGTGGGGGGGCTGCGCGAAATCACGGTGTGGGATCCGGCTTCGGGTGGTCTGAAGCGGCGGATCGGGAATGTGGCGCCGAGGACATTTGCGCTCACGTTTGATCCGGCGGGGGCCGTCCTGGCTGTGGCCGGCGGCGCGCCGGGAGAATACGGGGAGGTGCGTTTTTACGATCCAAAAAGCGGGGAGATGCGTTCCCAGATCCAGAGCAGCGCAGATGCAGTGATGGACGTGAAATTTAGTCCAGGAGGGGATTTGTTGGCGACGGCCGGGGCGGATCGGAGTGTGTCGATTTACGAGGTGAGCAGCGGGAAGCGCCGGCACCGGCTACCGGCGCATTCGGATGCGGTGACCGGGGTGGCGTTTAGTCCGGATGGAAAGTCGGTGGCTTCGGTGGGGCTGGATCGGGGGGC
>JBANFR010000224.1:0-3598 GCA_037975925.1 Verrucomicrobiota bacterium
AAGGCTTTTTTAACCTTGGGCCTCGCGGGCTATGAGGGAAGACGTGGTCGGCTGCGGGTCTTCTTGAACGGGCAACCCGTCGGGGAAGTTGCGAGGCTTGTCTCGGATTCCGCCGCCCACCGCAGCGGGATTCATGGCGCCTACCAAGAGCGCGAGTTGGAGTTTGAGGCATCCCGCCTCCAGGAGGGAAAAAACACGCTGTCGTTTCGATTTCCCCCGGCTGGTCCGGTCGTTGGGAAAGCGATGGGGAGTCCAGCGGAGGCGATTCTCTGGGATGCGTTGCGTCTGGAGGTTCAGGACTGAGTTTGTGCGGTGCGGTCTGTGGTGCGCTGAGGGCCGGGTTGCGAGCACACCGGAACGGCCCGGGGGGCACTCGGCTCTGGGTTGTTTGTTCTTCGCAAACGAACGGTTGGAAAATGCCGGCGAAGGGAAACTCGTGTTTCCGGGTTTTCATCGGGGAATATCCCACATCCCTCTGGTTCTTCCCCGGCTGGCTGTCCGATGCCGGCGAGGGAGGCATCCCCTCTGAAGTTTATGAAACACCTTTTTTTGTGCCTGCTGGCGCCGGTTGCCGCCTTCGGGGAGGTTTCCTTTAACCGCGATATTCGGCCGATTCTTTCGGAGAACTGTTTTTACTGTCACGGCAACGATCCAAGCCATCGCAAGGGGGATTTACGGTTGGACAGGCGGGAGGATGCCCTGGCGCAGAAGGCTTTTGTGCCTGGCGCTCCGGATGCGAGTGCGCTGATGGAGCGGGTTTTAAGCAAGGATACCGATGAGGTGATGCCGCCGCCGGATTCGCATAAGAAGCTCACGGCGGATCAGAAGGCTCTACTGCGGCGTTGGATTTCGGAGGGGGCGCCTTACGAGGAGCACTGGTCTTTTGGGCGGATCCGCAGACCGGAGGTGTCGGGGAGTGCCGTGGACACGCTGGTGCGGCGGCGCTTGTCGGAATTGGGGCTCGAGCCCTCGCCGGAGGCCGACCGGCGGACGCTGATTCGGCGTTTGTACCTGGATTTGCTCGGGCTACCGCCGAGTCCCAACGAGGTGGCCGCGTTTCTGAAGGATTCCTCGCCCCGGGCGTATGAGGCGCTGGTGGAGCGGGTGTTGGAAAATCCGCATTTTGGGGAGCGGATGGCGTTGGGGTGGTTGGATGTGGTGCGCTTTGCGGACACCATTGGGTACCACAGCGATGTGCCCCGTAATGTGTGGCCGTACCGGGACTGGGTCATTGAGAGTTTCAACAAGAACAAGCGTTTCGACCGTTTTACTCTGGAGCAGGTGGCCGGGGATTTGTTGCCCGATGCCACCGACGAGAGCCGGGTGGGTTCCGCTTTCAACCGGCTCCTGCTGACGACGGAGGAAGGTGGGGCGCAAGCGAAGGATTATGAGCAGCGCATGCTCACGGACCGGGTCCGAGCGATTGGTGCGGCATGGCTCGGACTGACTACGGGTTGCGCGCAGTGCCATGACCACAAGTTTGATCCGTTCACGCAGAGGGACTTTTATTCCCTTGGCGCGTTTTTTTCCGACATCAAAGAGCCCAGTATTGGCCGGGTGGAGGATGGCATGCTGCTGGCGGGCGGGGAGCAGCGGGAGAAGCTCTCGAAACTGGAGGGAGAGGTTCAGCGTGCCAAGCAGGGGTGGGAGGCTTCCCGCAATGAGCGGGCTGCCGCGCAGACGGAGTGGGAAAATCAGATTCGGGCTGCGGCTCTGGAGCTGCCTGCACTCCGCAAAGAAACCCGTGCTACGCCCGAGCAGGTGAACGAGGCACGGCGGATTTTGGCCCTGGTGGAAAAGGCGCCCGAGCGTCGAGCGCAGAAGGAGCGGCAGAGTGTGGAGGATTATTTTGTGCGGGTGGGCGAGCATCCCTTTCAGAAAGAGCGGGCTGCCCTCGAGCGTGCGCAAAGGGCCCTCGATACGTTTCAAAACGGGCTTCCGAAGTGTCTGGTGAGCGTGAGTCAGTCCAAAAAACGCACGGTGCGGATTCTTCCCCGGGGGAACTGGATGGACGAAAGCGGGCCGGTGATGAAGGCGGCATTCCCGCACTTTTTGCCTCAGCCCAAGGTGGAGGGGCGGGAGTTGAGCCGGCTGGATTTGGCGGAGTGGCTGGTTTCCAGGGAAAACCCTCTCCCGGCTCGCACGGTGATGAACCGGTTATGGAAGCAGCTTTTTGGAACGGGCCTCAGCAAGGTGTTGGACGACTTGGGCGCCCAGGGGGAACTGCCTCCCAACCAGCCGCTTTTGGACTGGCTGGCCTGCGAATTTATGGAATCGAGCTGGGACTTCAAACACATGGTCCGGACCCTCGTCACCAGTGCTACTTACAAACAGGTTTCCACTTGCTCCCAAGCGCTCCGGACCGTGGACCCGGAGAACCGCTATCTCGCGCGGCAGACGCCTTTCCGTCTGGACGCTGAGCTGATCCGGGACACGGCGCTGGCGGTGTCGGGTTTGCTTCAGCGCGGAATTGGTGGGCCGAGCGTCAAGCCCTACCAGCCGGAGGGGTATTGGGAGAATTTGAACTTTCCGACTCGGGTTTATGTGGCGGACCAGGGGCCGCAGCAGCACCGGCGCGGACTGTATGTGTGGTGGCAGCGCAGTTTTTTGCATCCGAGCCTGCTGGCCTTTGACGCTCCGAGTCGTGAGGAGGCCTGTGCAGAGAGAACCCGCTCCAACATTCCCCAACAGGCGTTGGTGCTCCTGAATGACCCGAGTTACATCGAGGCGGCTCGCGGGTTTGCGAGCCGGATTGTGAGTGAATGCCGGGAAAATACGGCGCTTCGGATCGAGTGGGCCTGGCAACAGGCCCTGCAGCGAGCCCCGCAGGCGGACGAAGCCCGGCGGATGGCGGCTGTTTTTGCGGAGCGCCTCGCGGTGTACCGCGCCGATCCGAAGGCTGCGGCAGAGTTCCTCTCGGTGGGACAGACCCCGCAGATGAAGGGAGTGGATTCGGCGGAACTGGCTGCCTGGACCCACGTGGCGCGGATTCTTCTCAATCTTCACGAAACCATCACCCGCTCCTAGACGATGAATGCTCTCTTTTTGAACGAATGGAATCGGCGCGCCTTTCTGGGGCGTTCGGCTTTGGGGGTGGGCAAGGTGGCGGCGGCCTCGTTGCTGTGGCCCTCGCTGCTGCGCGGAGCGTCCGCGCCGAAGGGTGCGCTTTCTGCGCTGCCACTTCCGCAGAAGGCCAAGCGGGTGATTTGGCTGACGATGGCCGGGGGGCCGTCGCACCTCGAGCTTCTGGACTACAAACCCAAGCTTGCGGAGATGGACGGCCAGCCCATGCCGGAGAGTTTTACGAAGGGGCAACAACTGGCCCAACTCCAGGGCCAGCAGCTCATTTGTCAGGGCCCCCAGTTTCGCTTCCGCAAGTTTGGGAAAAACCAGACGGAGATCTCGGAACTCCTGCCCCACTTGGGCTCGGTGGTGGACGACATCTGCATTGTGCGTTCCATGACGACGGACGCTATCAACCACGATCCGGCCCACATGTTCATGAACACGGGCTCGCAGATTGCAGGGCGTCCGAGCATGGGCGCGTGGATTACGTATGGGCTGGGGAGTGAGACGGAGGATTTGCCGGGTTTTGTGG
>JBANFR010000225.1:0-3520 GCA_037975925.1 Verrucomicrobiota bacterium
ACTTCTGGTTAGGCCAATTCTCATCCCGTTTTGGTGGATATATGTGGTTGTCGGTGGAGTAATCGCTGTTGCGCTTGGATTGGCCGGAATTGGCGCGGGTATCTATGTTGGCGGTTGGGTTATGTTACTTGGCGGATTTGCTGATGCGATTAATCTATTCAAAGGATATGAGCCCGTTGTTGCTTTAGATTTAGCTGTTGTGTTTGCGAAAATAATTTTCGCGATTCCCATTGGCGCCATAATTGCGGGCATACTTGTTAAGCCTGCGGGGGTGATTGTAGAGTCATTGAGCAAAAAACCGTGGTTCGCGAAGAGCAAAGGTGGAGAGTCTGTTGATGCACGAATGCATGAGAGCTAGATTCGATCTCGATCTAGCAAGCCCTCCGAGCGGACGCCGGTAAGCATGTCGGCGCTACGCGGTGGGTTTCCGAGCGGTGTTGCTCGAGGGTAGCGTTGGCGTATTCCGTATGACGTTCGATCAGGAAAACGGGTCGGCGTCAGCTGATGGCTGCTGGTATTCATGTTGTCTGTCCCCTTCAAACCCCTTCAAACCCCCTTGGAGCTGTCCCAAAGAACAGGCTCCGAGCAACCCGGCGGGCCACTTCTCCCCATCGTTGTGCCTTCTGCACGACAGCGTCCCAGACGGGTTGCAAATGGGAGAGCAGTTCGTTGCGGGTTTCGCCGCCCTGGAGCGGCAGGCTGCAGCGCAGGAGCGTCCCAGCGCAGCCGTGGCGTAACCGGCGAGCGACCCGCTACCACCGTCAAGGGGGGCTTGGCGTACCGCTTACAATAGTGCTCTAAAGGCCTGTCCCCTACGCCCCCCCATAAAATAGAATTGTGGAGGGACACACCAATGGTTGAGGAGCTTCTTCCTGTGCGGGTGTGAATCCACTGATGACGGCGGTGCACGCAGAGGCGTGTGTTGGGATATCCTATTCGGTGGAAATTCGCCTTTTCTCCGGATCAAGGATTGCGGTTCACGAATTCAAATCCAGCGAGGAGGGGCAGACTCTTGGAGGCGGAGCCTCAGACTGGCCGTGCCGGTCGAGCCATCAGCTGACAGTCCATCCCCACGGGGCGACTCGGGCGCTGGCAGGCCTCCCTGTAAGGAGGTGCGCCAGCGCCCTCCTTTTTCATGCTCCCGGCACAGTCCATGCACTCACCGTAGTCGAGTTGAGCCGCCTTCCCCATGCACCGGAGCCCCCGCCGTCCCATGAAATCGTCCCTCCTTCCCGCCCTCCAAGTTTTCCTCCTCGCCTATGGAGGTTCCCTCGGTCCGCACGCACTGGCTGCGGACAACCCGCCCAAACTCCGGGCCGGAGCGGCCGCGACGGACATCACCCCCACGGAGTTTCCGCTCAACATGCCCGGGGGCTTTTCAGCCAACGCCGCAACCTCCGCGCACGATTCCCTGCACGCGCGTGCCCTCGTTCTCGACGATGGATCCTCCAGTCTCGCCCTGGTCGTGGTGGATTCGCTCGGCGCGGGCCCCGAAGTGCTGGAGGAAGCAAAGGCCATCGCCTCGGAGCGCACCGGCATTCCCACCCAGCGTATGCTCGTTTGCTCCACGCACACTCACACGGGCCCCGCACATCCCAAACAAGGTCCGCCCGCCGCCGTTGCTTACCGGGCGCGCTTCATCCAGGGCATTGCGGAGTCCATCGTTCAAGCTCACGCCACCCTTCAGCCTGCCGCCTTCGCCAGTGCCTCCCATCCGCTCCCCGAGGAGGTGTTCAATCGTCGGTGGTACCTGCAACCCGGCAAAATGCCTCCCAATCCGTTCGGCAAACTCGACGCCGTCAAAACCAACCCGGGCACCAGTCCCCTCGTTCTCGACCGCCCTGCAGGTCCCACGGATCCTGATATTTCCATCCTCTCGCTCCAGGATCAAAAACGTAAACCCCTCGCACTGTTCGCTAACTACGCCCTCCACTATGTGGGAGGCGCGCCCAAAGGGCAGGTGTCCGCAGACTATTTCGGCGAATTCGCGCGCGTTTTCCCCTCCCGGGTCCACGCCGGCCCCGAATTCGTCGCGATGATGTCCAACGGCGCCTCCGGCAACATCAACAACATCCCCTTCACCGTGATCCGGCCGCCGCGCGAACCCTTCGAGCAAATCCGCATCGTTGCGCAAAAAGCCGCCGACACAGCGTGGATGGCACTGCGCAAAATCGAGCGCCACCGCAGCGACATCCGTCTTGGCATGATCCAGCGCGAGGTCGCCCTCAAGTACAGGCGTCCGAGCGAAGAGCAACTTGCCGAGGCCCGCGTGATTGCGGCTCTCAAGGACAAAAGCGCCATCGAACAACTCCCTCCGCTCGCTCAAAACTACGCCCGAAACACCATTGGTGCTGCCGGAAGGCCCGAGGAAACACTCACCGTCCAACTCCAGGCCATCCGAATCGGCGACACGGCCCTCTGCGGAATCCCCTTCGAGACGTTTGTTGAAACCGGCCTTGATCTCAAAAAGCGCAGCCCCTTTGCCCAGACCATCGTGGTCGGACTCGCCAATGGCAGGCATGGCTATCTTCCCACCCGTGAACAACATCTCCTTGGCGGCTACGAGACCTGGCTCGGCACTAATTTTGTGCAGGAAGACGCCGCGGAAATTCTCACCGCCCAGATCCTCGAAATGCTTGCAGAGCTCCACGCCCAGCCCTGAGTGCCTCCCACTCGCGCTGGCAATTCCTGCTCGCCCTCGGCGCCCCGCGGCCCAATCAAGGTGGCTCCTACCTTGCACAACATCCTCGTTGGCCACGGGTCGCTTTCGCGACTGCGTCGACAAACTCTGGAGCCAAGCCCACCTCGATACGCATCCCATCTGCGACTGCCTCCGAAATGATCCGGGGCGCCCTCTCTCTAAAGGTCTGTCCCCTCTCTAAAGGTCTGTCCCTCGTTGGCCACGGGTCGCTTTCGCGACTGCGTCGACAAACTCTGGAGCCAAGCCTACCCCGGTACGCATCCCATCTGCGACTGCCTCCGAAATGATCCGGGGCGCGCTCTCTCTAAAGGTCTGTCCCCTATGTTATGTCCCCTATGTTAATGTTACCCCCGATTGCAGCGCATGATTTTAGCCACTGATCTTCTCTGCCAAAAACACAACCCCGGGCCCGGTCATCCGGAGCAAATTGCGCGGTACCAGCGGGTGGAGCGGGCCTTGCGGGAAAGCGGTCTGGAGGCGCGGATGCGCCGTGTGCCCGCGCGGGTGCCCTCCGAGGACGATTTGCGTCTGGTGCACGAGCCGGGTTATTTGGAGTTGGCGCAAAGGGAGATCGAGTTCGGGTACGATCACCTCAGCACCGGCGACACCCAAGTGAGCCTCGAGTCTTGGGCAGCAGCCAAGGCGGCTGTCGGCTGCGCGATTGCCGCTACCGAGGCGGTGATGGCGGGATTATCCAAAACGGCGTTTGCATTGGTGCGTCCGCCGGGACACCACGCCAATGCAGCCGCAGGGCGAGGGTTTTGTGTGTTGAACAACGTCGCTGTTGCGGCCCGTTACGCACAGCGGCGACTGGGGGTG
>JBANFR010000226.1:0-3350 GCA_037975925.1 Verrucomicrobiota bacterium
ATATCAAACTCGCAACTCGGAGCTACAAATGAACTTCCAACTCAAAGTCTGGCGCCAGAAAAACGGGGAGAGCGAAGGCCGTCTCGTGGATTACGAGGCTCGGAACATCCCGGAGGACTGTTCCTTTCTCGAGATGCTGGATTTGGTGAATGAATCTCTCCTTGGGAAAGGGGAGGAGCCGATCGCCTTTGATCACGACTGTCGTGAGGGCATTTGCGGTTCCTGTTCGCTGACCATCAACGGCATTCCCCATGGTCCGAGTGAGACGACGACCTGCCAGCTTTACATGCGGAAATTCAAGGATGGGGAGACCATCTATATTGAACCGTTCCGCGTGGGGGCTTTCCCGCTCCTGCGGGATCTTGTGGTGCACAGAGCGGCGTTTGATCGGATCCAACAAGCGGGTGGTTTTGTGACGGCTCACGTGGGTTCGGCTCCCGACGGGAACGCGATCCTCGTGCCGAAGACCCAGGCTGACCGGGCGATGGAGGCGGCAGCTTGCATCGGTTGCGGCGCGTGTGCGGCGGCCTGCCCGAATTCGAGTGCGATGCTTTTTGTTGGAGCGAAGGTGACCCACTTTGCGTCCCTCCCCCAAGGCCAGCCCGAGCGCGAGCGTCGCGTGTTGGCGATGGTTCGCCAGATGGATAAAGAGGGCTTTGGCAATTGCTCCAATTATCTCGAGTGTGAGGCGGTGTGTCCTGCGGAGATCCCAGCAACGGTCATCGGCCAACTCAATCGCGATTACACTTCGGCTTTGGTGCGGGAAAGCCTGTAGTCTTCGCCGCGCAATCCTGACCGGTGAGATTGACCGGTCAGTGCGGTTGGTTCCGGTCGATCTGCGGCGGACTGTGCCTGTCGCAGATGGGAACGCGCCTGTCACGAGGGGGCACTGAAGTTCGACGCTCTTCTTAAAAGGAAGCGAGAGAGAAAATGCTGGGGCTGTGGAGCCCGAGCGGTGAGGGAGGGATTCGAACCCTCGGTACCCTTTGGGAGTACGGCGCTTTAGCAAAGCGCTGCTTTCGACCACTCAGCCACCTCACCTATTCGAGGGGACCAGTATCGTCGCGGCGTGGGCTAAGCGTCAATCGGGAAACTGGACCGGGTTGCCTTTGCGCCGCTCCAGGGCAGGGCCCCGACAGGAGGCAGCGGCGGAATGGGGCGGAAAGAGTCCGGATAGTATTGAGGGAGAGCGCTTGGGCTTACGCTGTTCAAGATGACTCCCTCCAGGGGGGCGTTTGCGTCTGAAAGCAGGTGTAAAGCTCTCATTGTCAATTTTTTGCCTGTGACTCCATAGCGGACTACGAGGCATACGGAATCGACTGCATGGGAAAGGAGGATCGCATCGCTGACGGGCAGGACTGGAGCGCAGTCGATGATCACGCAGTCGTACCTTTCTCTTGCGTTTTGGAGGAGGATATCGACGCGCGCGGCGGTGAGTAACTCGGAGGCATTGGACAGAATTTGGCCCCCCGGCAAGAGGTCGAGATTTTCCGTTTCCGTAGTGAAAATGGTGTCGCTGATGGGCGATTTTCCCGAGATCAGATCGGTGAAACCCGGCAGTTGATCGGTACCCAGCAGGCGTTTCGCGAGGCAAGGTCTTCTCAAGTCTGCGTCAATGAGCAGGGTGCGGACACCTTGCTGAGCGAGGGAGAGTGCATAGCCCATGGAGCAAAGGCTTTTTCCATCGCCGGGGAGGGCGCTGGTGAAGAGGAAACAGCTTTTGCCATCCCGCCGGGCATGGATGTGGAGGGAGGTTCGGAGGGAGCGGAAGGACTCCAGCAGAGGGTGGTTCGGGTTGCGGAGGAGTTGTGCGAGTCGGGCCTTTTTGGAGAGTTCTTTGCGGAAGGGGATGGCGGCCAACACCGGCATTCCCGTGGCGTTTTCGAGGCTGTCGACGGAGCGCCAGGCATCCCTCAGTAGTTGGTGGCTCGCGAGCAAAACGGTTCCGAAGAGACTGCCAGCGAACAATCCGAGTGCGATGAATCGGAGCCGATTCTGCGAAACGGGTGTCTCAGGCAGGGTAGCCGATTCAAAAAAATGGATGTGGTCGGAGGGGATTCCCGAGGCGGCATCGGTCTCCTTGAGGCGTTTTAAGACGGCTTGGTAAAGGCTGCGGTCCGTTTCAACGTCGCGAGCCAGAACGTTGTAGGCGATGGATTGTCTATTGAGAGAGAGGGACAGCCGTTCCTGCTCTTTGAGTGCGGCTTCAAAGTTGCGCTCGGTTGCCAATGCTCGGTCCAGTTCCGCTCGGAGGGTTTCGGGGATTTGGAGGACCACTCGCTGCAGGGTACGGCGGGCGTCCTCGAGTTGCTGGTTGGCAAGGACGAGCTTGGGGTGTTTGTCGGTGTATCGAAGGCGCAATCCGGAGACGCGGGATTGCAGTTCATTGATCTGGTTCTGTTGAGAAAGGACGGCGGGGTGTTGGGAGATGCTGGCGACGCTGATGAGCGCTTCTGGTTGGTTCTGGAAGCGTTCCATATCTGCGATGTCTGTCTGGAGGCGGATCCGGAGGGAACGGGCGGTGCTCAGATTTGCGGCTTGGGCCTTGAGCGCGGCGGTGAGGGTGTCTTGTTTCTCGTCGAGGGAGGCTGCGTTTTGAGTCTCCATGTAGTTTTGGAGAGCGGTTTCGCTCCTCTGCAGTCTGGCTTTGAGCTGTTCGGCCTCTTTTCCCAGAAATTGGAGGGTGTGCTGAGCGGCACCCAAACGTTGCTCTTCGGAGTGACGCAGGAAAGCCTCGGCCATGCCGTTGGCGAGTTTCTTGGCCTGTTGCGGGTTTGAGTGTTCCGCAGAGATTTCCAACAGTTGGGTTCCCCTGCGGAGTTGGACTCGGATGCACTTGAGAAGGAGGTTGCCTGCCTGTTCCTGCGAGATTGGCTGAGGTGCAAACTGTGGGTCCTGGCTGAGGGCCATTTCTGCGGCAGCCCAGCGGAGGAGCGAACGGCTTTTGAAAGATTCGATGGCGCCCTGGACACTGCTTTCCGGGGCTGCATTTTGGGGTGGGGAGGGTTCAAATCCGAGGATGGCTTTTGGAGTTTCGACCTGGAGAACGGCTGTGGCGCGGTAAAGGGTGGGGCGGCCGGAGATGAACCAGAAGGCGGCGAGAGCTCCGAGGATTCCGAGTGCCGCGATCACGCCCCAGTGCTCCCGGAGGCCTAGTAAGAGGGAGCGCCAGTCGGGGCCTTCCGTTTCATCTGCGAAGGGGTGCCGCCTTCTGGGAAACGGGTTGTCCATAATTAGAAAAGGCTCTCTTCGACGACCACGGTGTCCCCCGGCAGAAGATCAAAACGGGGGGCACTTTTCTCCCGGGCCATTTTTTTTCCGTTGAGTTCGAAAATTTGTTCTCCCGCCGG
>JBANFR010000227.1:0-3348 GCA_037975925.1 Verrucomicrobiota bacterium
GGGAGTTTTTGAGGCGCACCTCGACGACGCAGATGGGTGTGAACTTCTCGATTGGATTTTAGCGAAGCGCGAAAGCGCGAGCCGCGAAAACGAAAGTTCACGCGCAGTTTTTTCGCGGAGGTAGGGGCGTTTGGGAGGAGGCGAGAAAACAGTTCTGAGCGTGCCGTTTTGCGAGTTGTTTAGATCCTCGGTTGTGCCGAATACCCCGCGTTGGAGTGGCCAGCGCGGGGCAGGGGACTGGGCGAATCCTCTCGACCTACGACAACTCCACGATGCGTCCTGTTTTCGCGCTTTCGTAACACGCGAGGACCAGGCTCACCGCTCGTTCCGCTTCCGATCCGGGAATCATCGGGGCCCGTTTATCGCGAAGCGCCAGCGCCAAATCTTCAATCAACCTCCGGTGTCCCTCGACGCTAATGGCCTTGGGGTCCGCCGTGCCTCCACCAATTTTGCCTGCCGCATCGTTGCGCAAAACCTCCTCGTCACCCGGGAGAGGTTCCGCGAATTCCCAGCGCACGATCTTGTCGTTCACAAGCGTCGCAGAACCCTTGTTCCCAATGATTTCAATCCGTAGATCCGATCCCGGGAAACTCGAGGTGGACGCCTCGATGACTCCAAGAGATCCATTGGGAAATTCAAGTGTCGCCGAGAGAGTGTCCTCGGTTTGAATCATGGGATGGGCGAGCGTCGCCGAAAACGCAGCCACTTTTTTGGGAAGCCCGACAAGCCAGGTGAGGAGGTCGACCGCATGAATCCCCTGGTTCATGAGAGCGCCGCCCCCGTCCAGTTTCCATGTCCCTTTCCAGGCCGAGGAGGTGTAGTATTCGTCGGACCTCCACCATTTGATATAGGCGCTGCAGAGGGTGAGTTGACCAAACCGGCCTGACTCCACCGCGGCTTTGAGGAGCTGCGCTCCGCGCCCGAGGCGATTCTGAAAGACCCCAGCCAGAATACCGCCCCCGATTTTTTCGGCCTCGAGAATTTCGCGCACAGCGTCTGCGGTGACCTCCAGGGGTTTCTCGCAAAGGACTGCCTTGCCCGCCCGTAGCAGGGGGACTGCCGCTTCCGCATGGGCTCCGCTTGGCGTGGTGATGCAGACGGCCTGCACTTCAGGATTGGCGATCAGTTCGTCGAGACTGGCGGCAGGCTGACACCCCACTTTGTCCGCGAATTGGCGGCAGTTTTCGGCCCCCCTGGAGTATGCCGAGATGAGGCGTGCTTCGGGGACCTGCGCGATCGCCCGGGCGTGAAATTCGGCGATCATACCTGTTCCAACGATCGCGAAGCCAATGGGATGAGTCATAAGTGGAGAAATTGGAGTGAGTTCAGAAGAGGAGTTGCGGTGCTAAAAAGAGCAGCCGCACCGGGTCGGGTGCGGCTGCGAAACAATCAGGAGTCGGTGGTATTAGCGCTCGTCGATCGGCTTGACCGTCTTTCCCACCTCTGGGCCCGTGTACTCGCTTAATGGGCGGTACAGCCGGTTGTCCGCGAGTTGCTCCAAAACGTGCGCCGTCCACCCCGCCGTGCGCGAGATGGCAAAGATCGGCGTGAACAAATCCGTCGGGATACCCAGCGAGTAGTAGACCGTAGCCGAGTAAAAATCGACGTTCGCATTGAGGTGTTTTTTCTCGCGCATGACCTCTGCAATCCGCTCGCTCATCCGGATCCACTTGGACTCGCCCAGTTGGGCGGTGAGTTTGATGGCCATGTTCCGCAGATGCGGCGCGCGGGGGTCGAGCACCTTGTAGACGCGATGCCCGATGCCCATGATTTTAGCCTTCTTGGCGAACTGTTCTTCCAACCAAGCGTCGACGCGATCTTCGCTTCCGATTTCTTGTAGCATGTGGATCACCCCTTCATTGGCACCGCCATGAAGCGGCCCTTTGAGCGTTCCGATGGCCGAGGTGATTGCGGAGTAAACATCGGTCAGCGTGGCGATGGTGACGCGAGCCGAGAAGGTGCTCGCGTTCATCCCATGGTCCGCATGCAGGACGTACGCGACGTCGAGCGTATCCGCGGCCTCCTGGGTGGGGGCTTCGCCATTGATCAGATAGAGGAAGTGCGCGGCCTCGCTCAAGTCCGTGCGGATGGGAGGCAGAGATTTGCCCTGCCGGGCCCGGTGAAAGTAGGCCGCGATGATCCCGATTTTTGCGGTCAGCGCGACGGCTCGCTTGTAGTTGGCGTCCTCGCCGGTTTCGTGGTCGAACAAGCCGAGCATGGAAACCCCCGTGCGGATCACGTCCATGGGTCCAGCGGAACGGGGCGCTGTCTCGAGGAAGCGGATCACCTCCGGGGGGAGAGATCGCTGAGCGCGCAGCTTGGCTGTGAGGGCGTCGAGTTGTTCCCGGTTGGGCAGCTCCCCGTGCCAGAGGAGATGGATGATCTCCTCAAAGCTGACCTTCCCGGCCAGCTCGTTGATGTCATAACCGGCGTAGATTAACTGGCCGATATCCCCTCGGACATCGGAGATGGAGGTGGTGTTGGCGACGATTCCTTCGAGTCCTTTTGCAACGAGTGGCATAGGGTGTGGTTGGGTGACTGAGGTTTACGCGAGGCGTTCTAAAACAGGGTGTGCAGGTTCGAAACGATCAGGATCCTTCACCGGTTAAATTTTACCCCAGTGGCGAAGGAGGGTTTCGGCCATGACGGAGGGTGTGTCTGCAATCGCGATTCCCGCAGCGCGCATGGCCTCGATCTTGCCCGCGGCGGTTCCCTTGCCACCCGAGACGATGGCTCCGGCGTGACCCATGCGGCGTCCGGGAGGCGCTGTGGCCCCCGCGATGAAACCGGCAATGGGCTTCTTGCAGTGCGCACCTGCCCATGCGGCGGCCTCTTCCTCCGCGGCTCCACCGATTTCGCCAATCATGATGATCGCCTCAGTCTCGGGGTCCTCGTTGAACATTTTGAGGATGTCCAAATGAGAAGTTCCGTTCACGGGATCACCGCCGATCCCGACGCAGGTGGACTGGCCGTAACCGCGGGAGGTGAGCTGCCAGACGGCTTCGTAAGTCAAAGTTCCAGAACGGGATACAACGCCCACATTGCCCTTCTGGTGAATGTAACCCGGAGCGATGCCGATCCGGCATCCCCCGTACGATTTTTCGCCTTCACCGGGAGTGACCAAGCCCGGGCAGTTCGGTCCAATCAGTCGGGTTTTACCCCCGCTGATCTTCTTTTTGACCTTCACCATATCCAACACAGGGATGCCCTCGGTGATGGCCACCACCAGGTCCAGGGAGGCGTCGGCGCATTCGAGAATGGCGTCGGCGGCAAAGGGTGGGGGCACAAACACGACCGAAACCGTCGCGCCGGTTTGTTTTGCGGCTTCTTCCACCGTGTCAAAAATCG
>JBANFR010000228.1:0-3265 GCA_037975925.1 Verrucomicrobiota bacterium
GGTGAGCAAACCGGCCTGCACCGTTTCCACGGATTCGAGTTGGTGAAAGGAGAGGAATTCATCGAAGGCGGGGGTGAAAGCGGTGGAGTAATCGAGGAGGTTGTGGACGCGCAGGCGCAGGAGGTGGGAGACGCGTTTGGGAGCGAAGGCGTCGAGGCGGGAGAGGGCGAAGATGAGGGTGCAGAGGATGGGGGTGGTGATCGAGGCCATGGCGTAGGCGCGTGCGCCGACAGCGAGCCCGGTGGCCATGGCGAGGAAGATAAAGCCGATGTCGCGGGCTTGCCCCACGGAGCTGCGAAAACGGATGATGGAGAACGCCGCGAACATTCCGAAGGCGGTGGACTGGTTGCCCTGGACGACAAGGATGACCACGGTGACGACGGTGCCGAGCAGGAGGAGGGTATGGACGTAGTCCTGGGAGTATTTGGTCCCTCGATAGGTTCGCTTGTAGGTGGCGGCGATGAGGCAGTTGAGGGCGAAGCTGAGGGCGATGGCCAAGCAAACTTCGAGGGCAGAGGATGGCATTGGGGAAGCCGAGATCAGCGGCATATTTTCAAGGTTTCGAACCAGATCCACCAGGTTTTGGATGGGGTCGTCGGAGACGGGGCTTTGCATGGGATGAGAGGTGGAGATGCGGCTTTACGATGCGAGGTGCTTGGCGGTGGACTGGCAGTACTTGCTGAAGCTCACGGGGTGGAGTCCTTGTTTTCCAAGAAAGGAGGCGAGGGAAAAGGGGACAGACCCCGCGCCTTTGACTTCGAGGATGCCGCGGTCTGGAGGAAGAAGAGCCATGCGGCAGCGGGAATCGTCGGGTTCCGGAGAAAGGTCATCGAAACGGTAGTGGATTTGGTCGTCGAGGGTGACGCGCAGGGGCTCCTCGGTGGGAGGGCCATCGCAAGGCGGGGAGAGGGAAAAAGCCCTGCGCCGATAACGGATGATGCAGCGGGGCTGAAATCGCTCGTGGTGAACGAGGTGATGCACGTGTTCAAGCACGAGGCTCTCGGAAGGGGTCGGTGAATGGGGGGTGCTCGCGCCGGAGGCGATGGCGAGAGCGGAAGGGAGGTCGGTTTGCAGCCGGTGCTTGATTCCGCGGCCGTCGACCTTGCATTTCACCTCCACAAAGACGGCGGAGGGAATCAGCCCGTCCCTGGATCCGTACACGCGGACCCGCAATTTGCGGCGGCTGGGGACTTTTCTCCACGCATCCCAGTAGGAGTCGAGATCGGGGGAGTCGTAATACAGGCTGACGACGGGGTAGACCCCTGAGGGGCCGCCTTGCGTGTCCGACTGAAGGCTGGGACCGAAGGCTTGGAAAAAGGCCTCGGAATCCGAGGCGGCCAGCAGGAACTTGAATTCGAAGCGGTCGGCGCACTCCATAGTCTAGCGAATCCGAAGGAGGCGGAGGCTGTTGCGGTCGATCCAAAGCTCACCGGATTTGGCTCGGATTTCCGCGACGAGCGTCTGTTCACTGCCCTGAGACTCAAATTCGAAGGAGACTCGCGTCCACGGCAGATCCCCTGAAAACCCGTTCTTATCGAGGCGCGAGGAGCCCGAGACACGGAGGCCGACTCCGTTTCCCGAGGGATCATCGACTTTTTCGACGGCGCGGGCGCGGATTTCGCCTTCGAAACGGAAGACACCGCGGGGGAGGAAAACCGGGAGGCGCCAGGAGCCCTTGGCGTCACCATTGGCCTGGAGGCGCAGGCAGGCGCGGTTCTCGAAGGCGACCTGCTCCGCCTGCGCGTTTTCTGTTTGCGCAACCCATTCAAACGGGTGGAGAGCGATGACCCGCTCGTTCTCAAAGCGTTTGAACGGGTTGCCCGCCTGCAGTTGTTTTTTGATGGAATCGATTCGGCTGCGCACGTGGTCTCGGGCCTGAGGAATCAGATTTTCGTAGGCTTTGGCGGCCTCGGGCTGCACGGCGGCGAGGGCCGTTTTGAGGCGCTTGCCTGCTTGTTCCGTTTTTTCCGGCCACCCCCCGGGCAAAACGACGTTTTCACACACCTCGCGAAGGATGTTTTCGTACCGGGCGCGGACCTCCGTTTTACGCCACAAGATGGAGCCGACGGCTGCCTGGGGGGCGGACCAGAGGCTCCGTTTGGAATCCCCAAAGGTTTGATCCATACCGTGGAGAAAGAAGTGGAAACGTCCGGTGTCGGGGTTTTCGTACAGGCGGTAATTATTGCGGTTAAACGAGTAACCATCCCAGTGGCAGAGGATGTTTTCGAGGGCGAGGTATCGCAGGTAGGACTCCACATCGACGCACTTTTCGACTCCGGCAAGTTGCAGGGCAGGATCTTTTTCGGCGAGGGCCTTCAAGAGTTCGTTGAGTCGTTCGGAATGCCCCTCCTCGCCGCGGTCTAATTCCATGTCTTTGCGGATTTCGGCGCAGAAACCGCCGTCGTAGAGCCGTCCGTCTGTTCGGACAAAAAAGGCGCCGATCAGTTCGTCCCGGAAACCTTCCTTGAGAACGTAGGTGCCTAGAAAGCGGTCGTTTAGCGTGACGATGGCGTGGGTGCAGCGTGAGGCAGGCACACCCGCTTTGCGGGCGATTTGACCACTGATGAGTTCATGAAGGGCGGTGCCGTCCTGGGCGCAGTTGTTGAGCTGGAATTTGTTGAGGCCGTGGAAGCGGGCGCTGCCCTTGAACTTCGTGGTGTTGATGGAGAAACCGGGGCGCTCGTCGATGGGTCTGAAGCTTCCCAAGGAGCCTTTGAGTTTGATTCCAATCTTTTGCAACGATTCGCCGCCCGCTTCCTCCAGCGAAGCGCTGACATAGGAACGGGGGTCCTTGCGTAGTTTTTCCATTCCCGCGTCATCGATCCGGATCTTGAGCACAGGAATGCGGCTCTCGAAAAGTTCGTCCCCGGCCTTCATGTCCTTGGGAGTCGGCGCCTTGGGCTGCACGGCAACGGCATCCACAGGAACCCAGACGGCGATGACACGCCCGCCTTGTTCGACGGCGAGGAACACTTGGCCGGAAGCGGGACGCACCTCGAGGATGCGGAAGGCCTCCCCCTCCTCGGCAACGCGGAGGGTCTTGTCGAGAAAGCGGAGGGGCACTTTGCGGGTGACCTGGACCGTGACCCCGGGGGCGAGGGGCGTGGAGGAATCAGGCGTCGGAAGCGCGTGGGCGACGGAGGGGTGGAGCGCTCCCAGAGAGAGGAGGAGCCCTGACAGGAGGCGGGCGCTGAGAATAACGAGGCGCGAAGGGGGCGGCATGACGCGGGTCGGAGAGGGGGAGGGCTGCATATCCACCCAGGTG
>JBANFR010000229.1:0-3216 GCA_037975925.1 Verrucomicrobiota bacterium
GCGGATTTGTTGCAGGGGTTGGGGGCGGCTCAGGAGGGGGAGCAGGCCGCTGGATCCGGGAAAAAGTGCGGGGAGTGTGGATTCACGCAGGCGGAGTTCAAGAAGACGGGCCGCTTGGGTTGCTCTGCGTGTTACCCGACGTTTTCGGAGGGGATCGAGGGGCTTTTGCGGAGCATGCACAAGGGATTGCGTCACGTGGGGAAGGTTCCCGAGCGCCAAGTGCGCCAGTTGGAGCGTCGGAAGGTCCTCGAGGGGTTGCACGAGCAGCTGCGGAAGGTGGTTTCGGAGGAGAATTACGAGGAAGCTGCCGCGTTGCGTGATCGGATTCGGAGCTTGGAGGGGGAGATCTAAATATGGCGATTCGCAACATTTTGAGCAAACCCAGCGACTGGCTCGGAGGGGACGGTCCGCATCATCAGATCGTGGTGAGCAGTCGGGTGCGTCTGGCCCGCAATTTGAGGGGCGCCCCTTTCCCGGGGTGGGCCAAGAAGGTGGAGCGCGTGGCCATTCTGGAGCGTATTCGCGCTTGCGTAGAGGCTTTGCCCGAGATGGTGGACGCCGACTCTGTGAGCTGCCACGACCTTTCCGCTCTTGAAAAACAAGTGCTGGTCGAGCGGCACCTGATTTCACGCGAGCACGCCGCCAAAGGGGTGGGCTCGGCCGTGGTCATGAACCGTCGCCACAACCTTTCCATTCTCATCAATGAAGAAGACCACCTGCGGATGCAGTCCATCCGTTCCGGGTTGCAGTTGAAGGCGGCTTTTAAGGCCATCAACAAGGTGGACAGCGAGCTGGAGGAGGCGCTCGATTTTGCGTTCGACCCTCAGTTGGGCTACCTCACGGCATGTCCCAGTAATGTGGGAACCGGGATGCGGGCTTCGGCCATGGTGCATTTGCCTGGGTTGGTGCTGAGTGAGCAGGTCAACCAGGTGATTCAGGCCGTGAACAAAATTGGGTTGGCGGTTCGGGGGCTTTATGGAGAGGGGACCGAGGCGTTGGGAAACCTCTTCCAAGTCTCCAATCAGACAACTTTGGGGGAGTCTGAGGAGCAGATCTTGGAGCGTCTCCAAAAAGTGATCCTCCAACTGATCGAACACGAACAGAATGCCCGGTTGACCTTGCTGGAGCAGCGCCCCAACACGCTGCTCGATCATGTGGGGCGGGCCTATGGAATTCTCCGGTACGCGTATTCGATGAATTCCAAGGAGGCCCTGAATTTGTTGTCGCTGGCGAAATTGGGGTGCGATCTCGGGTTTTACCCGGAGCCATGGCGGGTGGCCGTCGACGAGCTGTTTATGGAAACGCAGCCCGCTCACCTGCAAAAGGGCTCCCGTCAGAAGCTTGCGGCGGAGGAGAGGGACTCTCTGCGGGCGGGAATTATCCGCGCCAAGCTGGCGGCCTTTCCGCCACCGGCGGTGGCTTCCGCCCTGGGGCTTCGCGCGGAATCCGCCGTCTCCGAGGACCTTGCTGAGAAAGGGGATAAGGGGGACAAGTCGGAGAGCCAAGAGACTGAAACGGCGGAGGGCGGGGAATCCAAGGCACGCAAGAGTGCGAAGCGCCCCAAGACGGAAAAAGATCGCAAGCCTGAGGAGTAGGAACATCTCGAGAGGCTCGGCCTTGCCCAGGAAGCCGCCGGACGGGAGGACGGAGAGTCAGGGCGTGAACGCAAGGGCGGGCGGCTCCTCTGGAGTGGCTGTTTTGGCCCTCAATGGATTCGGGCGTTGGCAGGCCCCCTCTCTACCCCGTAACTTCCAATCCTCCCGCCTCACCCCATGGACCGGATCACGCTGGCCATCTCCACTCTCTTCTTTTGTTTTGGCTTCACCTACACAGTCTACGCTCTGTGGGCGCGTGTCCCAAGACGGTCCCTGCTCAATCTGGGCGCTATCGGGATTGGTTTCGTGTTCCAGACCCTTTGGCTTTACCAGCGGGGCCAGGTGGTCGGACGTTGTCCGCTGGGCAGTCTGGGGGACATGCTGGTTTTTTTGGCGTGGTCGGTGGTCTTGCTCTACTTGCTGACGGGGCCGACATACCGGCTGTCGCTGCTCGGGACTTTCACCTCGCCCTTGGTGGTTTTGTTGCAAGGCGGTGCGCTGTGGATGCCTTTGCCCGGGGCGCCGGAGTCGCTTGCGCCGCTGAGACCCTGGCTTGAGCTGCATGCGGCGGTCTCTGTGGTGGCCTATGGCGCCTTTGCTCTGGCCTCCATGGCCGGAGCCATGCTGCTGGTCCAGGAGCGCCAGCTCAAAACTCGCCGCCTGCACTCCTTTTTTTACCATTTCCCGCCGATCCACGATCTTGCCGTGGCCAACCGCCGCCTCGTGTACATCGGCTTTGGCCTGCTGACGGTCGGCCTCCTCGCGGGTGTTCTCAACGGGGTGGCGCACGTCGGTCTGCTCCGATTCGTTTCCGCGGGCGGCTGGCTACTTTACGCATTCCTTTGCGTCGCCCTCGGTAGATCCACGATCAGCCCTCGCCGGGCGTCCTGGCTGGCGATCGGTGCCTTTTCCGTCCTTCTTCTCACGCTCTGGGCGGTTGAAATTGTAGCGCGAAGGTAGGTCATGGAGATTCTTTGTTTCGGCCTCAATCACCGGACGGCTCCCGTGGAGTTGCGTGAGAAATTTGCCGTGCCCGACAGCGAGTTGGGGGGCTTGGCTGCGGAACTGGGCCGACAGGCCGGAGTGAGCGAGGGGGTGGTGGTTTCCACGTGCAACCGGGTTGAATTCTACATGGCTGCGGAGGATCCCGTGGTCGGGTTTGCGTCGCTGCAAAGTTTCTTGAGAAGCCGGGGCATGGATACCGAAGGCGACTTCTTTTTCCGCCATCAGGGCTTGGAGGGAATCCGTCACCTTTTCCGGGTTTCTTCAGGGCTTGATTCCATGGTGCTCGGGGAGACTGAGATTTTGGGGCAGGTGAAAAAGGCTTATCTTGCGGCACAGGAGGCGCAGGCCACTTCCCGTCACCTCAACAAGCTCTTTCAGAAGGCCTTTCATGTGGCAAAGGAGGTTCGTACCAAAACGAACATCACTCGCGGCAGTGTGTCGGTCGGGTCCGCTGCAGTAGAACTTGCCGAGCGCATTTTTGGGGATTTATCCCAGTGCACCGTGATGATTCTCGGGGCGGGTGAGATGAGCGAGTTGATGGCGGGAGCGCTCCAAGCTCGTGGTGTGAAGGCGATTTTTGTCGCGAATCGTTCTCATGATCGGGCCTTGGCGCTGG
>JBANFR010000230.1:0-3211 GCA_037975925.1 Verrucomicrobiota bacterium
CGGGTCTCTTGGGCGCGGCGAACGCCGGATACTGAACTTCTTCCGGCGTCACGACTGTCACCCGGCTTCCGTCGTGCTTCCGCTGATACACAAAATCATGCCGAGAAAACGTCTCGTCGATCCGCAGGATGTGCTCTCTCACGCGCCGACGTAGCTCCATCGAGAATGCCAAGAGCTCCTCCTTTTCGTCCAAGCTCGCCTGACCATGCGGGTACAAGAGCTTCATCAGGCCCGAGAACGTCTTTTCAAAGCCCGTCTGGTCCCGAGTCGAAACCTCGGAGACGACCTCAAACTCTTTTTTGTAAGCGCTCGTGAAATCCTCTGTCCGGAGGTGCTTCAGGATCTCCGCGATGTAATCGACGATGAATCCGTACCCATTGCTGAAAAGCTCGTGCCGGATCGGGGCCACTTCCCAGCCGGGGCTGAATGCATGGATGCGGTCCAGGAAAGCCGAGTCAATGTACTTGTCGGGCAGCTGCTCGTAGAAGTGCGAGTGCTTGAGCATGTAAGGCACTGACCGCTTCGTGTTTCCCATGAAAACCATCGAGGCTTCCGCCGACATCTGTTCCACGCCACGGGAAAACGTCCGGTTCGCCATGTAGTTCTTCATGATGTCGACCAGCGTTTTGTCGACCTTCTTGTCCTTTCCGGCGAACTCGTCAAAACACACGCAATCCCAATACCCGACCAACCCAATTTTCCCGCTGGCATTGCTCACAAAGAGCTTCGCCGAAGTCACCTCGGAGCCTGAAATCACGATCCCATGCGGGGAAAACTCGCTATTGATGTGCGATTTCCCCGTGCCCTTTGGGCCAAGTTCCAGAAGGTTATAGTTCCGTTCGCAAAACGGAATCAGGCGAAGCAACTGCAGCAGCTTTCCACGGCGCGTGAACTGGTCGGGATTAAATCCGATGCTCTGCATTAGCACCCCCATCCACTCCTCGGTGCTGAAGTTCGCACGCGCCTTGAGAAACTCCTCGTGATCGGTGTGGGAAACCTGGATGGGCTTGAGGCTTTCGATCTGCCACGGGCTGATTTTGGCGTCCTCCGAGACCTCGTAAACCACTTCGGAAATGCACCAAATGCCGCCCACCAGCAACTTGCGGTGACGTCTCACCAAGTCATCGGAGATCGGCACCTTCTTCAGCCCGAGGTTGGTGAACTCGGCCTCGTAGAAACCTCCGCGGTCATTCAGCTCCACGCTGACCTTGTCGATGACCTTGTATTTTCCCTTCTCCTTGATCGTTGAGCGGACCGAATTCGCCAGATTCCGGTGCACGTAATGTTTGGCCAAAATCCGTCGCACCGACTCAAGCCCGGCGGCAACCACATCCGCATCATCCGTGGCACAATGCTGCCCGAGGAGATACTCGAGCACATAACTGGGGACCACCGCGTTTTGCTTCAGGCCATTGGTCAAATCTTTGCGGACAACCAACCCCGGGAAGTTGTCCAAGATCTTTCGGTCCAGACCGCTGAGTTTTGCGGGAGCAGGAGAGGGTGCTTCAGAACCCTCGGGGGGCGTGGAAAGGGAATCACTCATCGAAATCGCTCGCTAGGGGTTTGTGCAGTCTGACCTTGTGGGATTTGTAGAGCGTCGATTGCGCGGTGCCCGCGATCTGCTCGTCTAGTCGGATTTCGACATCCCGGTTGTGATAGGCGTCAGCCTTGCGGGAGAGGGTGAGCAGAAGGGTCTGCTCCCGGTTCCTAGGTTCAGAATCCGTCGACTCAAACCTCAAAGTGCTCTCCTCCGAAAGTAAAACTCCGTCCACGGAGTAAACCGCCACCTTGAGCGTGCGTCCGAGGGTTTTATCCGCCACGGGACGATCCTGATAGAAAGTGAGCCCGACCTGCCCGGTGGTGATTCGTGTGGGAACTCGCAAACAATCCACCTCCACGCGGCTCACATCGTCCGCACGGGATTTGCGCACCTGCACCACAGGCACCACTACCTCCTGAAGACTCAGGCCGCCGTGGACATAGCGTTTTCCCGAACCTCGTAAAGGAAAGCGCCCCAGCGAAAGGGGAAACGCCGCTTCCCAATCCTCCCCAAGGCTGAGCTGTCCTGCCTCGAACACCTTGATCGCTCCGTTTCTGGAAATTCCACGGCCCAGTGCAAAACGCCGATTGGTGTTGAGCCACTCGACGGCCTCCGGCAGAGGCGTCTCGTCGGTTTGTGCAACTTCGGATTGCTGGAAGAGAAACCCGTGGTCCGCCGTGAGAAGCATGTGGCTCCCGTTCGCATTGGCGATTTTGGAGAGGATCTTTTGGAGTTCCTCAAAGGCCTCCTCCACTGCCGCCGTGGTTTTCACCTCGGTAGCAGCCGAGTCGCCCGTCTTATCGATCACATTGTGGTAGATGAAAACGACCTCGTTCTCGCGGGTGAGCGCACGCGCCTCCGTGGCCGTGTTCATTTCCAGAAACGCCTCGGCTTGGATCGCGACCGCTTTTACCCCGGCGTATTCGCGTAGGATCGCCTGACGAGCCTCGGTCCCAGTCGCACTCCTGCCATCCACGGAGACGGTTCCACTCGAGGCCTCGATGCGTCGCTCTTTTCCGGGGAGCAGCGCCGCCATCCCAAGCTGGGTGTAGGACGGAAGGGCCCCAAACATCCCGGCCAACTCCGCGCTCCACCGATTCTCGCGTCGGATCTGCGCCACAAACTCCGAGGCGGCCTCAAAACGCAACGCATCCGAGATCACCACGAAAACCTTTTGTCCCTTCGCGAGGAAAGGCTGCACATGGCGCTCAAAGAAATCGGTCTGGCTGGGGAGAGCCGTGCATGTCCAGCGGTCCATTCCCCGGACGCAGTCGCTCCACTGATCGGCGAGAGGGAGCAGGAAGTTGTTCACATACAGCTTCTCGACCAGTTCCGTGATGCGCTCCATTAGGGCCACTTGCCCGTAGTTGCGGAGATGAAAGTGAAACCTCCGGTAGGCCGTGTCCACTCGGTGCCAGCTGCTCACATAGCGTTGCAGCCCCGTATCCAGCGTATCCACCCGAAGCTCCGCATCGGCAATCAACTCACGCAGGGCCACCGCGTGGAGAAGCGCTTCATACCCGTCGGCGTGGTCTAAAAACCAAAATGAACGGCGCCTGCCCTGAATGGCCGTCAGAATTTCCGTCTCAGAACCGTTTTCCTCGAAGCGATTGCACAGCCGCTTGACCGTGAATTTTTCAAACAGCCCGAACGCATCGGCAGACTCGAGAA
>JBANFR010000231.1:0-3201 GCA_037975925.1 Verrucomicrobiota bacterium
CGCGGCCACCGGGGCCGCCGAGGCGAAGCGGCGGAAGCCGAGCGACGCAAGAAAAGGCAACGCGATGCAGGCGGTGCTGCTGCGCAGGAAATGACGGCGGGGAATCGCGGAGGAGTTCATGGGGTTCATGGGAGTGCGGGGCTGCAGTCGTCACTGAAAGCTCACGGGAGCGGCTTTGCGGCCACGCCGTACATGCGGTTGGGTCTAAAGCTTTTCCGATCCTCCGGAGGATTGGAATAGGGAGCGCCGAGGGTGATTTTTCCGGGCTTCTCCACCACGCGCCTCCAGATCGCGTACTGGAACTGCTTCGCGACACGGCCAGGAGTTTGGCTGGGAATAAAATCCAGCCACAACGTCTCGCCCGTGTTCGTAAACTCAGCCGGAAGCCAGTCGGGAACCGGATTGCGCATATCCACAAACACGAACAACTCGGAGGGACGCTCAATGGTCACCGAGAGTTTGAGCCACCAGTTGAAGGCATCGATGGCAAACGGGCGCACCAAGTCCGCCCCCACCAACGCCGGGGGGACCTTTTGCCAGCGGTCCTCCTCGTCAGCAAAAGCCATGGATCCGTCGCGTAAACCTGCCGGCACAATGCGGTAAAAGTTCCGGAGAGACGGTTGTTTGCCGGAAAGATTGTCGCTCACTGCGGAAATCGTGGATCTCTGCAGCAACGTCCCGGATTTGATCCACGAATCCGAATCGTCCAAACCATTCAGCGAGACAATCCGCGACATCCTCCGCGAGTTTTCCACCCGCACCCCCTCGCCCTTCGTGAGGGTTGCCACCTTCGGTTTCTGAGCCCCCTCGTAGAGTTCCACCTTCCCCTGAAACACGACCACATCGGTGTGCAGATGGTTGGAGGCATCCACCCCAAAACGCGTGCCCAAATCCACGACCCGGGTGTGGGGCGTATCCAAGACGAACCCCTTGCCCTTTTCCCCCACGTCCGCCGTCACACGCCCCCGCACGACACGTACGTGCATGGAATCGAAGAACCGGATCTCGAAAGGAGCCACCATCTCGAGAAGGACGCCCGAGGGGAGCCGCAGGGTCGCCCCCCCTTGATCCATCTTCAAGACAGTCAGCCGTTTGGATTCAGATTGCTTGAGGATGGAAGGTTGAATGTCCTGCGCGGCAACCACATCCACAAGCACCCCGTGGGGAGCAAGCCATACGGCCGCAAGCGCAAACAGCACCATCACAAGGGCGGCCCATGGGGCGATTTTTAGCCAATAGGCATTTCGCCGCGGTACCACCGCCCGAGCAACTGGAAGCTCGCGGGCTCTTCCGTGCTCCGTGAAGGAGAGTAAAGCATGCAACCGCATCTGGCGGACGTACTCTGCGCGCAGGTCTGGGTCGCGCTGGATGAGTTCGGCAAGCCGCGCGTGTTCCTCGGCGGTTGCCGTTTTTTCCAGGAGCGCTGTCACCAGGGCCTCAAACTCTCGATGGGGCGCACTCATGCCGTTTTTTCCTCCGTATTCTGCTTCTCGAGGCACTCGGCCAGCAGCGCGCGAATCCGATAGAGCATCGCCGAAACGGCGTTGGCGGGCTTTTGATGCCTTTCAGCGATCTGGTTCACCGAGTGTCCATCCGCGTAACGGTTCGCAATCAACTCACGCTGACTCGCGGTCAGCTTATCAAGACACGCGTCCATCGCATGCCACTCGCTCCCCTCGGGCACCTGCCGCACGTACTCCTCCGTGATTTGCCCCAGCAATTCCTCGTCAAAAACCAAGCGGTCCCGGCTTTGCCTTTTGCGGAAGGCAAGCACTTCAAAGTGCGCCACCCGATAGGCCCAGGGAAGAAACGGACGGGTAGGATCATACATATCCGCCTTTTTCCAAAGGACCCGGTTGGTTTCCTGAAGCACATCCGACACATCAGCGCTATTGGCCAGCGACGCGTGGATGTAGCCGTACAGCGCGCTCTGGGCTGCGGTGAGGCGCTCGACAAATAAACTGAGGCCATCGTCGGGAAGAGTCATGGGGCTCACGGTAAATCAGCCTAACCCTCCAGGAATCTGACGGACTATTTTCGAGGGATTTTTGAGCCGCAGCTGCCCAGCGAGCGGGCGGAGTTCGCTTCGAGCGATCGAGTGGGTCTAGAAAAAGGACTGGCGGATGGGGAGGGATTCGAACCCTCGGTACCCTTATGAGGTACACACGCTTTCCAGGCGAGCCCGTTCGACCACTCCGGCACCCATCCGTTTGCAAAGAGGCTGGGGATGCTGGAGAAGAGCTTCTCGGGACGCAAGCCCGAACGGCAAAGGCGCTGAGCTTCGTGCACCAAACATCGCGACTCATGCGCGCCACAATGACACACCTGCGACTGTCTCACCTGCGCCAAAACCCGGTTTGGCCCAACTCTCCCGTGGGGCACGCGAAACCTTAATTTATTGCTTACAAACGCTTTGTGAATTGTTGACCCCCGTGGCCCGGTCACTGCTGAAGGCTGGGCCGAGCAGTTCAACTTTAACCCTCCCGGACTTTCCTATGGCTAAAATTCTAGGCATCGACCTCGGCACCACCAACTCCTGCATGGCCGTCATGGAAGCAGGAGAACCCATGGTGCTCGAAAACAGCGAAGGAGCGCGCACGACGCCCTCCGTCGTCGCATTCACCAAAACCGGGGAGCGCGTGGTAGGGCAGGCAGCCAAACGCCAGGCGATTACCAATCCCCAAAACACCATCTTCTCCGTCAAGCGCTTCATGGGGCGCAAGTTCGACGAGGTTCAGGAGGAACTCCACCGGGTCCCCTACAAAGTCGTCAAGGCCCCCAACGGCGACGCCCACATCCAAGTGACCGTCGGCGGCGAAACCAAAACCTACTCGCCACCCGAAATCAGCGCGATGATCCTCGCGAAGCTGAAGGCGGATGCCGAAGCCAAGCTGGGTGAAAAGATCACGCAAGCGGTCATCACAGTCCCCGCCTACTTTAACGACTCTCAGCGCAACGCCACCAAGGACGCCGGAAAAATCGCCGGTCTCGAAGTGCTGCGCATCATCAACGAACCGACGGCTGCCTCGCTGGCCTACGGTCTCGACAAAAAGAAGGACGAAAAGATCGCGGTATACGACCTCGGCGGCGGCACCTTCGACATCTCGGTCCTCGAGATCGGGGACGGCGTATTCGAAGTGAAGGCGACCAATGGCGACACCCACCTGGGTGGAGACGACTGGGACAACCGTCTCATGGACT
>JBANFR010000232.1:0-3166 GCA_037975925.1 Verrucomicrobiota bacterium
TGTCGAATTGTGATGCGCGCGCAATCCCGGTCAGTCCCCGTCAGCGTTTTTTAGGGAATCAGCGTCTTTCAACCATGCTTCCGTAAGCGCCGGGAGCACCGTGTCGGCTGAGCCTTTCAAGACCTTGAATCCATAGAGGTGCTTCCGAATTTCCAAATCAACGATGACCTTCTCTGCTGCGTGACGAGCGTGCTTGAGGATTCCAGCCGCAGGATAAACAGCCAACGATGTGCCGACCACGAGCACCCGCCCGGCATCCAGAATATGAGTTCGAGCCTGATCGTAATTCATGATTTCCTCACCAAACCAGACGATGTGTGGTCGCAACTGGCTACCTTCAGCGCACGCGTCACCCATCTGAATCGGGCTGCCTCCAATGTCGTAAATGAGAGAAGCGTCAGCGGTGCTTCTCGCTTTGCGCAACTCGCCATGAAGATGAATCACCTTTGTCGAACCAGCGCGTTCGTGAAGATCATCGACGTTTTGTGTGACAACGATGACTTCGAATCGCTTTTCAAGCTCGGCGAGCGCTTTATGAGCGGAATTGGGCTGCGCATTCGCTGCTTGCGCCCTCCTCTCGTTGTAAAACTCAAGGACGACACGCGGATTTTTACTCCACGCTTCGGGTGTTGCCACGTCTTCAAGTCGATGCTGTCGCCACAATCCATTACTGTCGCGGAAAGTCGCGATTCCGGAGGGAGCACTGATGCCAGCACCAGTAAAGACAAGTATCTTGCGAGGATTTATCGGCGGTTTCGGCATGCCTCATTGGATTACCACCCTACTCCCCCGCAAACAAGGAGGCCGTGGCAATCGAAAGCGGCAATCAGTCTGCCGAATTGTAATGCGAAATTGTAATTCGAGGGAATCCCTTCGGGCCTGATTGATTGCGCTCCCCCGCCTCCGCGAGAGCGCTGGAGGCGGCCTGTCGTCGTTGCTGCGACGCCCCGTCGCAGTTGGTGCCTGCGGCGCCCCGCCGCAGTCTCCGGGAAATAGCGATTGCCGCCACCCACACGGCGACGAGGCGTCGCCCATACCTCCTGCGACGAGGGCGTCGCAGCTACGACTCCCGCCGCGAACCGCCCATAACCCCGTCGCATTTCAAAATGAAAGAGGGCGGCGGTTTTCCAACTTCCGCCGCCCTCCTGTCGTGTCCGCGATGCGGGCAGGTTTTTTACAAGCTCATGTGCTGCACGGCGTCGCTCCAATCGGAGTAGCCGGTCGAGCCGCCGACTGCGCGGATTTGGAAGACATACATCGTGCCCGGCGTGAGGCCGTTGATGGGCATGCTGCGGCTGTTGGTGATGAGACCCGCGCTTTGCCATGGGCCGGGCGCGCCGCCTGCGCCGATGGCGGCGTAGCGCACCTCAAAGCAGCGGGCGTTGGCCACCGGCGTGCCGCGCAGGATGAGCTGGCCGCTGTTGCCGTTGAGGATGTCTTTGATGCGTGGTTTTGCCAGTGGCGAGCTTGCGCGGTTGGTGCTCACGGCTTCGAATCCGCTGGAAAGCAGCACGGCCATATCGTTGCCGTGGGTTTCCTGTACATAACCGGCGAGTTGACGCAGGAGACCTATCAACGCCTCCCGCTTGTTATGTTTATCCGCCGTCGCTGCCGTGCCGCCCTGGGCCTGCACGGCGATGGCGTTGGTAAATGCCGTGAGGCTGGCATCCAAAGCCGCCTGGGTCACAGGCGGAGTCGGGTAGGCTGCGTCGCCGTACAGGTTTTCCGATACGGCTCCGGCGATTTCTTCGAGGGTGTGGTCGGGCGCATTCGCAAACCCGAGATTGACGCGTAGTTGCATGGTTTTTCTTTTGTTTTTTGGTTCTGGGATGTCGCCACCCCAGACAAGTCCGGGTTGGTCCCATCGGAGAGGGTTGCCCTGGGAGTCCGTTCCACCCCAGGTGGCTTTGGTTGGAGGCATAAAGTCAGGTCGGTATTAAAGAGCGTGGTTTCCGCCATGGACGGGCTGGTTTCCGGCCCGAAAACGGTCGTTTTCTCTGTAAAAGCCCGTTTTTCCCCGGCGGAGGGAACTCTCGCCACACCGGAGGGAACTCTGTCCGCTCTGGAGAAAACTCCCTCCACGGTGGACATAACTCTCTCCACCCCCAACGAGAACTCCCTCCGTTCCGGACAAAACTCTGTCCACTCCGGACAATACTCTGTCCGCGACGGAGAGAGTATTATCCGCCCTGAAATAACCTTTTCCACGACGGAGAGAGTATTGTCCGAGGCGGAGAGAGTATTCTCCAAGCCGGACAGAGTTCCCTCCAGACCGGAGAGAACTCCCTCCACAGGTCAAAAACCGCCACCCCGAGCGACGCAGCCAAGCACCACCCCGGCGATAGGTAAGGTGAACTGGAAGACAGAAAAGCATGCGATGGACGGGACTCTGGCGCATGGGCCGTGACTGTAAGGAGAGACGTAGCTTTGGCAAGCGCGGAGTTTTAGCGATTCCCCGTGCCGAGCCGGTTGGTTGAAAGAAACACGCCTGCGTCCGGAGCGGGGATTTCCTAATCCCCGTTTGCTGCCCAGCAGCAACCAAAGCCGCACGACCTTGGGACATCGTTCACTCAGGGATGGCGCTGCACGCCATACGGGGATTAGGAGCCGTAAGACCGCCAAAGGCAAATCCCCACTCCGATTTGCTCACCGCGCTTGTGACACAATCGGATATGCGGCGGAATTTGTCGGTTTCGAAACGGGGCGGCTGGCTCGATTGAGCCTTGCCGGCTGTGGGGCGGGCGGTGCATCAAGGCGGGCATCACCACGCTATGAAACGCCGCACTTTCCTCGGACTCTCCACGCTCGCTCTTCCAGCTTTCCTTTCCGCCGGGGCGCCGGCGCGGAAGGTGCGCGTGGCCGTTATCGGGATGGGCAGCCGCGGGAGTTCGCACGCGCTTTCGCTCGGGAAGCTGGCGGGGGTGGAGGTGTCGCATGTGTGCGACCCGGACCCGAAGCGCGCGGCTTCCTCCGCGGCGGCGGTGGCGAAGGCGACGGGGCAGTCCCCCGCTCCGCTGGCGGATTTCCGGAAGGCGCTGGAGGACAAGTCGGTGGACGCGGTGTCGATCGCGACGCCGAACCACTGGCACGCGCCTGCGGCGATTCTGGCGATGAGCGCGGGGAAGCATGTGTATCTGGAGAAGCCGTGCTCGCATAATCCGCACGA
>JBANFR010000233.1:0-3133 GCA_037975925.1 Verrucomicrobiota bacterium
GGCAACCGGCGCCAGCAGGCACAAAAAAAGGTGTTTCATAAACTTCAGAGGGGATGCCTCCCTCGCCGGCATCGGACAGCCAGCCGGGGAAGACCAGAGGGATGCGAGATACTCCCCGATGAAAACCCGGAAACACGAGTTTCCCTTCGCCGGCATTTTCCAACCGTTCGTTTGCATGAAACAAACACCCGAGAGCCGGGTGTCCACCCAGCCGTTCCGGTTTTCTCGCAACCCGGCCCTCAGCGCACCACAGACCGCACCACACAAACTCAGTCCTGAACCTCCAAACGCAACGCATCCCAAAGAATCGCCTCGGCCGGACTCCCGAGAGTTTTTGGAACTACCGAACCGGCCGTGGGAAATCGAAACGACAGTGTATTTTTCCCCTCCCGGAGGCAGGACGCCTCAAATTCCAACTCACGCTCCTGGTAGGCGCCATGAATCCCGCTGCGGTGGGCGGCGGAATCCGAGACAAGCCCCCCGACTTCCCCGACGGGTTGACCGTTGAGGAATACGCGCAGTCGCCCGCGCCTTCCCTCATAGCCCGCCAGGCCCAAGGTTAAGAATGCTTTGCCCGCGCATTTCCGGCTCACCTCAAACTCCACCTGCCAGTCGGGTTCCATCCACTGAAAATCAGCAGCCTGCGTCACACTCATCAGGAAGGGCCAGTCTCGCTCCGTGTTTTTTCCGATTTCAAAGCGCACCCCGCCTGGGCATTCCCTCGCGATCCGATCCCAGAGCCCCCATTGGCGAAACTGCTCGGCATAGCCAAACTCGCCCCCCGAACGATCCGGGCGGCCGATTTGCCAAAGGCGCTGCCTCGGCTTCGGAGAATCCCAGCGCAACTCTCCCACGTCCTCACAACGCCCCGGCTCCACGCGAACCCCGGATTTACAAAACCACCCGAACTTGCCCGCCTGCCACACAAACAGATCATACAAACCCGGGCGCACCTTCGGAATCTGAAAGGTTCCATCCGCAGCCGCCCAGCCACTGAACCGGTATCCCCGCCACTGTTGCTGCCAGGCAAGGGGACCATGCTCCTCCTCATGCGCCGCCAGAATCACACGCGCCGCCCCCACAGTCTCCCCTCCTGCCTGACTGACAACCCTTCCCGAAACCGTCCCCCGCCCACCCGCGAACGCCTCCGGATCCAACCACGGATAAGGCCACTGCTTTTCCTCATCCTCCGCCCTTTGCTTGGCATCCGCCCAAAGCGCCTCGTGGGAACTTCCCCGGTTGAGATAAATAAAACACGGCGCGGAAACCTTTCTCCACGAAGCCTCGGTTGGGTCGGACCGGAGCACCCCGGCTCCGTAATGAGCTGCAGCCGCATGGTAGAGAAGCACATGACTGTCCCCCGCCTGGTGCACGGTCAGTTCCTGGTGTTCCGGCCCGCCATTGAGATGCTCGTGGCTGGGCATCACCACCCACAACCCCCAACCATCGTCGCTCATCGCCCCGTGAACCCGGTGTTTCTCGTCCCGCTCAGCCGCGTGGAAGTACTTCGAATAAAAACCGCCCTCCGCAAGACGGTAGGTGGCATCCATGACCAGCTGGCTCTTTTTCAAAGACCCGGCCGCCGGAAAGCGAAGGATCCTTTCGTCATCCACGGCGGAGGTCGTGAAAACCGCGGGATGAATCCGCAAAGCGTAGTTGTACTGCGCCAAAGTCACCTTCCTGGGAACGCGTGCGGTGTCATGTCCCCAGACCAGATACACGTAAAAACCCGGGTCCCCGGAACGCAGAATGTAATGGACGGAAAAATCGAGCGGACACTCCGGGCTGGTGTTTACAAAGGCGATCTCTGCCAAGCCGGCCTCCCTCCGAACCCGCTTCGCCTCCCATCGCACTGGCACCCGGTCTTGATTGCTTTCAAACGCAATCTGGACGTACCCCGCTGCGGCCCCGGGCAGCAGCTCACGCCCCTCCGATTGCAAGGAATCGAGCGTGGCCCTCTCCTTGTTCAACACCAAGCGCACCCGCTCGTTGGACAGGGTGATGGTTTTCGGCGTCTCGACACACTCGACACGCTGGAGATCCCCCGAAGGCACCGCGGTCGCAGAACCCTGGGACTCGGCAGTGAAAACCCCGCCAAACAGCCATAAGCCAGCAAAGACGCAGAGAAGAAACCGAAGAGAGCAGTTCATATCGAAAGAAAGGTTTTGGGGTGGCCAACTCCTCCCCTTGTCTCAACCCCGCAATTCCCCTCGATCGCAGGGGGTGTTTTCCAAACAGTCGTTTCATCGCCCCAAACAGACGCTCCTACCAGCCGCCCGGATTCCAAATTTGCGTTCGGATTTTGTGGATTCTGAGATCCAATCACGTCTGAACGACCGCACGACTCCGACTAAGAATCCCTCGATGCCCGAGTCGTCTACCCCGGCTCCTCGTAACCGCCTCGCGCTTGCGGGGTCCCCAAAACAATTCAGCTTATCCATGAAAACCCCTCCCGCCCTCCTGCTGCTTGCCCTCGCGCTCGGCCTCACTCCGCATTCCCACGCCCAAAACCCCCAGCCCCCCGCCAGCCAACCCGCTGCCACCGCTCCACGGCCCCCACGCCCACAGCCCCCCACCCGGGCTTGGGACGCCCCCGAGGCCCCCAAGTTTGAACGCCTCGACGGCCAGCCCGGCGCCGTTCCCCCCGTCCACAGCATCGGCGATTACGTGGTCGGCCCGGAATACGTGGCCGCTCCAGAAACGAAACCCATGGAGGGCGTGCCCGAGGGACGCCTCGAGCAGTTCGTGATGGATTCCAAGGAATGCAAACGATTCAACCCCGGGATTGCCCGTAAGGAATTCGGCGTGGTGGACCCGAACAATCCCAAAACGTTGATCGTGCAAACCCACGAGATTGATTACAAACGCACAATTACCGTTTACATCCCAGCCGGTTACAAACAGGGCAGCGAGACTCCCGTGCTGGTCACCCACGACGGTCCCGGCCTCGGAAAACCCGATAAAAACCTCGCCCGCCTCCTCGACAATCTCATCGCCCAAAAACGGATTCCCCAACTCGTCGCCGTCATGATCCAAAACGGCGGAGGCGACGCCCAAGGACACGAGCGCGGCCGCGAATACGACACGCTTTCCCCGCTTTTTGCAGAGTTCATCGAAGAGGAAGTGTTTCCCT